>NZ_BAABJQ010000029.1:0-112911 GCF_039543385.1 Rugosimonospora acidiphila
GGGCTCCCGGCGCGGACGGTTCGGCGGCGGAGGGCTCGCGCGACCCGGCGCCCGGGCCGGCCCCGGCGTCGGGATCGACGGGGGCGGAACGGACCGGAGGCGCGGCGGCGGCCGGCGCGGCGGTAACAACCGGGGCCTCGGGGACGGGCGCGGCGCCGACCGGAGGGGCCGCCCAGACGACGGGTGCGTCCCCGGTCGCCGAGAGCCTGCGCTCCATCCGCTCGAGCCGCTGGAGCAGCGCGCTGGTGGAGTCGTCCGCGCCTGGCAGCAGCATCCGCGCGCAGATCAATTCGAGCAGCAGGCGCGGCGCCGTGGTGCCCCGCATCTCGGTCAGCCCGTTGTGCACGATGTCCGCGAGCCGGGACAGCGTCGCCTGGCCGAACCTCTCGGCCTGCGCGGTCATCCGGGCCAGCTCGTCGTCCGGCGCGTCGATCAGGCCCTTGGCAGCGGCGTCGGGCACCTGCTGCATCACGATGAGGTCGCGCAGCCGTTCGAGCAGATCGGAGGCGAACCGCCGGGGATCGTGCCCGGCGTCGGCCACCCGGTCGATGGTCGCGTACGCCGCGGCTCCGTCGCCGGCCGCCAGGGCGTCGCACATCTCGTCGATCAGCGCGACGTCGGTGACCCCGAGCAGCGACACCGCGCCGGCATAGCTCACGCCGTCCGGGCCGGCGCCGGCGATCAACTGGTCGAGGACGGACAGCGAGTCCCGGGCCGAGCCGCCACCCGCGCGGACCACCAGCGGGAACACCGCCGGCTCGACCTTGACGCCCTCGGACTCGGCCAGCGTCTCGAGGTATGGCCGGAGCACGCCGGGCGGGATCAGCCGGAAGGGGTAGTGATGGGTACGCGACTTGATGGTGCCGAGGACCTTGTCCGGCTCGGTGGTCGCGAAGACGAACTTGACGTACTCCGGCGGCTCCTCGACGAGCTTGAGCAGCGCGTTGAAACCGGCCGACGAGACCATATGGGCCTCGTCAATGATATATACCTTGAAACGGCTCGAAACGGGCGCGAAGATCGCTCGCTCGCGCAGGTCGCGGGCGTCATCGACGCCACCATGTGAGGCCGCGTCGATCTCGATCACGTCGATCGAGCCGGGGCCGTCGGGCGCCAGCGCCACGCAGGAGTCGCACTCACCGCACGGCTCGGGGGTGGGACCCCGCTCACAGTTGAGCGAACGGGCGAGGATCCTGGCACTGCTGGTCTTGCCGCAGCCGCGCGGCCCGGAGAAGAGGTATGCGTGGTTGAGCCGGCCGCCACGCAGCGCCGCAATCAACGGTCCGGTGACGTGCTCCTGGCCTATGACCTCGGCGAACGTACGCGGCCGGTACTTGCGATACAGCGCCAGTGCCACGGGTACAAGCTACCCCTCGGGTGAGACAAAAGGGCCCCCCGTGCACCTGACAGAGCCCGCTTATCCTTGCTGCCTTCCGGCCCTGGGGAGGTTCGCGAGATGAGCACCGCACGGGGAGCTTCCACCACAATACCCGGTGCGCGCCGCCTGGCGATGACCGGTATCCTTCTCGACGGAGGATTCGCCTAGAGGCCTAGGGCGCACGCTTGGAAAGCGTGTTGGGAGCAATCCCTCACGAGTTCGAATCTCGTATCCTCCGCCGCATGACCAGGCAAAACGCCGGGCCGGCCCCCAGGGACCGGCCCGGCGCCGATTCTCCGCCGCCTGGAGGGACGCTCATGGCGGACGAGGCTGCCGAGGCGCCCCCAGCCGACGTCTCGCTGCGCCCGCTCGTGGCCGAGGACCTGCCGCGGGTCGCGGAATGGCTGGCGGAGCCGCACGTGGCCGCCTGGTGGAAGGAGCCCAGCGAGTTCGCCGCCGTACGGGACCGGTACCTGCCCTGCGTCACCGGCGAGGATCCGACGGAGATCTTCGTGATCGAGGTCAAGGCGCGGCCGGCCGGGCTCATCCAGCGGTACCTGATCGCCGACGACCCCGACTGGGCCCGGGCGATGGCGGTGGCGCCCGTACCGGTCGACCGCGCCGCGGGCATCGACTATCTGATCGGGAATCCGGCGCTGACCGGCCGGGGCATCGGGTCGGTCACCATCGCGATCTTCACCGACCGGACCTTCCGGCGGTACCCGCGGGCCGAGGCGGTGACCGCCGCCGTGCAGCAGGCGAACCGGCCGTCGTGGCGGGCCCTCGAGCGGGCCGGGTTCGTCCGGGTGTGGGCCGGGCAGCTCGACTCCGATGACCCGTCCGACGCCGGGCCGGCCTACGTGTACGCGAAGCGGCGACCGGCCTGAGCGATCCGACACCGGAACGGAGCCGGCCGGAGAAACCGCACGCCCGGCCGGGTTTGATTCACCGGCCGGGCGTCTGGCCCGATGGAGCGCGGTGGCGCGGGGATTCGAACCCCGGGAGGGCTTGCACCCTCACACGCTTTCGAGGCGTGCTCCTTAGGCCACTCGGACACGCCACCGCCGAGAAGGGTACCGGACGCAACCCGCCGGTGTCCGCGCGGTACCGGGTGGGCGCCTGGCAGGATCGTGCGCATGAGTACCCACATCGGCGCCAAGCCCGGCGAAATCGCCCCACGTGTCCTGCTCCCTGGCGATCCGCTCCGGGCGAAATGGATCGCTGAGACGTACCTTGAGGGCGCCCAGTGCTACTCGAACGTGCGCAACATGTTCGGCTTCACCGGGACGTACCGGGGCGTGCGCGTGTCCGTGCAGGGCTCCGGGATGGGCATGCCATCGGCGTCCATCTACTACCACGAGCTGCTCGCCGACTACGGCGCGCGGGTGATGATCCGGGTCGGCAGTTGCGGCGCGCTCACCGAGGAGTTGCAGCTGCGCGACGTTGTCGCGGCCAGCGCGTCGTCCACCGACTCGGCGATGAACCGGGTCCGCTTCGACGGACTGGTCGACTACGCGCCGGTGGCCAGCTTCGAGCTGCTGCGCTCCGCCGTTGACGTGGCCGCCGCCAAGGAGCTGCCACTGCACGTCGGGCAGGTGTTCGCCGCCGACGCGTTCTACACCGATCGGCCGGACCTGTTCGACCGGCTGGCCGCGTACGGGGTGCTGGCCGTGGAGATGGAGTCGGCGGCGCTGTACACGCTGGCGGCCCGGTTCCGGGCCCGGGCGCTGACGCTGCTGACGGTCAGCGACCACATCAAGACCGGGGCGAGCACCAGCTCCCACGAACGGGAGCAGACGTTCGCCCACATGGTCGAGGTCGCCCTCGAGACGATCGCCGCGGACGAGTCGGCCGGCGCCTGATCGAGCGTGGCGGCGGTTGCCCGACGGCGGGCTGCGGGTGGCGACCCGGCCGCCGGCGGGCAACCCGCCGCTCGGGGAGGTTGAACCGCCGGGCCGCGCTCTCGGGGGTGGGTGTGGAGCGACGACCCGGCGGCGTCATGGGCGCCGGGAGGGCCGAGGTGGCCCGCCGGCGCGGTGCCTCATCCGGTCGGTGTGGACTGAGGGTTCGGCCCGCCGCTCGGGCGCAGCGGCGCGCATGCCTGCAGGCCGGCGGCCGCCGACGGGTTGGCGGTGTTGGGAGTGGTCGCCGGGCCCGACGACGGGATGACGCCGTGGTCACGCAGGCAGTTCAGGTACGCGGCGTTGGCGCCGTTGTCGGCCCGGCCGGTACCACCGCGCCCCGCGCTGAAGCTGGGCCGGACGGACGCGCAGGCCGTCTGCGCCGACTGCCAGGTGGCCTGGGAGACGCCGGCGGGAGGCTGGGAGCCATTGCCGAACAGACCGCCGGCCCCGCCACCGCCGAAGCCACCGCCGAAACCGCCGCCGAAACCGCCGGCGCCACCGCCGCGAGCGCCGCCGCCCGGGAAGCCGGACGGGCGCGCGGTGGGGCGGCCGGTCGGGCGGGTGAAGGGTTGGCCGGAACGCCGTACGCCGCCGCCCCGGAAGCCGGACGGGAACGCGGTCGGCCGGCCGCTCGGCAGGTTGATCTTCACGCCGTGCTGGTTGAGGCAGCTGACATACGCCTGCAGCTGCGCGGTGCCCCCGCTGGGGGCTCCGCCCGGGGTTGGGCCGCTGGCGGGCTTGCTACCGCCACCGCAGCCGGCCAGTCCCGCGACGAGCAGCGCGCCGCTCGTCGCCAAGCCCAGTACCAGGCCGGTCATTCGCGTCCGGTACTTCACCCTGGCCTCCCATCCGCAACTCCGCCGAGTGGCGATGCTCACCTCGGGCGAGGTTATGGAACCGGTCTCGGCTCGATACGCCGTCGGATACAGCTCGGAAACTCCTCGGAATCTCCAGTTCGGCGCTTTGAGGTAGCTCCAAGGCGGCGCTGAGCATATCGGGAGAAGGAAGGGCAAGACTCCGGCAATATGAGGCTCGGACTGGGCGCCGTGCGGCTGCCGCGTACCCGCTTGGCGCGGTTCATCACGGCGGGCGTGGCGGTCGTCGCGGTCGCCGCGATCATCACGGTGGTCATGACGACCGGCGGCCAGAGCGCCAGCCCGAAGGACGCGGCCAGCACCGTATCCACGGTACGGCGGGGCACGGTCTCGCTGACCGCGTCGGCGGCCGGCACCGTACAGGCGCAGGCCACCCGCGGGCTCAGCTTCGCCGCGGGCGGCACGATCAGCGAGGTCGACGTGGCCACCGGCCAATCGGTGACCGCCGGACAGGTGCTGGCCCGCATCGACAACTCCGACGCGCAGACCGCGGTCGACTCGGCGCAGGACGCCGTGAACTCCGCCCAGAACGCGGTGACCACCGCCGAGCAGACTCCGGCGACCACCTCGGGCGGCTGCGTGGTGCCGGCCGCGTACTACCTCACGCCGCAGGGCACGCAGCCCGCCGTCTCGACCTCGCCGAGCCCCTCGACCTCACCGAGCCCCTCGACCTCACCGAGCAATCCGGCCAGCCCGTCGCCCAGCGCGCCGGCCAGTGCCCACCCGTCGGCGCACCCGACCGCGACCCACGCGACACCGACCACCCCGGCGACCCACCCGGGCGGCGGCACCGGGGGCACCCGGCCGGGCGGCGGCACCGGCGGCGGCACCAGCACCGGCGGCGCGGGTGGACGCGGTGGCGCGGGCTCGACCGGCGCTGGCGGCTGCGGGAACTCCGGCTCGACCGGCGGCGGGAACTCCGGCGGCGGGCGCGGCGGCGGCTCGACCGACAGCCTGTTCTCGGCCCAGCAACAGCTCAACAACGCCCAGCTCGCCCTGCAGCAGGCGCAGCAGAAGCTCTCCGGCACGGTGATCACCGCCCCGGTCGCGGGCAAGGTGTTGTCGGTCTCCGGTACGGTCGGCGGCTCCGAGAGCCCGGGCAGCACCCCGTTCATCGTCCTCGGCGGGGTCGACGATACCGAGGTCACCGCCCAGTTCACCGAGGCCGACGTGGCGCACCTCGCGGTGGGGCAGCCGGCCACCATCACGCTGCCCGACCGGTCGGGTCAGAAGTACACCGGCAAGGTCTCCGAGGTGTCCCCCGCCGGCACCACCTCGGGCAGGCTGGTGCGGTACGCCGTGCTGATCGCGTTCGACCAGGTGCCGTCCGACCTGCTGTACGGGCAGAGCGCCAACGTCGCGGTCACCACGCAGTCGGTCTCGAACGTGCTCTACGTGTCGTCCTCGGCCGTCTCCGACATCTCGAACGGCAGCGCCAGCGTCACGGTACGGGCGAACGGGCATGACACCCGGCGTACCGTCCAGATAGGACTGAGCGGCGACCAGTACACGGAGATCAAGTCGGGCCTGTCGCTCGGCGACTCCGTGGTCGTGGGCGGCCGGTGAGCGGCCATGGCGGGCGCGCGGATCCTGGTCGTCGACGACGAGCCGAACATCTGTGAGCTGCTGGCCGCCACGCTGCGGCTGACCGGGTACGAGGTGCGCGTGGCGCACTCCGGCGCCGAGGCGCTGGACGTCGCGGCGCGGTTCGGGCCGGATCTGGTGGTGCTGGACGTGACGCTGCCAGACCTGACCGGTCACCAGGTGGCGCAGCGGGTGCGCAACGGCGCTGCGGCGGTACCGGTGCTCTTCATGACCGCGCGGGACTCCTCTTTGGAGCGCGCCAGCGGGCTGACCGTCGGCGGCGACGACTGCGTGACCAAGCCGTTCAGCCTGGAGGACGTGGTGCTGCGCGTCCGGACGATGCTGCGGCGCAACCGCCTCGGCCCGGGCGGACGCGATCCGGTGCTGCGCTACGCCGACCTGGAGCTGGACGAGGACGCCCACGAGGTACGCCGGGCGGGCCGGTCCATCGAGCTGTCGCCGACCGAGTTCAACCTGCTGCGGTACCTGCTGACCAACGCGGGCCGGGTGGTCAGCAAGGCGCAGATCCTCGATCGGGTCTGGAGCTACGACTTCGGCGGCGACGGCCGGATCGTGGAGTCCTATGTGTACTACCTGCGCCGGAAGATCGATCGGGCCGGCCCGGCCCTGATCCATACCGTGCGCGGGGTCGGCTACGCGCTGCGGCTACCGCCCGCAGAGCAGGCCTAGCGATGGCGTCCCGAGCGGCCATGCGGCGCCCCCGCCACTGGCGCGAGTGGACGCTGCGGACCCGGATGGTGGTGGCCATCGCCACCCTGGCCGCGATCGGCATCCTGGTCACCGACGCGGCCGGCGTGCTGCTGCTGCGCGGACAGCTCATCCACCGCATCGACGACCAGCTGCGGATCGAGACCCGGGTGCCGACGCACACCGCCTTCAACCGCAACGCGTTCGCCGTGCGGCGCGGGCCGTTCGGGCCGGACGCGCGGGTGCTCGGCTACCACGTCGACGGCACGCCGGTGACCACCCCGGCCGCGGACGATCCGGATTTGGGCGGCTTCGCCTCGCTGAAGACGCACGCCGGCGAAGGTCCGTACACGGTCAACTCCTGGCGGGTGGCGGTGACGTTCCTGCCGGACACATCGTTCGGCCCCGGGTACGCGGTCACCGCCGTCTCCCTAGCCGACGTGCAGAGCACCGAGGAGGAGCTGCTGCTCATCGACGTACCGGTGACCGCACTGGTACTGGTGCTCATCGGGCTGGCGGCGGCGACCGTGGTCCGGATAGGGCTGCGGCCGTTGACCCGGATGGAGCAGACCGCCGCCGAGATCGCGGCCGGCAACCTGCACGGCGTGGCGCTGGAACCCGACCGCCCGGGTGGGGCCCGACTGTCCCGAGTGGACGATGCCGACCCGCACACCGAATCCGGACGGCTGGGCACCGCGCTGAACGGGATGCTCGGCCAGATCGAGCGCGCGTTGGCCGCCCGCACGGCATCCGAGCAGCGGCTGCGCCAGTTCCTCGCGGACGCCTCGCACGAGCTGCGCACCCCGCTGACCTCGATCCAGGGCTTCGCCGAGCTGTACCGGCGCGGCGGCGCCCCGCCCGGTCCGGCGCTGGACGAGGCGATGGGCCGGATCGAGTCCGAGGTGGGGCGGATGCGCCTGCTGGTCGGCGATCTGCTGCTGCTGGCGCGGATGGACGAGGAACGGCCGCTGGAGCGGCACCCGGTGGACCTGCTGGAGGTGGCCGCCGACGCGGCACGGGACGCGCACGTGCGGGTACCCACCAGGTTCGTGGGGTTGGGCGCGCTGGACGACTCGTACGACACCTTCGAGCCGGTGACCGTCCTCGGCGACGAGTCGCGGCTGCGCCAGGTCGTGACGAACCTGGTCGCGAATGCCCTGCAGCACACCCCGGACGACGCCCGGGTCGAGGTCCGGGTGGGCCGCCCGCTGCCCCACCTGGACGCGGCGTCCGGGCCACCGGTAGCCGCGGTCGGCGCGGCCCTGGGACCGGGTGAGCCGGTGGCGGTCCTGGAGGTGGTGGACACCGGCGCCGGCATGCGGCCCGAGGACGCCCGGCGCGCCTTCGAACGGCTCTACCGGGCGGATCCGAGCCGCGCTCGCGGCCTGCCGGGGATGCACGGCGGCGCCGGGCTGGGGCTGTCGATCGTGGCCGCGATCGTGGAGGCGCACGGCGGGCGCGTCGAGCTGTGGACGGCCCCCCACGCGGGCGCCCGGTTCCGGGTGCTGCTGCCCGCCCGGCCGGACGCTGACGACGCGGGCGCGGACGCGGACGACGCGGACGCGGACGACGAGCTCAGCGATGAACTCCAAGGTAGTTCCGAGCAAATCTGAGGTCAGTTCCCAGGGCCCGCGTCCACGATATCGCCCATGCGTGTATGGCGTCGTCCGACACTGTGGGTGAATGCCGGGTTGGGGGTGCTCGCCATCGCCGGCGCCCTGGCCGCGTACCAGACGATAGCGGTCTCCCCGTCGTCCGCAAA
This sequence comes from Rugosimonospora acidiphila, assembly GCF_039543385.1. Lineage (NCBI taxonomy): Bacteria > Bacillati > Actinomycetota > Actinomycetes > Micromonosporales > Micromonosporaceae > Rugosimonospora > Rugosimonospora acidiphila. The sequence continues at coordinate 8,212 of NZ_BAABJQ010000029.1, forward strand.
CACCTCTCGCTCCGGCAATCTCCGCACCGCCGTATCGCAGGGCACGGTCACCGCTACGGTGAGCGCCTCCGGCACGGTGCAGAGCGCCGACGTGGCCGGTGCCGACTTCATCACCGCCGGTACGGTGACCGAGATAGACGTCAAGGTCGGCGACCCGGTGACCAAGGGCCAGACCCTGGCCAAGGTGGACCCGACCGCCGCGCAGGAGACCCTGACCACCGCCCAGGCCAACCTCCAGGCCGCGAAGGACTCGCTGTCCCGGGCGGAGTCGTCCTCGACCTCCGACGCCGCCGCCGTCTCGGCCGCCAACGCGCAGGTCGCCTCGGCCCAGGCGACGGTGGACTCGGACCAGCGGGCGGTCACCGGCACGACGCTCACCGCGCCGATCGCCGGCACCGTGATCGCGGTCAACGGCTCGGTGGGCAATCCGTCCGGTTCCGGCTCGTCCGGTACCTCCTCCGCCGGGGGAACGGGCGGCGGAGGCGGTGGTACCGGCGGAGGTGGCGGGGCCGGTGGTGGCGGCGGGGCCACGAGCTCCAGCGGCTCGACCACGTCGTCCAGCGCCACCGGTTCGGGCGGCTTCATCCAGATCGCCGACCTGACCCAGATGCAGGTGTCGGCGAGCTTCGCCGAGGCGGACGCGGCCAAGCTGAAGGTCGGGCAGGCCGCCAACATCACCTGGAGTGCCCTGGCCGGCGCCCGGGCCACCGGAAAGGTGGCCACCATCTCGCCGACCGCCACCTCATCGGGCGGGGTCAACTCGTACGCGGTGACGGTCAGCATGGACACCCCGCCGGACGGGGCCCGCATCGGCCAGACCACGTCGGTCGCGGTCACCACCGCCGAGGCGGACAACGTGCTACGGGTACCGGTGGCGGCGGTGCGCACCGCTGGCGGGCTGAGCACCGTACAGGTGGTGTCGGGCACCACGACCAGCACGGTACGGGTGCAGCTCGGGGTCATCGGCGACACGTACGACGAGGTGACCTCGGGGCTCACCGCGGGCCAGACGGTCGCGATCGCGGCCGCGACCGGTTCGGGTAGCGCGACCGGCGGCGGGCTCGGCGGCTTGGGCGGCCGGCTCGGCGGTGCCGGTGGCGCTGGCGGATTCGGGGGCGGCTTCGGCGGTGGCGGCGGCTTCGGTGGCGGCGCCGGCGGTGGCGGGTTCCGGGGCGGCGCCGGAAGGGCCGGCGGATGATCCCCCAGGTGAGCGGCAACGGTTCCCCGACCGCGGGCGGCAGCCCCTCCCCCGCGACGGCGGGCGGCAACGGTTCTTCTTCCGCGACGCCGGTGGGCGGCTACCGCACCCCGGATGAGCGGGCCTCGGCCGAGGCGGTCGAGACCCGACCGGTGCTCGACGTGCGGAGCCTGGTCAAGACCTACGGCGTTGGCGAGACCGCGGTGCACGCCCTGCGCGGCGTGTCGCTGAACGTGGCGCGCGGCGACTACGTGGCCATCATGGGCTCGTCCGGCTCCGGCAAGTCGACCCTGATGAACATCCTCGGCTGCCTGGACATCCCGACCTCCGGCCGGTACCTGCTGGATGGCGTCGACGTGAGCCGGCTGACCGACCGCCAGCTCGCGCTGGTGCGCAACCGGCGCATCGGGTTCGTGTTCCAGTCGTTCAACCTGATCCCCCGGACCAGCGCGCTGTCCAACGTCGAGCTGCCCCTGGCGTACGCCGGGCTCAAGTCCGCCGAGCGGCGACGGCGGGCCCGGGCCGCCCTGGCCCTGGTCGGGCTGGCGGAGCGGGAGAACCACGAACCCAACCAGCTCTCCGGCGGACAGCAGCAGCGGGTGGCGGTGGCCCGGGCGCTGGTCACCGCGCCGGCCCTGGTGCTCGCCGACGAGCCCACCGGAAACCTGGACACCCAGTCGACCGCGGACGTGCTCGGCGTGCTGGACCGGCTCAACCGTTCCGGCCGCACCATCGTGCTCATCACCCACGAGCCGGACGTGGCCGAGCACGCCCGCCGGCTGATCCGGCTGGTCGACGGCCGCATCGTGCAGGACACCCGGCAGGCACCCGTACCGCAACCCCGGCATCTGGCAGAGACGGTGGGCGCGTGAACCTCTTCGAGACGATCCGGTTCGCGATCCGCGGCGTCACGGCGAACAAGCTCCGCTCCGGCCTGACCGTGCTGGGCATGCTGATCGGCGTGGCCGCGGTCATCCTGCTGGTCGCGGTCGGCAACGGTTCGGCCAAGCAGGTGCAGAACCGGATCTCCGCGCTGGGCAGCAGCACGCTGACCATCAGCGGTGGGGGCCGCACCACCGGGGCGAGCACCCAGGACTTCTCGCTGACCGCCAGCCTGGTGCCGGCGCTCCAGGACCACAGCACCGCGCCGCACGTGAAGAGCGTCTCCCCGGTCGTCACCGCCTCCGAGGACGCCGCGTACGCCGGCACCAGCCACACCATCCCGCAGTTCATCGGCACCTACCCCTCCTACCTGCAGGCCGAGAACTACACGGTCGCCAAGGGCACGTCCTTCACCCAGACCGACATCGATCAGAGCCGCAAGGTGGTGCTGATCGGCTCGACCACCGCCGACGACCTGTTCGGCACGGTCAACCCGATCAATCAGCAGGTCACCGTGAACGGCACGCTGTTCACCGTCGTCGGCGTGCTGGGCAACAAGGACGGCACCGGCTTCACCGACCCGAACGACGTCGCCCTCGCGCCGCTGCCCGCGGTGGAGGAGTCGCTGACCGGGTACGGGCCGCTGAGCCAGCTGATCGTGCAGGCGACCAACTCGGACGCGGTGACCGACGCGCAGAACGAAGTGACCGCGGTCCTCAACAACAAGCTGCACGTCACCAACCCCGCCGAGGAGCCCTTCCGAGTACTCAACGCCGCGCAACTGCTGTCCACCCAGGAGGACACGGCGCAGACGTTCACCGTCCTGCTCGGTGCCGTGGCCGGCATTTCCCTGCTGGTCGGCGGGATCGGCATCACCAACATCATGATGGTCACGGTCACCGAGCGCACCCGGGAGATCGGCATCCGCAAGGCGCTGGGCGCACCCCGCCGTACCGTGCTCGCCCAGTTCCTGGTCGAGGCCACGGTGCTGAGCGTGATAGGCGGCCTGCTCGGGGTGGCCGCCGCGCTGATCGGCAGCCAGTTCACCATCGTCGGGGTCAAGCCGGTCGTGGTGCCGGCCTCGATCCTGCTGGCCGTCGGCGTGTCCGTCGTGATTGGACTGTTCTTCGGCAGCTACCCGGCAAGCCGGGCCGCGGCTCTGCGACCCATCGAGGCGCTTCGCTATGAATAGGGATGCACGATGAACCCGTACGCACGCCACGCAGACGACACGGCCGAGTTGGCGTCGACCGGCGTCACGACGGCCGAGTTCTCCACCGCAACGCCTCCGGCGCAGCGCGACGGGGCGGCACCGGCGGAACTGGCGCACGAGGTGGACCTGAGCCAGGACCCGTTCGCCGACGACCTGGCCGAACAGCTGGAGGCCGTGGCACCCCGGCGCTGGACGAGCCGCACCACGCTGGCGCTGGCCGCCCTGGTACTGGTGGTCGGCGGGTTCCTCGGCGGGGCCCAGGTGCAGAAGCACTGGGGCACCCCGGCCGGGCAGTCCGCCCGACCGAACCCGTTCGCCAGCGGTAACCCGTTCGCGGGGGGCGCCGCCGGACGATTCGGCGGCGGGGCCGGCGGCGCGGGCCGCGGCGGTGCGGGCGGGGCTGGCGGTGCGGGCGGCGCCGGCGGGACCGGCTCGACCGGCGGCTCCACCACGGCCGGGGGCTCCGCGACAACCGGCACGGTGAAGCTGGTCGACGGCGACACCGTTTACATCACCACACCGGACAACCAGACCGTGATCGTGAAGACCAACGGGTCGACCACGGTGAACCTGACTCAGGCCGGCTCGCTGACCAATCTGACGCCCGGTACGAGCGTGACCGTCCAGGGCCAGGCCGGCAGCGACGGCTCGGTCACGGCTACCACGATCACCAAGACGAAGTAGGTGGCGCCGGCCGGCGCACGAGCGGGGCCGGCCGTCAGCGTTGGCCGCCGAAAAAGCCCCGCAGCAGCGCGGCGCTCTCCTGTTCGAGTACGCCGGCGTAGACCTCGGGACGGTGGGTGAGCCGCCGGTCGCGTACCACGTCCCACAGCGAGCCCACGGCGCCGGTCTTCGGCTCCCACGCGCCGAACACCAGCGTGCCGATCCGGGCCAGCACCAGGGCGCCGGCGCACATGGTGCAGGGCTCCAGGGTCACCACCAGGGTGCAGCCGGTCAGCCGCCAGGCGCCGAGCCGGGCCGCCGCCGCTCGCAGCGCCACCATCTCGGCGTGCGCGGTCGGGTCTCCGGTCGCCTCCCGCTCGTTCGCCGCGGCGGCGAGCTCGGTGCCGTCCGGCGCGTACACGACGGCGCCGACCGGCACATCACCGGCGTCGGCCGTACCGGCCGTGGCGACCCGCAGCGCCCGCCGCATCCACGGCTCGTACCTCACACCTCGCGCAGCTCCTCGATCTCGTCGCCGCAGCCGAGCATGAGGCAGACCTCCGCGGTCACGTCCGAGGGCAGCATCCCCTCGGAGGTGCACAGCTCCAGCAGCTGCCGGGCCGGGATCCCGAGGTCGGCGAGCAGATCCGCGTCGCCCACCGGGTCGGCGTCCGGCTCGGCCGCCGGCTGCTCCGGCTCTTCCTCGGTCGCCTCGGCCGGCTCGCTGGTCACCTCGTCGATTTCCAGGGCCGGCTCCTCGACCTCGCCGAGCAGCAGCGCGCCGAGCCGGGACTCCTCGGCGAACGTCGAGTCCGACCCGAAGAAGCGCAGGTCCTCGCCGTCGTCCAGGCGCAGGATCGCCAGGTACGCGTCGTCGGACTCGACGAACAGCAGGGAGACGTCGGCGTCCGGATCGACGTCGCGCAGCCGGTCGGCCACCTCGTCGACGTCGGCGGCCCCGTTCAGGTCGATCTCGGCGGCGGCCCAGCCGCCGGGTGCGCGGACCAGCGCGGCAGCGAAGTAGGACACGGTTCCCCCGGGGTGCCAGGTCTGCAGTGTGAGCCCGCGCGCCCTCGGCGGCACGGTCCAGCCTCAGCCTATTAGGTAGTTAAGCGTGACGGTATCCGGTGCCGGTCACATCCACCGGGAGAACGCGGCCCAAGGCGGCCAGTGATCATCCGTATCGGCCGGAACGCGGCGGATCGGCCGCCGCCCGGGCGCGGCGACACGCCGCGATTCCTATCGGGGATGCCGATGCCCGTCGGCCCAGTGCAACGGTACTGCGCGGCCACGCCGCGCCGGGGTGTCGCTGCGCGAGGGCATTTACGCCGGGGTGTCGCCGGCTCGGCCGTGCCGCGCCCGGAGGCGGGCCGTGGGGGTCGCTCAGGTCCAGCTGGCGCTGCGCCGACGTGCGGCGATGAGGTCGCGCAGCTGGTTAACGTAGGCATGGCGGGGCGACACCCGATCCCGGACCGCCTTGGCGTCGGCGAGTTCGGCGAGCAGCCGAAGCCGTCGACGGCGGCGCTCGGGGTCAAGTCGCTGGAGCGTCTGAGCCATGACGCCGAGACTGCCGGTCCGGAACGGCTTTAGTCAAGGCGGCACCGTTGCGCGAGCGTAAACACACGCACGGTCAGCAATATCGCACCGTCGGCGACCTCACCACAGCACCCAGTGACCGCCGAGGAACTGGGTGAACACCACGGCCCCGGCGATGCCGACGCCGACCGCGGTGCTGATCGCGGCGCCAACCGCCGCTCCCCGATCGCCGAACCGGGCCAGGGCCACCGCCGCCAGCCAGGCGACAACTCCGGCGCCGACCGTCAGCCACGCGTATGCCCGGACGGTGCCGGCGAGCAGGCCGAACAGCAGCATCCACAGCGCGCCGGAGGCGGCACCCGCGGCGACCCCGGCCCGCGCGACCGGGTGCGGTTCCCGGTACGTCGGCCGGCTCCGGCCGGCCGGGAACAGCCCCGAGGGCCTCTGCGCCCCGTTGGCACCGGCCGGTCGTGCGGGCCAGCCTGGCCCACCCTGCGGGGCCGGCACGGCCGGACCGCCGCCGTACGGGCCGGGCCGACCCTGGGCCGGTCCGCCGGGCCGCGTAGCACCCCACTGCCCCGCTCCCTGGCCGGCCGGAGGGCCGGCGCCGGGTGCCCCGATCGGGGCGGTGGGCCGGGCCAGGCTCGGCGAGCCGCCGAGGCCGGGCGGGCCGGGCCAGGCCGTCCGGCCGGGCGCGGCCGTCGATGCGGTGGCCTGCGGGTACGGGGATGGTGCCGGGCCCTCGGTGTGGCCCCGGAAGGGCCCCGACCCGGCCGGCTGGCCCCACGACGGCCCGGGGTACCCGCCCGACTGACCGGGGGACGGCGGGCCGGAGAACGGCGGGCCCGACGACGGCGGGCCGGAGTATGGGGGTGCGCCGGGCGGCTGGGGCCAGGATGGTGCAGGTTCGGTGTCCGGGGTGTCGACGTACCCGGGCAGCGAGATCGGGCTAAGGCCCGGTGGCAGCGTGATCCGGGTCGGCACCGGGGTGTCCGCCGTCGGATCCGGCGGCGCGGATGGGCCGGCGCCCTCGGTCTCCCGGCCCGGCGGTGCCCAGCCGAGGCCGGGTTCGTCGCCGCCCCGGAGGCCCGGTTCGTCGCCTCCCGGTCGGTGGTTTTCGATCGGCTCGGTCATCCGTCACCCTCCACCATGAGCCTAGCTGTCCGCGCCCGGCCCGACCCCGCTACCGCCGGGCTCCCGGGCGGGCCACCGCCGGAGCCGCTCCCCGAGCCGCCGCCCGAGGCCGGGAAACGCCCGGGATACCTCGTGCGGTACCAGCAGCGAGTATGGGAGAGTTGCCGCCGTGCGAATCGCGGTGATCGGCCTCGGACTCATCGGCGGATCACTGCTGCGGGCGCTCGCCGCGGCGGGTCACGAGATGTTGGGCTACGACGCCGACCCGGCCACCCGCGCCCTGGCCCGCACCGCCGCCGCCAAGGCGCCGGCCGGCCAGCGCTGGCAGGTCACCGGGGCGATGCTCGACGCCACGGCGGACGCCGAGCTGGCCGTACTCGCGGTGCCGCTGCCCGCCATCGGCGGCATCCTGGACGAGCTCGCCGGGGCCGGGTACTCCGGGATGATCACCGACGTCACCTCGGTCAAGGGCCCGGTGCGCGACCAGGTCGACGAGCGAGCCCGCCGGTTCGGCCGGCTGACCGGATTCGTCGGCGGCCACCCCATGGCGGGGCGGGAGACCGCTGGCTTCGCCGTCAGCGACCCGAACCTGTTCGACGGCTGCGCGTGGGTGCTCTGCCTGGAGCCGGGCGAGACCGACGTCGCCGACTGGCTGACGCTCGCCGGACTGATAACGGCGCTGGGCGCCCGCGTGGTACCGGCGACCGCCGGCGACCACGATCGGGCGGTGGCGGCGGCGTCCCACGTACCGCACCTGCTCGCCGCCGCGCTGGCCACCTTCGCGGCCACCGACCCGCTGGCGCTGACCCTGGGCGCCGGATCCTTCCGGGACGGCACCCGGGTGGCGGCGAGCCCGCCGACACTGAGCGCCGCGATGTCCGGTGGCAACGCGGCCGCGGTCCGTACGGCGCTCGACGAGGTGCTGGCGCTGCTGGGTGCGGCACGGGAGGCCCTGGACCGCCCCGATCCGATCGCTGGCCTGCGGCCCTGGTTCGAGGTCGGCACGGCGGCACGCGCCGCCTGGCCGCCCGTGGCGAACGAACCGGTGGCGCTGCCCGCCGACCCGGACGCGCTGCTGCGCCTGGGCCGCGCCGGCGGCTGGATCATCGCGGTGTCGGCGGACCGGGAAACGGTGACCGCGGTCCGCCCGACCGCCCGCTGATCCGAGAACGGCCGGCCCGGCCGCCCAGCACCCCCCGCGGCTCAGCCCCGCGCGGCGATTCCCGCGCCCTGACCGGTCACGGGCGCCCCGGTGATCACCCGCCGATCGGTGACGATCGCCGTCACCAGCTCCGCCGCGGTCACGTCGAACGCGGGGTTCACCGCACGCGATCCCGGCGGCGCCGTGCGGCTGCCCCGGAACGTCAGTACCTCGTCGTCACCCCGGTCCTCGATCTCTACCGCGCCGCCGTTCGGTGTCGTCGGGTCGAGAGTCGTCTCCGGCGCGACGACCAGGAACGGGATGCCGGCGTGGCGGGCACCGAGCGCGTGGGCCAACGTGCCCACCTTGTTGACGACATCGCCGTTCGCGCAGATCCGGTCGGCACCCACGAGAACCACGTCGACCTCGCCGCGACTCATCAGGAACGCGCCGGCCCCGTCCACCGCCACCCGGAACGGGATGCCCAGCCCGTCCAGCTCCCAGGCGGTGAGCCGGGCGCCCTGCAGCAGCGGCCGGGTCTCGCTGGCGATGACCTCGTCGAGAGCGCCCCGCCGGTGCAGCTCGGCGACCACCGACAGGGCGGTACCGCCGGTCACCGCGGCGAGCGCGCCGGTATTGCAGTGCGTCAGCACCCGCACCGGCCGCCCGCCGCACAGCGATACGACCAGGTCGGCGCCGAGCCGCGCCTGCGCGGCGGAACTCTCGATCTCTTCGTCCCTCAACCGCAGCGCCTCGGCGAGCACGGCCTCCGGCCCGTCGGGCAGCCGTCCGGCCGCGCGGTCGGCCCCCCGCGCCAGGTTTACCGCCGTTGGGCGGGCGGTCCGCACCGTCTCGACCGCCGCGGCACGCCGGTCGGGATCGCCGGAGTGCTGCCTGGCCGCCAGCGCGACACCGAGGGCGCCAGCCACGCCGAGAGCGGGCGCCCCGCGCACCGCGAGCCGGCGGATCGCCTCGACCATTTCCTCCACAGTGGACAGCCGGAGTACGCGCAGCTCCTCGGGGAGCGCGGTCTGGTCAATGATCTCGACGGCCCCACCCGCCCAGTCAATGGTCCGCATCACCTCACGCTACGCGGCGCGACGCCGGGCAACAGGCCCCACGCCGTCGGGCACCGGGTGGGCTCGGGTTCGGGTGGGCTCGGGTTCGGGTGGGCCCGGGTTCGGGTTGGGCTCGGCGCCCGGCCGGCCCGACGCGGGGGCGCGGCGGGTCGCAACCGGCGCGCCGGCGGCCGGGTCCGCGTAGATTCGACGGCATGCGGACGAGGGAGGGCACCATCCGGAAGCCCGGCTCCGGCACCCCCGCCGGGCCGCTGCCGGCCGGACGGTCGTCGCAGGCCGGGCTTCTCCTGGCCGGGCGGTCGCGGCACGCGCTGGGCCGGCCGCGCCCATGAGTCCGGCCCGCGACCCCGTCGCCGACCTGCGCGAGATCGCCTTCCGGCTGGAAAGCGCGGGTGAGGCGACCTACCGGGTACGCGCCTTCCGCTCGGCGGCGGCCGCGATTGGTCGGCTGTCGGCCGAGGAGATTGACCAGCGGGTGGCCGACGGCAGCCTGACCACCGTGCCGGGCGTCGGCGAGGTGACCGCGCGCTGCGTGGCTGAGTCGGTGGCCGGCGAGGAGCCGGTGTACCTGCGCCGGCTGGTCGCGACGTCCGCGGTGGACCTCGATGAGGTGGCCGACACCCTGCGCCGGACCCTGCGCGGCGACTGCCACAGCCATTCCGACTGGTCGGACGGCGGGTCGCCGATCGAGGAGATGGCCCTGGCCGCGGTGCGGCTGGGCCACGAGTACCTGGTCATCACGGATCATTCGCCCCGGCTGACCGTCGCCCGGGGGCTCTCCCCGGATCGGCTGCGCGAGCAGCTGGCCATGGTGGCCGGCATCAACGCCGGGTTGCCCGACGGCTTCCGCCTGCTCACCGGCATCGAGGTGGACATTCTCGAGGACGGATCGCTGGATCAGGAGCCCGAACTGCTGGCACAGCTCGACGTGGTGGTCGGATCCGTCCACAGTGGACTCCGCGCGGAGAGCGCGGCGATGACCAAGCGGATGGTGACCGCCATCGCCAATCCACACCTGGACATTCTGGGGCACTGCACCGGGCGGCGCCTCACCGTTCGGGCCGGCGGGGACCGGGCGCACCGCGAGGGCAAGCCACGACCGGAGAGCACGTTCGACGCCGGGGCGGTCTTCGCGGCCTGCGCGGAGCACGGCAAGGCGGTTGAGATCAACTGCCGGCCGGACCGGCTGGACCCGCCCAAGCGGCTGCTGCGCCTGGCCGTCGAGGCCGGCTGCCAGTTCGCCATCGACACCGACGCGCACGCCCCGGGGCAGCTCGACTGGCTCGGGTACGGCTGCGAACGGGCCGCACGGTGTGCGGTACCGGTGGCCAGCATCGTCAACACCTGGTCCGCCGAGCGGGTCCTGGGCTGGGCCGCCGGCCACGGGTGACGGCTCGGGCACCCGCCCGTTCCGCGGACGCCCCTTGCCGACTCCCGCGACCTCTGCGGAAGGGCCGGCGGCCCGGCGCCGGTCGCGTAGATTCGGCGGGTGGGAACAATTGATGAGCTAGCCAACCGATATGTCGAGGATTGGGTGCCTCTCGATCCCCTCGGCGCGACTTTCGTCGGCGTTCGTGGCTGTGACGACAAACTGACCGACCTCTCGCCCGACGGCCTCGCCGCGCTCGCGGACCTGGACCGGCGCACGCTCGCCGAGCTATCTCCCCTACAGCCGGCCGACGAACGGGAACGGGTGGCCAAGGAGGCCATGCGCGAGCGCCTGACCCTGGCCCTGGCCCGGTACGACGCGGGCGAAACGGCCAGCGAGATCAGCGTGGTGAGCAGCGGCCTGCACAGCGTCCGCTCGGTCTTCGACCTGATGCCGCTGGCCGGCGAGGAGGCCGCCACCAACGTGGCCGCCAGGCTCGCGGGCGTGCCCGACGCGCTCGCCGGGTACCGGCGCAGCCTGATCGAGTCGGCGCGCTCGGGCAAGGTCGCCGCCCGCCAGCAGATCATCGAGGTCGCGAAGCAGTGTGCGACCTGGATCGATCCGAAGGGCGACGACTTCTTCCCGGGGCTGGTGCGCCGCACCGAGCAGGCCGGCGACCTGCCCGCCGGGCTGCGCGAGGATCTGGAGCGCGGCGGGCAGGCCGCCCGGACCGCGGTGGCCGAGTTCGAGAGCTTCCTGCGGGGCGAACTGGCCCCGCTCGGCCGGGAGAACCAGGCCGCCGGGCGCGAGCGCTACCAGCTGGCATCCCAGTACTTCCTCGGCGCCCGGATCGATCTCGACGAGACCTACGCCTGGGGCTTCGCCGAACTGGCCCGGCTCGAATCCGAGATGCGCGTCGTGGCCGACAAGATCACGCCCGGCGGCTCGGTCGACGAGGCGGTCGCGGCGCTCGACGCCGACCCGGCCCGCACGATCAAGGGCAAGGAGGCGTTCCGCGACTGGATGCAGGGCCTGGCCGACCAGGCCATCACCGACCTGCACGGCACCCATTTCGACATCCCCGAGCAGGTGCGGCGGATCGAATGCTGCCTCGCGCCCACCTCGGACGGCGCTATTTACTACACCGGTCCGAGCGAGGACTTCAGCCGGCCGGGCCGGATGTGGTGGGCGGTGCCGCAGGGCATCAGCGCCTTCTCCACCTGGCGCGAGGTGACCACGGTCTACCACGAGGGCGCGCCGGGCCACCACCTCCAGGTCGGCCAGTCGGCGGTCCGCGCCGAGCTGCTCAACCGCTGGCAGCGCCTGCTGTCCTGGTGCTCCGGGCACGGCGAGGGCTGGGCGCTGTACGCGGAGAGCCTGATGGACGAGATCGGGTACCTGCAGGACGCCGGTGACCGGCTCGGCATGCTCGACAGCCAGGCGTTCCGCGCCTCGCGGGTGATCGTGGACATCGGCATGCACCTCGAACTGGAGATCCCGGCCGACAACCCGTTCGGCTTCCACCCGGGCGAGCGGTGGACGCCCGAGTTGGGCTGGGAGTTCCTGCGGGCGCACTGCCGGGTGCCCGAAGAAAACCTGCGCTTCGAACTCAACCGGTACCTCGGCTGGCCGGGTCAGGCCCCGTCGTACAAGGTGGGTGAGCGGTTCTGGTTGACCGCGCGGGCCGACGCCAAGGCGCGCAAGGGCAAGGACTTCGACCTCAAGGAGTTCCACCGCGCCGCGCTCAACCTGGGTTCGCTGGGGCTGGACCCGCTCAAGGACGCGCTCGCCCGGATCTGACACCCCGGTAACGCTGACGTCCCCGGCGGCCACCGGGGGCGTCAGCGTCTGGGGAACCAAGCGTCAGGACAGGTAGGAGATGTCCAACGCCGGCGCGGTCAGCTTGTCGGCGTGCACCAGCACCAGATCGAGCGTCGCATTGGTGAAGAACACCGCCGGCACCGCGATCGGAGGCAGTGGCGGCGGCGAGTCCGGGGTCCAGTGCACCGGCAACACCCCGAGCAGGTTTCCGTCGATCCTGGTCGTGTAGAACGTCACGTGCCCGGAGACGGTCAGCTTGGTGCTCTTGTAGGACAGCGTACGAGCGCCGGAGAGCACCGGCACCCGCATCTCGAACGGGGTCGACGAGGAACTGCTCATGGTGAATTCGAGCGCCCGGACCCTCGGGCCCCCGTCGGCGGTCGGCAGCTCGGTGATGCCCTGATAGGTGACCAGTTCCTCGGTCAGCAAGGCGGTGATCTGCAGCGCGGCGTCCTTCGCCACGACCGCGTCGAACTCCGGGGAGATCAGGGGCCCCGGGGTTCCGATGGGGCAGTCGGTCTCCGGAGACGTGGTGCCGGCTGAGGACGACGGGGCAGCGCTCGCACCGCTGCTCGCACCGCTGCCCGCGCCGGGCGTGCCGGTGGTCGACGGCGCCGGATCCGGGGCGGTAGGGGACGGGGCGCCGGGCGTCGACGGGCTGCTCACCCGTCCGGTACCGGTGGGCCGGGGCCCCGCCGTCGAACCCATTACCGGCGTAGGCGACGCGGACGGGGCCGACGAGGACCCGGGTGACGGGGCGCCGCCGATGCCCAACAGCTTGCCCAGGCCGCCGAGGATGCCACCGAGCAGGCCGGGGTCGTCGTCGGTGGCGCTCGGCGACGGTACGGCGCTGGGCGGGGCGGCGGGAGCGGACCGCCCGGGGGCCGGGGTGGTCCGGGCCGGAGTCGGCGTTCCGCCGCCGCCGGACGGCTTGCCGGCACCCGTGCTGCCGGACGTGGCGCCGCCCGTCCCGGTCTTGCCGCTCGTTGTTGTCTTGCCGCTCGTTGTTGTCTTGCCGCTCGTTGTTGTCTTGCCGCGCGTCGCGGTCCGGCCGGCCGCCGCGGCCTTGCTCGTCGGACTGTCCGCGTCGGCAGATCCGGTACCGGGGCTGGCGGTGGCGCTCGCCAGCAGCGAGGCGTACACCTCCGCGCAGGTCGGCGCCGCCGCACCGGCCGGCGACTGGCGCAGCGTGGCCGCACCCACCGCGGCCACGGTCAGCATCACCAGGATCACCGCCAACCCGCGCGGGCCGCGCCGGGGCGGCGGCCCGGCACCCGGCTCCGGAGGTGGCTCATCGCCGCCGTCGAACTCGGTGCCCGGCCACGGAGCCCCCTGCGGCGCGGCGGCCGGACGCGGGTACCGCGGCGGGGTGGACGGACGCGAAGCGTCGGGGTCCGGCGCCGGACCGGCCAGTGGCGACACCGTCGAGGTCGGCAGCGTGTCGGCCAGCGGTCCGCTCGGCCGCCACCACTCGACGTGGCCGGCATCCTCGGCGGCGCCGGATCCGGCCGCCTCGAACTCGACGGTATCGGGCCCGACCGCCTCGAACCGCTGGGCCTTACCGTCAGCCGCGCCGCCGTCAACCGCCTGGCCATCAACCGTGGTGCCGGGGCCGGGCTCCGGTTGCGCGCTAAAGAAAATGGTGGTCGGCACGGGCGGCGTGGGCTCCGGCGCCCACGCCGCGCCCAGCGCGCCGCCGACGATGCCCACCACCATGCCGACCAGGAAGCCGCCCAGGTTCAGGCCGATCAGTCCGCCCACCGATACGGCCGAGGCGAGCACCCCGTAGAAGATGCGCTGGTTCGGGGTGAACAGCATGAGCAGGCCGCACAGCAGCAGGATCAGCGGGATCATCCAGCCGAGGAATTCCTGCTGCGAGAAGGAGATCCTGATGTTGCCCAGCGAGAGGTGGCCGCTGTAGAAGTAGACAACGCCGGCCACGACGGTGAGCAGCCCACCCCAGAACGGCCGGCTATGGCGCCACCGGTTGAAGCCACGCCAGCCTCGGGCGAACGCGGCGCCCCAGCCGCGCGATGGGTCCGCGGTTGTCACGTGCTCCTCCTGCCTCTGGTCAACCCACGGACAGGCCCGCGGAAACCAGTTCCGCGGGCCTGATGCCGCCGGTTATGAAGGGAAGCACTCTTCCTTGTTCAGGCTCACGTGCAGGTCGAGCCCGTTGAGGTTGAAGGTGCCGGCGCTGGTGGACCAGGCGATCTGAGTGAGGTGCGTGATCTTCACGGTGTCCGCCTGCTGGCCGAAGAAGCCCGGCAGGCCCTTGGCCCCTGGCTGGCCCTCGTCCAAGGTGGACGCGTCCTGGCCGATGGTGATGTTGCCGAACGACGCGTCACCGTTGAGCTGGGTCAGGTCGATCAACAGGTTCTCCGCCGTGGCCGCGGTTCCGTTGCCCCCGGCGTGGATGACCAGGCTGATGCCGGTGCCCGGTACCACCACCGACTGGCACAGCTTGGTCAGCGAGGCCTCGTGGATGCCCGAGACCGCGACCGCGTGGTTCTTCGAGTCGGTGGGGTCGGGCAGGCCGTTGGGCAGGATCCTCCCGCCGGCCTGAGAGACGAAGCCGCCGTACTGCACGAAGCCCGTACCGTCCAACTCGTCCGCGCTTACCTTGAATTCCGAGCCGGAAACGGCGAACGACGCCGGAATCGCGCCGTTGGCGATGCCAACGACCAGAAGGCTCGCGGCGGCCACCGCGGGCACCATCACTGCGGCGAACCGCCGCCATCTGGTGCGGCCTTGCACCAGATTGCCTTGCGCATCCTTCACAAGGTCCTCCTCGTGGGCAGGGTCGATCCCGGCGACGTCCGGTGGCCTTTCCGGCGCTTGGCGTCGGGCGACAAGATGCGGGGACTGAGGAAATCTCGGGGTACGCGTGGCGTCGACGGCTTCGACGGGTGCGTCCGGTGATGTTCCCGCCATCGCGAAGACGATTTCAAGGCCACTGCTACCCGCGAGTAACAGCCGCTCCCATCGATGGCCACGGTCTGTCATAACGGCCGAAGCTCGTGCGGTGCGTGCCGCCCGATTCCACCGATTTTGGACCGGCTCCCGCGCCCGGCGATGGCTACCAGATGTGATGCTCGACACCATCGTCACGTTTTCGTAACGGACTGGCCATCTGCTCTTCGCCCGGGTGCCGAAGCCACGCCACGGCCGAGAAACCGCGTCCAGCATGGGCAGCGCGCCCTGCACGAGGGACGCGTCCAGCACGGGCAGTGCGCTCAGTGCGGGGCGGGGGCCTCGTCTGCGGCCCCGGGGCGCCCGGCCGGCGAGCCCGGGATCGCCGGGTCGCGCGGCGCGGGGACATCGAGTCCGCCCGCGCCCTCCGGCGCCTCCGACCGGGCCGGCTGGCGGATCGTGCGCAGGGTCGCCAGCAACTCGCTCCGGCTGGCGCAGCCCAGCCGCTGGCGCATCCGGGCCACGTGATGCTCGACCGTCTTGGGCGAGATGTACAGCTGGTCGCCGATCTGCCGGTACGTCATGCCGGCGAGTACCAGGTCCGCGACCTGGCGCTCGCGCTCGCTGAGGTTCGTGCCCTCGATCGCGTCCGGCGCCGGCGCCCGACCGGTGCCTCGCTGGCCGGCCGGCCGCCCCTGCAACAGGCGGGCGCAGTCGAGCAGGGCGACCATGTCCGTGCGGTCCGAGGTGCGGATCGCGGCCTGACCCGCGAGCCGCGACGCGTCCCAACGCAGCCCGAGGCCGTGCAGCCCGCGGGCCGCGGCGGACACCTGGAGCGGGTCGACCCGGCCGGCCAGTACCGCCAGCCAGGTCTGCCCGGCGATCGCGACGGCCGCCGCGTACCGGCTGTGTCCCGCACCCGCCGCGAGCGCGGAGGCGTGCTCCTCCGCCAGCTCGGGCCGGTTGCTGATGATCGCGGCGTGCAGGGCGCTCCAGTGCAGCGGCAGGGACCACAGCGGAGGGTCACCCAGCCGGGCCAGCAGCGCGCGGGCGTCCTCGAACTGCGCGGCGGTCCCGGCGCGGTCGTCGAGCCGGGCGGCGGCGACCATCAGCTCGCCGAGCGGCAGCAGGGTGAACAGGTCCACCGGGTGACGCAGCACGGCCTCCCCGGCCGCGGCCCACGCCTGGCGCAGCGCCGGCAGGTCGCTGTCCCGCCGGGCCAGCCCGACGTCGAGTGCGAGCGCGAAGAGGCTGTCTCGTGGGTGCAGCTTGTCGCGATCGGCGGGCAGGCACCGCCGGGCGGCGGCCGTCTCCCCGCGTACCAGCAGGATCCAGGCCCGCAGCAGCCGGTGCCGGGCCGCCATCACGGTTCCGCCGAGGCGGGCGCCGACGGCCCGGTCCAGCACCGACCAGGCCGTGGTCAGCTCCGCGCAGTGCAGCCCGACCAGCGCCGCGAGCGCCGCCGGGCTGTCCGGCAGCAGTACGCCGGGACCGGCCGGCTCGAGCAGATCCGAGGCGCGGACCAGGCTGGAGAGCGCGGCGGTCGGTGAACCGCCGACCGACTCGTGTACGCCCCGGGCCATCAGCGCCGCCGCCCCGGATAGCAGGGTCGGCGGCGCGTCGGGCGCCTCGACGTCGAAGTTGCGGGGGAGGCCGGCGAGCTGCCCGGTGCCGATCTGCCCCACGGTCGCGAAGGCCGCCGACGGGCCGCCGCCCGACCACCGGTACAGCTCGGCACTGCGCGCCAACTGGCCGCGGTGGGCCAGTGCGGCAGCCGCGACCAGGGCGCAGTCCGCCTGTTCCGGGCGGCGCGGCCCGGCGATCACCTCGTCCGCCATGCGCAGCGCCGTACCCAGGTCTCCGGCCAGAGCCGCGGCGTGCGACCAGCGGGCGGCCAGCGCGCGGACCGGGCGGCCGGCGCTCGCCCCGGCGGCGAACAGGGCGGCCGACAGGGCCGGCTCGTCCGGCAGCGCCTCCTCGGCGGCGGCCTCGAACACACTGGCCACCCCGGGCCCGGAGACGCCGGTGCCGAGCAGGGACCGGGCCAGGCCCAGCACCGGGGCGCCCCGCTCCAGTTGAAGTTCGGCCAGCCGGCGCCGGACGGCCACCCGCCGGTCGACCGGAAACAGCACGGCGATCGCGCGGCGGACCACCGGGACCAGTACCCCGTCGTGGCGCAGCAGGCCGGTCGCCCGTACCGCCTCGGCCACCTCCGTGACCTCGTCCACCCCGCGCCCGAGCAGCGCGCCGAGCAGGTCGAGGTGGAGCGCCGCGCCCGCCTCGGCGGCGAGCAGGTAGAGCTGGCGGTCCGCGTCGAGCCGGGCGAAGTCGTGCCGGAACCGCAGCAGTACCGGGCCGGGCAGGTCACCGCCCACCAGCCAGGAACCGTCGGCCGAGGAGGCGGCCCACTGCGTGTACCGCGCGACCCCGCCGGTCTGCGCGCGCAGGGACTCCGCCAGCGCCAACCGGTCCGGACCGCCTCGGCCGACCTCCGGCCGCTCGGCGAGCAACTCGGCGAGCTGCTCGGTGGTCAGCGGCGCGAGCAGCAGGGCCGGGCGGCGCAGGCGCAGCGTCTCGACCAGCCGGCGGAGCGCTGCGGGCCGTGGCCACGGCCGGTAGGCGACCACGAGCCGCGCCCGCGGCGACTCGGCGAGCCGGCACAGCCGGACGAGCTGCGCCTCGGGCAACTGGTGCGCGTCGTCGACGACGACCACCGCGCTTCCGGCCACGACCCCCGCGCCGCCGACCACGACCGCGCCTTCGGCCACGACCGCGTCTTCGACCAGGAACCTCGCGCCGCCGACCGGACCCAGTGCCTCCCCGGCACCGCCCAACGCCTCGGCGGCGCCGATCACCTCGACGCCGGCCTGCCGGTAGACCTCGACCATCTCGTCGAGCGTTGCCGTCTTGCCGTACCCGCCCGGCGCCTCGATGCCGACAACCATCGGGGCGAACGGGTCGGCGGAGATCGTGGCTAGCAGCTCGGCGGTCTGATGATCGGGCACATACCGGCGTTGGGTAGCGATCTGGGTACTCAACGATGTCCTCGCCCTGCGGTCGGCGGCGCGTGGTCACCTCTCTTGTCGGCGGCGGGCCGGCCGGCGTTACAGAAATTTGGGTGGAAACACGGCGATGACCATCATTGCGTACCGCCCCCGGGGCGGTACGGCGAGCGATGAGTCAGTCGTCCGCGTCCCGGCGCAGCCGGTGCCGGATGCCCCGCTTGGGCAGGTCGATCGGGGTGAGGCGCACCGGCGGGCGGGGCGGCGGCTCGCCACCGTCGCCGCGGGCATACTCGTCAGTCACGTAGTCGTCACGGACATAGTCGTCAGTGACATAGCCATCGCGGGCGTAGTCGGTGCCCGGGTAGCCTTCGCCGGCGTCATGCGGGTCGAGGCCACGCCCATCGGTGTCCGGCCCGCGGAAGCGGTCGACCGCGTGGCCGCCGCCGGATCCGGGGCTCGGACGGCGGCCCGGCCTCGGGCGGTACTCGCGGCTCGGGCGGTACTCGGGGCCGGGCCGGTGCTCGGGACTGGGGCGGTGCTCAGGACCGGGACGGTGGCGGACCGGGCTCGGGCGGCGGCCGGGGCCGTCGTACCGCACGATCTCCCCGGTACCCGGCGACGGCAGGCTCACCGGCCCGTCCGCGATACGCCGCGCGGCCAGCGCGGCACCCCGAGCGATGCGCAGCTCCGGCTCGGCGCCGAGATCCACGCGTACCGGCAGCGAGGCGGTCAGCAGGCTGGTCACCAGCGGGGTGCGCGCCGCGCCGCCGGCGAGCACCACCGCTTCCACCTCCCCCGGCGCCAGGCCGCAGGAGCGGACCGTGGCGCGCACCGTGTCCAGGGCCGCGAACAGCAGCGGCCGTACCAGCTCCTCGAACCCGCCGCGGGTGACCACCACCCGGGTCGCCACCGATGGCAGCTCGACCGCGATGGTCGCCTCGGCGGCGGTGGCCAGCCGGTGCCGTGCGGCGGCGCACTCCTCGCGCAGCCGGACGATTCCCTCCCGTACCAGGGGGTCCATCGGGTCCAGCCGGTCGACGCCGAGCCGCAGCCGCTCGCCCACGTACCCGAACAGCGCGTCGTCCAGCAGCGGCTCGATGCCACCCGGGTACCCGTCTACGTCGCTGTCCACCGCGCCGCCCGCGCAGCCCAGCAGCTCGAAGGTGCCCAGGTCGGTCCGGCGCACCACCGCCGACTCGCCGCCGTCGAAGTCGTGTACGGCCAGAACGACCCCGGTGCCGACGGGCTCCTCGGCGGCGTACGCCTCGGCGGCCGCGATCGACGCGGGTACCAGCGTGACGCCGTCCAGCCCGCACCGCCACAGCGCCCGGTGCAGCAGGTCGACCCGGTACGGGCCCCAGCCTCCGGGGTGGCTGACCACTATCTGGTCGGCCGGGCCGCCCTCGCGCTCCTCGACGCGATCCACCACCCACATGGCCAACGCCGCCAGCAGCGCCTGCCCGGTGTACGGCTCGCCGCCGACGAACAGTGGCACCTCGTCACCGACCCGGCGGCCGAACCCGAGCACCGCCCTGCCCTCGCCGGCCGGGGCCGGCTCGCCGGCTCGCACGGAACCGTCCGGAAAGACGTACAGCACGGAGGGGACGGTGGTGGTGCCGGAGCCGAGCGGTACCGCCTCGACGGCGCCCCAGCCGGCGGCACCCGCGACCCCGCCGACCAGCCGGGATACCACGGCGGCGGTGTGCCAGCCGCCGAGATCGATCCCGAGGACGTACGGCATCCCGAGATTCCACCACACGGGCCACCCCCGTGTCCCCCTAACGGTTGATCCTCCCTCAACCCCCCATCGACGCGCACGCCGTTCGGGAGCCATCCCCGATGCGCGCCCTGCTCACCCTCCGTAGCTTCGGGGACCGGCGCCGGGCCAGCGGTCCCGGTCGCCTGCCCCTCCGTCCCGATATCGAGGAGTCCCTTCATGGATTCACCACAAACGCTGCACGACTTCGTGCTCAACCTGCTCAGCAACCCGGATGCCCTGATGGCCTTCCAGGTCGATCCCGAGGGTGCGCTGAACGACGCCGGGCTGAGCGACGTCAACGTGCAGGATGTCCAGGAGGCCATCCCGCTGGTCGTGGACTACGCCCCAGCACAGAGCGTGGCCGCGCTGGAGGGCACGCTCACCGGCCTGACCGGCGACGCGCTGAGCGCGGACCCGTCCGCCGCGATCCAGCAGATTCAGCTGCTCGCGTCGCAGTTGCCGGCCCAGGCGGCCAACGACCTGAGCGTCGCCGCGTCCGGCTCGCTCGTGGGCGGCGTGGACGGCCTTGCCGGCGCCGCGTCGCTGGGCGGCAGCATCGCCTCGGGTCTGGCCGGCACGCTGAGCTTCTCGACCTCGTCGGACGTCGCCGGCCACCTGGGCGGGATCGACCCGCTCAGCGCGCTGTCGGGCGTCACGTCGGCGGCGACCGGCATGCTGGGCGACCCGGCCGCCACCCTCGACGGCGTCACCGGCACCCTCGGCGGCGCCGCCGGCATGCTGGGTGACCCGGCGAACGCGCTGAACGAGGTGACCGGCCTGCTGTCGGACCCGGGTGCCGCGTTCGGCGCGGTGACCGGAACCCTGGGCGGCGTCACCGGCATGCTCGGCGGCCCGACCGCGGCGCTCGACGGCGTCACCGGATCCCTCGGCGGCGTCACCGGGATGCTGGGGGGCGTCACCGGCATGCTGGGGCACGACCCAGCCGCGACACTGGACGGCGTGACCGGCGCCCTCGGTGGCGTGACCGGCGCCGTGGGCGACCCCGCTGCCGCGCTCGACGGCGTGACCGGAACCCTGGGCGGCGTCACCGGAACCCTGGGCGGCGTGACCGGGATGCTCGGCGACCCGGCCGGCGCGCTGGCGCACGACCCGACCGGCCTGCTCGGCGGAACCCTCAACGAGGCGACCGGCCTGGTGGGCCAGGACTCCGGCGGCCTGCTCGGCGGCACCCTGAGCGACACCACCGGCACCCTGAGCGCCACGACCGGCGCCCTCGGCGGCACCCTGAGCGGCGTCACCGGCACGGTGAGCGGCACCACCGGCGCGCTGACCCACAGCACGGACGGCCTGAGCCACGACCCGACCGGCGCGCTGACCGGCACCCTCGGCGGCGTCACCCAGGGCGTGACCGGCACCGTCAACCAGGCGTTGGACGGCCACGCGCTCAGCTCCACCGGCCTGACCGGCGACGTGTCCGGCCACGGGCTCGACCTGAGCGGCGTGACCAGCGGCGGCCTCGCCGGCGGCCTGCTGTCCGGCGACGGCAGCGTCACCCACGACTCGACGCAGGCCACGACGCACGCCCTCGGCGCGCTGCAGCCCAACGGGGTGGGCGACCTGGTGGGTCAGGTCACGCAGTCGCCGGACGCGACCGACGGCAACGGCGACCACCTGCTCGGCATCCCGCTGCTGTAGCGAGATCCGCCCGCGCGGCGATGAAGGTACGGGTGTTTCCCCCGGGAGCAGCCCGTCACATAGGTGTGCGAGCGTGGCACCCGGGCCGGAGCCGACCGAACGGTCGACTCCGGCCCCTGCCGCGAGTTGGGATCGGCGATGGTACCGCTCTGGCTTGACGTACTGGACGACACCATCCGCGCCTGCGCCGCGCACAGCCGCGCCGATCTGGTGCAGCAGTTGCAGCACAAACGCGCGCAACTACTCGACCCGAAGCTGCGCGTGCTGGTGGTCGGCGAGGCCGGGCAGGGCAAGAGCCAACTCATCAACGCGCTGCTCAACGCGCCGGTCTGCGCGGTCGGGGACGACTTCACCACCAGCGTCCCGTCGGTCATCCAGCACGCCGACGCGCCGTGCGCCGCCCTGGTCACCGGGCCGACCACGGTACCGGACCGGGACGTCGCGGCCACCGAACGGGTGCCGGTACCGATCGAGCAGCTCGCCAGCGGGGTCACCGGGGCCGGCCGGTTCCACCGCGCCGAGATAGGCATCCCGCGCGAGCTGCTGACCGCGGGGCTGGTGCTGATCGACACCCCGGGGCTGGACGCCGGCTGGGCGACCGGCGGGCTGGACGCGGCCTGGGTCGGGCACACCGACGCGGTACTGCTGGTGTCGGACGCGAACCGGCTACTGTCCAATGTGGAACTGGCCTTCCTCGGGTACGCCGTCCGGACCTGCCCGCAGGTGATAGTGGCGCTGAGCAAGATAGACATCGCCACGCAGTGGCGCCGGGTCGCCGAGCAGAATCGCGACCGGCTGGCCGGTGCCGGCATTCCGGCCACCGTCATCCCGGTCTCCGCCACCCTGCGCCTGCTCGCCGCGAAGGCCAACGACCGGAGGCTCAACGCCGAGTCCGGCTTCCCCGATCTGGTCGGGCGCCTGCAGCACGACCTGCTGACCAAGCCGGAGTCGCTGGCCCCGCACACCGCTCGCACCATCACCGGCACCGTCGTCGAGCAGCTCTGCCTGCCGCTGCGCGCCCGCCGCTTCGCACTGGACGGCGCCCTGGTCTCCGGGGCCGCGTCACAGCTGAACGAGGCCCAACGCCGGCTGGACGAGCTGCGCCGGCTCTCCAGTCGCTGGCAGAATTCGCTGGCCGACGAGATCTCCGACCTGAGCGCCGACATCGAGCACGATCTGCGTGACCGCACGCGCCGGATCCTGCGCCGGGTGGACGAGGTGTTCGACGACGCCGATCCGGGCGCCGTCTGGGAAGCCTTCGCGCCCTGGCTCGAGGAGAACCTGCTGGAGGCCGCCGAGGCGAACTTCGGCTGGCTGGTCGAGCGGTCGCACTGGATCGCGGAGAAGATCGCGGCCGGCTTCCCCGGCTACCGCACCGCCGTGCTGCCCGAGTCCGCCTTCGACCTCGGGCACGAACCGTTCGACACCGTGGCCGAGTTGGAGCAGCCGAACATCGGACGGTTCACCTTCACCCAGAAGGTGTACACCGGGCTGCGCGGCTCCTACGGCGGCCTGGTGATGTTCGGTCTGGTCACCAGCCTGGCCGGAATGCCCCTGTTCAACGCCGTGTCGGTGGGTGCCGGCGCGCTTTTCGGTGGCAAGAGCCTGCGCGACGAGGGCGACTCCCGGCTGCAGCGGCGCCAGAGTCTGGCGAAGGCCGCCGTGCAGCGCCACGTCGAGGACTTCTTCATCTCGTTCAGCAAGGACTGCAAGGACGTGATCCGGCAGGTGCAGCGCAGGCTGCGCGACCACTTCGCCGGGATGGCCGAGGATCTGCAGGCGAGCATCCTGGAGTCGGCCAGGACCGCGAAGCAGGCCGCCGACCGGGACCTCGCGGAGCGGGACCGGCACGACCGCGAACTCCAGCGGGAACTGGAGGACCTGCGCCGGCTGCACGACCGGGCCAACGCGCTCGCGCTGCCCGCGACCATCACCCGGGCGGTCGCGGCGTGACGTCGGGCTGGCTCGAAGACCGGGTGTGGATGCTGCTCAACGACGCCCTGGCGGCGTACCGGGACAGCCCGCGCGCGTTTCGCTGGTTACAGCACCACGCGCAGCGCTTCGAGGAGCCGCTGCGGATCGCCGTCGCGGGGCCGCCCCAGGTGGGCAAGTCAACGCTGATCAACGCGATAGTCGGCGAGGGCATCGCGCCGGTCGAGGTCGACGGCGGGGCGGAGGCGCTGGTCTGGTACCAGGACGGTGCGCAGCCGAGGGCCACCCTGCACTCGCCGCACGAGTCGGTACACGACCTCACGGTGACCCGGCTCGATCGGTGGCTGCACGTCGACTCGCCGACCGGCGCACCGGAGAACGTCAACGAGATAGTGGTCGACTGGCCGACCCGTACCCTGCGCCACACCATCCTGATCGACACCCCGGGTGCGGTCGCGCCCGGCACCGCCGCGCCGGATGGTCCATCCATTATGGACCGCGCCGCCCGGGAGGCCGACGCCATGCTGTACCTGGTCCGGCGCGCGCCCGGCACCGAGCTGAACCCGCTACGGATGGCGCCCGACACGCCGGTGGGCCGGGCCGCGCCGGTGCAGACCATCCTCGTGCTGTCCCGGGCCGACGAGGTCGGCGGAGGGCGGATCGACGGGCTGCTGTCGGCCAAGCAGCTCGCCCGCCGGCACCGCCGCGACGTGCGGATGCGCGGGCTGTGCCAGAACGTGGTGGCGGTGGCCGGGCTGATCGCCGAGGCCGGGCGGACCATGCGGGAGCCCCAGTACGCCGCCCTGGCCGAGCTGGCCGCGCTGGACCGTGAGGGGCTGGACGGGCTGCTGCTGTCCACCGACCGGTTCCTTGGCGCGTCCGACACCGTACAGACCCTCGCGGTACGCCAGGATCTGCTCAACCGCCTGGGCCTGGTGGGCGTGCGGCTGGCCACCACCCTGATCCGGCAGGGTGGGACGGACCTCGGCGCCCTGGCCGGCCAGCTGGTGCGCCGCAGCGGCCTGACCGAGCTGCGCGAGTCCATCAGCCAGCTGTTCGTGGAGCGGCGCGGCCTGCTCAAGGCGCGGTCCGCCCTGCTGGCGCTGGAGTTCGTGCTGCGCGCCGAGCCTCGCCCGGCGGCGACCGGGCTTTCGGCTGAGGTGGAGCGGACGGTGGCCGGCGCCCACGAGTTTCGCGAGCTGCGGCTGATGGCCGCGCTGCGCGGCGGCCGGATACGACTGCCTTCGGAGCTGGATACGGAGGCGCAACGCTTGATCGGTATGGAAGGCACGGATGTCTCGACGCGATTGGCAGCAGATGAACAGGCAACCGGGGCCCAACTGTGGGCATTGGGAAGTCAGGCTCTGGACCGGTGGGTGGAACACGCCGAGAACCCACTTCTCAGCCATGCTCAGCAGGGCGCGGCGCGCACCGTCGTGCGTAGTTGCGAGGGGATCCTGGCCGAGCTCGCCGGCTAACCCGCCGGAGCGCCACCCGGGCTGATCCTCAACTCCCTCAAGATCGCGGCCTGGCGGGCGCCCACCAGGTCCGCTCGGGTGCGCCAGGCGCCGAAGATTCCTTGACAGACATATAACCAATCGGCAATTCTGTGGTCATGGCGAACCACGGAGAACTCGAACACGCCGGCGACCGGTGGCGGCTGCGGTTCGCCCGCAGGCTGGCACACCCTCCGGAGAAGGTGTGGCGGGCGCTCACCGAACCGGAGCACCTGCGGGCCTGGTTCCCGACCACCATCGAGGGAGACCGGGTCTCCGGCGCGACGCTCCGCTTCGCGCACCCGGACGATCAAGGGCCGGCCTTCACCGGCAGACTCATCACGTACCGGCCGCCCTCGCTCATGGAACTCGAATGGGGCGGCGACACGCTGCGGTTCGAGCTGAGCCCGGACGGCGACGGGACGGTGCTCACCCTCCTGGACGTGTTCGACGAGCAGGGTAAGGCGGCCCGGGACGCGGCCGGCTGGCACGTCTGCCTAGATCTGCTGGGCCGGCACCTGGACGGCGCACCGGCGCCACACGACCGGCTCGACGGCTGGACCCGGGTCAACTCGGAGTACATCGACCGGTTCGGGCCACCGGCCGCCACGATCGGGCCGCCCGAGTCGATGAGCCGTTCCTGACCGGGCTACCGAATCCACCGCCGGGGCCCCCGGCCGCCGCCTAGGCTCGAAACCATGGCCGCCGGACCCAGCGGCGGGTCCGGGCAACGCCGTCTCAGGGGCTCGCCGGAAGAGATCCTGGCCGGTCTGCGCGTGCGGTCCGAAGTCGGGGTACGCCAGCGCTGGCGCAGGGTCAGGGCCAGTTCCGTGCTCGCCTTTCAGGCCGGGGTCGCCGCGGCGCTGTCCTGGCTGTTCGCCAACAACGTGCTGCACCACCCGCAGCCAGTTTTCGCCCCGATCTCCGCCGTCATCGTGCTGGACATCTCGTCCGGGCAGCGGTTGCGCCGCACCGCCGAACTCGTCTTCGGCGTGGCGCTGGGCATCTTCATCGGGGACACCATCGTCTTCGGGATCGGCACCGGCGCGTGGCAGTTGGGCCTGGTGGTCTTCCTCGCCACGATCCTGTCGGTGTTCATCGGGGGTACCCCGGCCGTGGTGTCCAACGCGGCCTCCTCCGGGGTCCTCATCGCCACCCTGTCCCCGCCGCAGAAGGGCGTCTACTACCTGAGGTTCGAGGACGCCCTCATCGGCGGCCTGATCGCGCTCGGGGTGATGGCGCTGCTGCTGCCGGCCAATCCGGTGGCGGCCGTGGCCAGAAAGGCCGGGCCGGCCTGCACGGTGCTCTCCGATGGGCTGGCCCAGGCCGCGCACGCGATGAGCACCCGCAACGCGGACGAGGCGGATGAGGCACTCACCCACCTGCAGCAGGCCGGCCTCACGGTGTCCCAGTTCCGGGACGCGCTTCCGGAAAGCCGGGAGACGGCCCGGGTCGCGCCGCTGCGCTGGCGTACCCGAAGTGCCCTGGGCAAGTACCGCAACGCCGCCGAGTATCTCGAGCGGGCGCTGAGCAACACGCGGGTACTGGCCCGCCGGGTGGTGACCATGATCAGGGACGAGGAGCCGATCCCCGAGCACCTGTACCAATCCGTGTACACGCTCGCCGAGGCCACCAAGGAGGTTCGCAAATCGCTGCTCAGTTCGAGACCCGACAGCAAGGTCGCGGATCTGTCGGCACAGGCGGTCGGCGAGGCGGCCGAGGCGTACCGCAACGGCCTGAGCTTCTCGGGCAGCGCCGTGGTGGCCCAGATCCGGGCCATCGCCACCGATCTGCTCGGCACCGCGGACCTGCCCCACGGCGAGGCGAACGAGTTGGTGCGCCGGGCCGGCGGGAACCCGGCAAAGCCCTGATTCGGCGCGGCAAGAGGCAATCCGCGCGGGCGGGTGAGGGGTCGTCAACCGGACGGCGCGGCCACCGGGTCGTGAACCCGGCAGGAATGGCGAATCGGTGGCGCACGCCGATACCGCCCGCCGCGGTTGGGAGGAGTCGGGCCGAGGCCCGCTCCGGATCGCCCACCCGAGATCCCCGCGGACGATGGGGCATGGGCCAGATCGCGAAGGACTGACCGCGTGATCGCGGCGCTCTCGCTCGTGGCGCTCTCGCTCGCCGCGCTGAGGTCCGCGGAGGTGCGGCAGGTGATCTACCGCCCGAAGGATTACTGGCGCCCGGTGATGGCTGACCGTCAGAGAATCAGTAACCCGCTGGGGTATACGGGGACCACCGGTTGGATGCGCGCTACGCCGAGCGGTTCACCAACGAGGGTGGGTACATCCACGCCACGCCCTGGTCTGTGGGCGATCAGGGGCACGACAATGTGAGCCACGGCCGCGCCAACCCGTCGATGCGGAATGCCGAGTGGGTGTAGGGCAACATCCATGTCGGCGCCCCGGTGAGCGCCGCGCGGTACCGAAAAGCGTCTGGCGCCGGACAATGGTTGGACGGTCTGGGACCTGAGTTGATCGGGCTATCTCAAGGGCACCGCACCG
Source organism: Rugosimonospora acidiphila (assembly GCF_039543385.1). Classification (NCBI taxonomy): domain Bacteria; kingdom Bacillati; phylum Actinomycetota; class Actinomycetes; order Micromonosporales; family Micromonosporaceae; genus Rugosimonospora; species Rugosimonospora acidiphila. Next base: position 35,516 of record NZ_BAABJQ010000029.1, read on the forward strand.
GCGCGCTGACCAGGATTCGCGGTGGGATTGGGTTTGCCGCTAATGCCATCCGCTTGCGCGCCAAGGCATTGTGCCGGCGCGTCGTGACGGCCGGCGCCAAGCGCGCATCAGCGGTGTACTACGCTTTTTCGGCGGCAGTTGATACCGCAACAATCGTCGGAGTAGTTTGGCCGCGAGTGCGCGGGCGTACCCACCTCACCGTGGCGCGCGCCCGCCCGAAAGCCAAACACTCCGCCGCAGCGCGCGCCCCAAGCGCCCAGGACCCGAAGGCAGCAACCGTGACCTCGTACACCATCACCATCACACCGGACGACAACAGCGCGACATCCACGACACTGCGGCTGGACACCGCCGGAGGCAACGTCACGCTGACCGATCTGCACCTGCACGCCGGCAACGGACTGGCCACCGGCGCACTGCCCGCCATCGACTACAGCCTGCTGCTGGAGGCCATCACCCCCAGCGCGCCGACGCCCATCATCACCGCCTCCGCGCCCGCCGCCGAGATCGAGGCCACGCCGGCAGCGGCGCCGGTCGAGGCGATCGCCGCGGCGCCGGCGGACGCACCGGCGCCGGCAAGGGCCTCGACCCCGGCGAAGAGCACGGCAGGGTCGAAGGCCGCGGCGAAGAGCACCACCGCGTCGAAGAGCGCCGGGTCGAAGGCGACAGCCACCAAGACTGCCACGAAGGCGACGCGCACGGCGAAGTCCGCCGCCTCCAGCGCGTCCGCGACCGCGCCGGCGAAGACGACCACGGCGACCGCGCCGGCGAAGACCGCCACGGCGACCGTGTCGGCGAAGTCGACCGCGGCGAGCACGCGGCGGGCGAGCAAGAAGGCAGCGGCGGCGGAGGCCGAGCCCACGGTCGCCAAGTCCCGCAGCCGCCGCGCCGGCGCCTCGGCGCGCACGAGCGCGCAGTCGGGCACCGGGGCCACCATGGCCAAGAAGACCGCGAAGGCCGCGCCGGCGAAGAAGGCCACCACCACCCAGTCGGCCGCGGAGCGGGCCTACCGCCGCATGCCCGACGACTTCGCCACCGTCTTCGAGCAGGCGGGCAGCGCCGCGGGCGTGGCCGACCACTACGGCGTGCCCCGGCACACCGCGCACGGCTGGATCCGCCGGCTGGGCAAGCAGGACTCGACCGCTACCACCACCCGCTAAACCGAGTCTCGGCTCGCTGGCGGGGGCGCCACCGCGACTATCGCGGTGGCGCCCCCGCCGTATCCGGCCGCCCCTCGCGCGCGGGAGCGGCGGTGACGCGTTCGCGACCGGCCTCGACCTCGCGCGAGGGTGTAACGCGAAAGGACCGCCCGTCGCTGATATGAACACGATGCGTAAACGGCGGACCCACCGGCTCGACCGATTCAAGGCGGCCCAACGGCTCAGCCGGTCCGATGCGGACCGGCTGATCGACCGCGGCGCGCCCGACCCCGAGCACATGCCAGAACCCGGGCACGCGGGGCTTCGGCTGGTGCTGGAGGCGGCGGCGGCTCCCGCGCGGCCAGACGAACTGGCCGGTGAACGGGCCGCGGTCGGCGCCTTCGTGATGGCCCGCGACGCCGCGCGCACCGGGCGCCGCCTCCGTCGCCGGGGACGCGCGCTGCGCTCCACCGGCATGGTCGCGGTGAGGGTGGCCGCCGGGTTGGCGATCCTGATGACGGGCGGCACGGCGCTCGCGGCCGAGACCGACCATCTGCCGGCGACGGCACAGCGCGGCGCCCACAATCTGCTCTACCCGCTGGGCGTGCCGGCCCCCGCCCCGACCATCGCGCCGCGACTGCCCACCCCGAGCCGGTCGAGCGGCGCCGGCCGGGTCCACCCACCGGCACCGAGCCGGTCGAGCGCCGCCCCGAGAGTCACCGAATCCACCGGGCCGTCCCCGATCGTCCTGTGCCTGAGATGGGAAGGCGCGCGCAGGGGAGCGCATCCGCACCCGAGCGCGCTGCCGGACGATGCGCTGAAGGCCCTGCGGGCGGCGGCCAAGGACGCCGCGGACATCCCGTCGTTCTGCGCGCACATCCTGTCCCGAGCACCGCGGCACACCGTGCCGGCGATCCCGCCCGGCCACCACCCCGGCGGTCCCCCCGGCATGCCCGGCCCCTCCGCCGCGGCGACGCATCCCGGCGCACCCACCTGGACGCACGGGCACCCCTCGTCACCCCCACATCGCTAGACCGTCGTCCGAGAACCGTCGGCGCGAGGGCGCGGGAACGGTCGGTGCGAGGGGCGGGAGGGCGTTGGCGCGAGCGGCCGTACCGGAACCGCCGCGAACGCGTCAGTCGGGCAGGGCCGGGGCGGACGCGGGCGAGACCGGCAGGTGCAAAGTGAACGCCGCCCCGCCGTCCGGCGAATTGGCCGCCTCGATGCTGCCCTCGTGCAGCCGCGCGTTCTCCCAGGCGATGGCCAGCCCGAGACCGCTACCCTCCGACCGGGTACGCGCTGTGTCGGCCTTGTAGAACCGGTCGAAGACGTGCGGCAGGACCTCCGCCGGCATCCCCGGGCCACGGTCGCTGACCCGCACCGACACCCAGCCGCGCCCGGCCCACCGGTGCGCCCAGGCCCGGATGGTGACCGGTGGCGCGCCATGCCGCAGGGCGTTGCCGACCAGGTTCGCGATGATGACGTCGAGCCGCCGCGGATCCACCTGTACCCGCAGGTCGGGTAGGGGCTCCACGACCACCTGCTGGGTCCAGCCGCGTACCCGCAGGCAGTTGCGTACCGCCTCGGCCAGGTGTACCGCGTCGACGGACAGGGCGGCCGAGCCCGCGTCGAAGCGGGAGATTTCGATCAGGTCCGCGACCAGCCGGTTGAGGTTGCTCGTCTCCCGGCTGATCAGCCGGGCCGCCGCCGCGGCGTCGCCGTCGAACCGGTCGGCCTGCTCGTCGAGCAGGTCGGTGACGGCCACCATCGCGGCCAGCGGGGTACGCAGCTCGTGCGACACGTCGCTGGCGAAGCGCTGCGCCATCGTGTGCATCCGGTGCAGCTCCGCCACCTTGGTCTGCAGGGCGCTGGCCATCTCGTTGAACGTGTACACCAGCTCGGTCATCTCGTCCTGCCCGGTGCTGGTCAGCCGGATCCGCAGGTCGCCGGCCGCCAGCCTGCTGGCCACGCCGGCCAGCTTCCGCACCGGCCGCAGCACCCGCCTGGTCGCGAACTGGGCGAGCAGCACCATCAGCAGCAGCAGGCCGAGTGAGATGCCGATCACGATGTACGCGATCTGCCGGCTGGTCGGATCGTTGGGCAGCAGGCCGTAGAACATCTCCGAGGTGCTTTCCAGCCTGTCATTGCGGTACAGGTAGGCCAGCACGATGTACATCAGGACGACCGTCGCCACGCTGGTGAGCAGCGCGACCGAGATGAACCCGAGGATCAGCCGACCGCGCATGCCGCGCAGGCCCGGCCGGCGCGGGATGTGCCGTCGGTTGAGTGGCTGGCTCACACCGGGCCGAACCGGTAGCCGAAGCCGCGCACGGTCTGCAGGTAGACCGGGGCCGACGGGTCGTCCTCGATCTTGGCGCGCAGCCGCTGCACGCACGCGTCCACCAGCCGGGAGTCGCCGAGGTAGTCCTGCTCCCACACCAGCCGCAGCAGCTGGTCCCGGGCGAAGACCTGCTGCGGGGACTCCGCCAGCACCAGCAGCAGCCGCAGCTCGGTGGGGGTGAGCGCGAGCGGCCGGCCGGCCTTGGTGACGATCAGCCCGGTACGGTCGATCACGAGCTCCCGGTGGGTCTCCACGGCCGACGGCGCCCGGCCGATGCGGCGCAGCACGGCCCGGATCCGGGCGTCCAGCACCCGGGGCTGCACCGGCTTGACGACGTAGTCGTCCGCGCCCGCCTCCAGCCCGGCCACCACGTCGAAGTCGTCGCCACGCGCGGTCAGCATGATGATCGAGACGTTGACGGCGGCGCGCAGCCGCCGGCACACCTCGAAGCCGTCCAGGTCCGGCAGCATCAGGTCGAGCACCACGGCGTCGGGCTGGCCCGCGCGCGCCAATTCCAGCCCCTGCCGCCCGGTCGACGCAGTGTCGACCTGGTGGCCCTGGTGGCGCAGCGCGATGCTCAGCCCCTCCCGGACGGCAGGGTCGTCTTCGATGAGAAGCAGTCGTGGCACGTCACCGATTATGCGTCGATCGGCAGGGGCCACACCCTCCCGGACATCGCGGCCCGAACCCATCGGATCAGGACAGGTCAGTGACGACGGGGCCATACAGGGTGTTCGGCACCCCGCTGGAGAGGGCCCAGTAACGCTCACCGTACGACCAGTGCCACCACTCGGTCGGGTAGTTGACCAGACCCACCTCGGTCAGCGCCTTCCACAGCATCGCCCGGTTGAGCCGGGCCGCCGCCGGGATGTTGCGGGCCGCGGTGTAACAGGCGTTCAGGCTCGCCTCGGGGCTGTCGTTCACACGGGTACCCATGTCCAGCTCGACGCGGTCCTCGGTGCACAGCGTCAGGTCCACCGCTCCCCCGGTGCCGTGCGGGGCCAGGTCGGGTGGGGCGACGAACTTGCTCGCCTCCACGTGCAGCCGCTGGGCGCCCCAGTCCTGGTACCGCTCGCGCAGCCCGTCCCGATACCCGAAGAAGTACGACTCCTGCAGCCGGCGCGGCCGGTACCCCTCGACGACCAGCAGCCGCACCCCGGCGGGTAGCCGGCGCTGTGCCTCACTCAGCCGCTCGGCGACGGTGAGCCGCAGCCTGGCGAAGGCACCCTGCTCGTCGGAGAGCCGGTCGTCCAGCCACAGGTCGGCAACGTCGCGCAGGTCGACGAGCGGCTCGCCGTTGTCGGCGGTGCGGATGGCGGCAACCTGCGGATCGGACATCAGGATCATGGACGGCTCCTCGACTATCGGACCGGCGCTCGTGGATTCGCGAACGCCGGGTGGCAGGCGCGGCGGGGGTTCGCGAACGCCGGTTGGCTGGCGTGGCGGGTTCGGGTGGGCGAGCCCGGCCACCGTCCGAGCGGCCGGGCCGGCGGTGCGCCCCGTGCCGCACCGCCAGACCTTCCGTCGACCCGCTGGTACGCGGACCGGCGGCCGCTGGGCGACGGGGCCGCTCGGCCGGCGACCTCGTCATGCCCACACCGTCGGGCCGGCGTTTGCCGATCCGGTCCGTGCTCTGTCACAGGCCTGTAACAGACCGGCGGCCCGTGGGCGGTCATCGCACCGATGGGTCACACGCGTGCGGCGCACAGCACCCCGGCCACCACGCCCATCGACAGCGCGGTGAACTCGCCGACCAGTACGGTGGCGAAGAACTGCCCCGGCCCGATGGGCAGCACCACGGCGACCGCACCCACCAGCAACGGCCCCACCACGGTCAGGAGAGCGGCCGCCGGCCAGGAGCGGCCCGGGGACTGGTCGCGTGCCCCCCGGTCGCGTGCCCCCCGGTCGCGTGCCCCGGCGAGCCCGCGCCTCCGGACCGGCAGGCCACCGCGCCAGCGGACCGGCACCGGCGGGTACGACCGGCCCGGCGCGGCGGGCCGCCACCGGACCAGTACCGCGGCGGCCAGGCAGCACAGCGCCGACGCCAGCGCCACGGCGCCCAGGGCGTCGCTGAGCCGGTGCCAGCCCGCGGCCATGGTGGCCGACGCGATGACCGGCACGCCCGCCGTGCCCACGAAGGCGAGCCACCATCGGGCCCGGGCCGGCGACACGAGCATGAGCGCGAACATCAGGCCGGTGGCCCCGGCCACGTGGCCGCTGGGGAAGCTGTTGTGGGAGTAGCCGGGGAACTCGAAATCCGGCCGCGGCATGGCCAGCTTGAGGGCGTCCGCCCCGACCACCGAGCACAGCAGGGCGCCGACCCCCGCCACACCGGCCCACGTCCGCCCCCGCGCCGCCCCGACGACCAGCACCAACAGCAGCAGCAGGGCCAGCACGACCGGGTTACCGGCCAGCGACAGCAGGGTCCGGGCGGCCGCGAACGTGCCGGCCGCCCGCGAGGTGAGTTGGTCGTCGGCCCACTGGCCGCCGGACGTCCACACGAACGCCACGGCCGTGAGCCCGAGGACCAGCAGGTACCCGGCCGCCACGCCGAGCAGCCGACCGGGGCGACCCCGGACTGGCACCGGCCGCCCGTACAGCGGGCCCGACGATGGCCGGGGCTCGTTGGCGGTACGAGTGGCGATCAGCGTCGGCATCGATGACATACGCCGATGCTCGGCCGGGCCGGTACCGCCGCCGTCCCCGTCAGGTCATGGTTGTGTCACAGCCTGCGAGTCGGCCGCCGTCCGTGACGGTGCGCACGGCGCCGCCGGGTCAGGGTTTGCGGCCAACACCCACCAATTCGCTCCCGAGCGGGGATTGTCGGCTCTCCAGGGGCTTGAAGGTCAAATTCGGGTGGCGACGGGCGGGCGGGCCCCTACGATGCAGGCATGATCGCCAATGGCACCGAGACCGCCGCCAACCAGGCGAACTGGGATGAGCGAGTGCCCGCTCATCTCGCCGCGTACCGCACCGAGGACTTCATCGCGGACCCCGGCCGGGTCAGCGACGTCGTGCGGGACGACCTCGCACTCCTCGCCCCCCACCTGCCCGGACGCTCGCCGGCCGGGCTGACGCTGCTGCACCTGCAGTGCCACCTCGGGCTCGACACCTTGTCCTGGGCCAGGCTCGGCGCGACCGTCACCGGCGTCGACTTCTCGCCGGCCGCCATCGCCGCTGCCCGGGACATCGCCGCCCGGGCCGGCCTGCCCGCGACGTTCGCCTGCGCCGAGGTCGACCGGGCACGCTCCGCCTGCCCGGGTGAGTTCGACCTCGTGTACACCGGCATCGGCGCCCTGTGTTGGCTGGCCGACCTCGATTCGTGGGCGCGGGCCATCGCCGGCCTGCTCGCCCCGGGTGGCACGTTCTATGTGCGCGACGCCCATCCCGTACTCACCGCGCTGGATCAGGGTCGCGCCGATGGCGCACTGGTACTCACCGGACCGTACTTCCCGGGCGACCCCCTGCGGTACGACGCCGGAGCCAGCTACGCCGACCCCGCGATCCGGTTGACGAACACCACGACGTACGAGTGGCAGCACTCGCTTTCCGAGATCGTCCAGGCGCTCCTGGACGCCGGCCTCACCCTGACCTCCCTGGCCGAGCACCGGTCCATTCCGTGGCGCGCACTTCCTCAGCTCGTCTCCAGCGGGCACGGGTGGGTGATGCCGGACGGTGGCGACCGAGTCCCCCTGACGTTCTCCCTCACCGCCACCAAGCCCGCGCCTTAGGTTGCCGGCGACCGCCTACCCGTTGAGGTAGGCCAGCACGGCCCGGACCCGCCGGTGAGCGTCGTCCGACGGCGCCAGCGCGAGCTTGGCGAAGATGTTGCCGATGTGCTTCTCCACCGACACCGGTGCGAGCACGAGCACCGCGCAGATGGCCGAGTTGGACAGCCCCTGCGCCATCAGGGCGAGCACCTCTCGCTCGCGCGGGGTGAGCGCCTCGATGCCCTGCCGGCCGCCGGTCCGGGCGAACAGCTGCCGCACCACCTCGGGGTCCATGGCCGTGCCGCCGGCCGCGACGCGCTCCACCGCGTCGAGGAAGTCGTCGAGCGCGGTGACCCGGTCCTTGAGCAGGTAGCCGACCCCGCCGCGCCCGTCGGCCAGCAGGTCCGCGGCGTACGCCCGCTCGACGTACTGCGACACGATGAGCACGTGGGCGTCCGGGTCGGCGGATCGGATCCGCAGCGCCGCCCGCAGCCCCTCATCGCGAAAGCCGGGCGGCAGTCGCACGTCGATGATCGACAGGTCGGGCCGGTGCTCCTCGACGGCGGCGACCAGGGCGTCGGCCGTGTCGACCGCCGCGACCACGGTGTGCCCGGTCTCGGTCAGCAGCCGCACCATTCCCTCGCGCAGCAGTAGCAGGTCTTCGGCGATCACGATGCGCATGGCAGCTCCGCTCGCAGGATGGTCGGCCCACCGGCCGGGCTGGTCAGGGTGAGGGCGCCGTCGAGCGCCTCGACCCGGCGGCGCAGCCCGTCGAGCCCGGCGCCGGCCGGGTCGGCACCGCCCCTGCCGTTGTCATGGACCTCGACCCGCACGAGATCCCCGACGCGCGCGACGTCGATCGTGCCGGCCGTCGCCGCCGCGTGCTTGGCGGCGTTGGTGAGCCCCTCGGCAACCACGAAGTAGGCCGCCGACTCCACGGCCGCGGGGTACCGGGCGTCCCGGTCGCCGCGAAGCTGCACCGGAAACGGACTGTCCCCGGCGAGCGCGGCCAGCGAGGCGTGCAGGCCCCGGTCGGTGAGGATCGGCGGGTGGATGCCGCGCACCAACCGGCGGAGTTCGCCGAGGGCATCGTCGAGCTGGCGGCGGGCCAGGTCTACGTCGGGCGCGGCGTCGCTGTCCGCGCGCAGCTTGCGGGCGGCCAGCGCGAGGGTCATGCCGGCCGCGACGATCCGGGCCTGGGCGCCGTCGTGCAGGTCCCGCTCGATGCGACGAAGCTCGGCGGCCTGCGCGTCCACCACCCGGCGGCGGGTCTCGGCGAGGCGAGTCGCCTCGTCGACCAGCCGCCGGTGCTCCCCCGGGGCGAGCAGCGCCGAGGCGAGGCGGGCGGCCGCGGCGCCGAGGATACGCACGATCCAGATCACCACCGGCAACAGTGCCAAGCCGATCACGGTGGACCCGAACCGCCCCGGCATCGTGGTCAGCAGCGGCCGCATCGGGAACGGCGCGTGCGGGTTCGGCACCGCCCACGCCCAGGCCGGCGCGGCCACCGTGGCGAGGCCGACCACGGCGACGACCAGCCCGGCCACGCCGGTGATCAGGCCGACCGGGAGGAGCAGGACCAGCCAGGCGAGGTCACGCCAGGTGGCTGGCTGCCCGGCGACCGCGCCGACCCGCTTGCGGACTCGGTCACCGCTGACCGGCACGTACGGCGCGGCGATCGGGGCACCGAGTACCCAGCCGGCACGTCGCCGCTCAACACCGGCGAAGCGACGGGTCACCCAGGCGACCCCGAGAAACACGTGCCCGCCCAGGTGAGTGACCGACGTCAGGACGACCGCGAGGGTGGCCGCCACGCTCCAGACGAAGCCGAGCACCCCCGCGAACAGGCCCGTCGCCACATAGGCGAGGGCCCGTCCGGCCTTCGTGATCATGTACCGCATCGCCGCCGAGCGTAGCCGCATTGTCCGGTCATGCCTGGGCGGCGAGGCCGCGCCGGCGCAGCAGGAGCCGACCGGGCAGCGTCCCGGCGAGCAGACCAAGGGCCGCGACCCCGCCGGCCATCGACGCGTACGTCGCCGGGTCGACGAGCCACCGCAGGGTGCCGTCCTGGGCCACGCTGAACGCGCCGACCACCACCCCGGTCACCGCCGCGCCGAGCACGAGCCCGGCGAACACGGTCACCACCGCCTCGGCCCCGGCGAGCCGGCGCAACTGTCCGACCGTCGCGCCCGCCAGCCGTAGGTCGGCGTACTCCCGGCGACGGCCCACGGCGGCGATCGCGGACGTGTTGACCACGGCGATCGCGGTGAACCCGAGTGAGATCACCACCATCAGCTCCCAGGCGCCTTGTTGGTCGGACGCGTCCCCGGCCGCGGTGGCACTGGCCGCCGGCGCGATGCGCAGGCTCGGGAACTCGGCGCGCAACCGCTGCGCCGTCCCCGGCGCGTAGCTCAGGCCGACCGTGCTGACCAGACCGTTCGGGTCGTGCGCCGCGACCAGCCCGGCCGGCAGCACCACGTCGCCGAAGCCGCGCGCCCGGGCGTACACCATGGTCAACCGCAGCCGGACCTGTTCGCCGTCGGGGAGCCACAGCGGCACGACCTGCCCGACCTGCCAGCCGTACTGCCGGACCATCGCCTCGCTGGCGCCCACGCCGTCCGCCCTGTACGCCCCGGACCGGACGTCCAGGTCCAGCGCGGTCTGCCCGGTGGCCAGCAGCCCCTGCGCAGGGTAGTCCTCCGGCTTGCCGCCCTTCACCGCGATCACCCGGGTCGGCAGCAACGCCGCCGCGCCCGTGACGCCCGGGGTGGCGACGAGTTGCCGCACGGCGGACAGCGGAAGACCGTTCGGGTCGGTCACCTGCGCGGTCGCCGCCGCATCGCGCGCCGCCTGCTCCCGTTCCGTCAGCTTGGTCAGCAGGGCGCTGTTGAGCAGCATCGTGGCGTTGATGCCGAACATCAGCACGAGTGGCACGGCAACCGCGGCGACCCGCCGGTACTCGGCCCGGGTCAGCAGCCCCGCCAGCCCGAGCGGACGGGCCAGCAGGGTCAGCGGGCGAACCAGGTACGGCCCCACCGCCGCCACCGCGCACAGCAGCAGGGCCGACGACACGAAGCTCATGCCCATCCCTAGCGGCCCGTCGAGCGGCACGAACGTCAGCACCGCGATCGCGCCGCCGGCCGTGACAACGGCGATGAGCACGCGCGGCACCAGGCCGCCGGCTCCAGCGGTGGCGGTCTCGGTGAGCGCCTGGGTCGGGGCGATGCGCACCGCCCGGCGCGCGGCGATCCGTGCCCCCACGAACGTGACGAGCACCCCGGCGAGCGCGCCCAACAGCATGACCGGCACATCCACCCGCACCGAGAACTGAGCCGGGACGGCGTGCAGGGCGCGGAACCGGGCGGCGACTGCCCGGGCGAACACGATGCCGAGCGGCGCGGCGGGCAGGGCGGCGAGCGCGGCCAGCACGACGCTCTCCACTCCCAGCAGGCGGCGCAGTTGGCCGGGCGTGGCGCCCGCGGTCCGCAGCAGGGCCAACTCGCGCAGCCGTTGGCGCACGCCGAGGGCGACCGTGCCGGTGAGCACGAAGACGGCCGCGAACGCGGTGATCCCGATGACGAACCCGAAGATCGAGATCGGTCCGATGTAGTCGGGCAGTGCACCAGGCAGGTCGGCACGCACGCGGTCGTCGCCCGAGTACACCTGGGCGTCGCCGACGACGCCGCTCAGGTCGACGCCGGAGCGAGCGAACACGCCGATCGCGGTCGGGCCGGTCAGCCCGGACACCGCGGTGACCTCCCCGTCGGCCAGGAACAACGCGCCCTGCGCCGCAAGCCCGTCGCGGCCGGCCGGCGCCGCGATGCCGCTGACCCGCACCGAGCGCTCACCCGTCCGGGTAGTGACGTGCAGGGTGTCGCCCACCGCGACCCGGCCGCGCTTGGCCAGGTCGGCGTCGATCACCGCCTCGCCGTGCGCGGGCGGGCGGCCGCTTCTCATCAGGTACGGCGTGAGCTCCGCCGACGACCAGCCGTGGCCGATCACGGGAGCATCGTCCGCGCCGCGCAGCGGCATGCCGCCCAGGCCGGTGACCTGGACCGGGAAGGCGGAGTCGGCCACAACCTTGGTGACACCCGGCACCGCCGCGATCCGTGCGGGAAGGTCGGCGGGCAGCGTGCCGGCTCCGGTGAGCCGCTCGTCCTTCACCTTGCGCTTGACCTTGGTCTTGCCCTCCTTCTTGTGCTTGACGGTGTCCGTCTCGACGCTGACCTGCCGCACGCCGGACACGACGAGCGGGGCCGCCGCGAACCGGTCGGCGGGCGGCTTCGCGGTGAGCACGGAGAGGAGCAACATGCCGGCGCCGGCGAGCAGGGCGATGGCGAGCATCGCCGCCAGGAAGGTGCCGGCGTAAACCCCGCGATGCCGCCGCAGGGAGCCGATCGCGAGCCGCATCATCGGGCGCTCACCGCCGTCATCCGCGCCGCGACCTTCTCCGCCGAGGGGCTATCGAGCTCAGCGACCACGCGGCCGTCGGCCAGAAACACCACGCGGTCGGCCCAGCCGGCGGCCGCCGGGTCGTGAGTCACCATGACAACCGTCGTACCCAGCTCATCGACGGCCTCCCGCAACAGGCCCAGCACCTCACGGCCGGTGGCCAGGTCGAGCGCGCCGGTCGGCTCGTCCGCGAAAATCACCTGCGGGCGGGCGGCGAGCGCCCGAGCGAGCGCCACCCGCTGCCGCTGGCCTCCGGAAAGCTGGGCCGGCCGGTCGTTTTCCCGGCCGCTCAAGCCGACCCGGCGCATGACCTCCCGGGCCCAGGCCCGGTCGGGTCGCGCCCCGGCGAGACGCTGGGGAAGCAGTACGTTGTGCCACAGCGTGAGCGAGTCGAGCAGGTTATAGGACTGGAAGACGAACCCCACCAGCCGCCGCCGCGTCTGGGTCAGGCTCGGCTCGCGCAGCCGCCCAATCTCGTGTCCGCCGAGCCGCACCTGGCCGCTGTCCGGCCGATCGAGACCGGCCGCGCAGTGCAGCAGCGTCGACTTGCCGGAGCCGGACGGCCCCATGACCGCCGAGAAGGTGCCCGCGGCGAACCCCGCCGACACCCCGTCAAGGGCGCGTACGCCCGGATAACTCTTCACCACGTCGACCAGATCGACCACCGTGTTCCGCATGCCATCGAGCCTCGCCGAACATAGCCTCGCTCAACACACGGCCGACCATCGTCTCCCAGGTATGGCCAGCCATACCCCGCCGGTCGCGCGTCAGGCGTACCGCGCGCGCATCAGCTCGGTCCTGGATACGCAGGCCTCGCGCCGCGCGCCCATGGCGAGCCGGTCCGGGTCATCCAGGTACGCCGCGAGCGCGGCCTCGCTCGGAACGTCGATGATCTGCACCTCCGACGGAAGGTCGTCCGCTGTTTCAGCGTTCCGCACCCGGGCCACCAGCCGCGCGCCGTGGCGACCCAGCAGCGCCAGGACGTCGTCCTCGTAGGCCGCCAGGTCATCCTGCCGGCCGTCGACGGACCAGAGCATGACGCAGAGAGTCAGGGACATCGAATCACTATAGGGCGGCACCCAGCGTCGTGGCCGAATCGCCTGGCGCCGCCTTCGCGGCACCCGGTTCGCCGAGGCCTACTGAACGGCGGGGTCGCGGCGTAGCAGGTAGGTATCCATGATCCAGCCGTGCTGGTCGCGTAGCCTGGTGCGGGCCTCGACGATTGCGTCGGCGACGTCCGGAAGCGGCCCGGCGATCACTGCCTCGTCGGCGGTACTCAGATAGGCGCCCCAGAAGACGGTCAGCGTGGGGTCGTCCAGGTCGGCGGCGGTGAACTCGGGGTCGAGCATGACAACGGTGCTGTCGAGGCCCTCGGGCAGGCCATCGGCGATGCGGCGGGCCGGCGTGATGTGAATGGGTTCGCCGACGCGGTTGAGCGGGATGCGGTGCGCGGCGGCGAGCGCCTGCACGCTGGTGACACCGGGTATGACGGAGTACTCGAAGGCGAGGGCGTTCTGGGCGAGGATGCCGTCGAGGATGCCCAGCGTGGAGTCGTAGACCGACGGGTCGCCCCAGACGAGGAACGCGCCGACCTCGTCCTCGCCGAGTTCGGTGGCGATCGCGGTCGCGATGAACTCCGCGCGCGCCTCGCGCCAGTCCCGCACCGCTGTCCGGTACCGGCCCTGGGTCAGGGATCGTGAACGGTCACGCGCGGGCTCGGGGATGTTCACGATCCGGTACCGAGGGGTCGTGACGTGACGGTGCAGGATCTCGTCCCGGGCGCCGTTGAGTCCCGCCTTGGACTCGCCCTTGTCAATGAAGAAGAACACGTCCACCCGGTTGAGCGCGCGCACCGCCTGGACGGTGATCTGATCGGGGTGGCCGGGGCCGATGCCGATGACGAGTAGTTCACGCATGGTGCTCAGTCTGGCTCATGCACCAGGTAGTGTCTGCCGGTGCGTGTCCTGGTGCTCGGCGGAACCGGCGAGGCCCGAGCGCTGGCCTCCGCCCTGGTCGCCGATGGCGTCGAGGTGGTCTCCTCATTGGCCGGTCGGGTCCGTGAACCCCAACTGCCGGAGGGCCCGGTGCGAATGGGCGGTTTCGGCGGTGCGGCCGGGTTGGCGGCGTTCCTCCGGTCGGAGGGTGTCACCGCGCTCGTGGATGCCACCCACCCGTTCGCGGCGGCGATCACCGCCAACGCCGCCGTGGCGGCCCGCCGCGCCGGCGTGCCGCGGCTGGTGCTACGCCGTCCGGGCTGGCCCGCCGACCCCTCCTGGCATCGGGTGGGCGACCTGACGGCGGCGGCCGAGGTGGTACGCGGTTGGGGCGGCGAGGTGGTGTTCCTCACGACCGGCCGGGGCTACCTGAGCGCCTTCACCGGCGATGCCCGCCACCGGTTCCTGGTCCGCGCCGTCGACCCGCCGGACGGACCGGTCCCGCCCCGGGTCACGGTGCTGCTCGACCGCGGCCCGTACACGCTCGACGGGGAGCGGGCGCTGCTGCGTGACCACGGCGTCGGGCTGCTGGTGACCAGGGACAGTGGCGGTGAGATGACCGCGGCGAAGCTGCGGGCGGCGCGCGAGCTTGCGGTCGCCGTGGTGATGGTGGCCCGGCCGCCGCTGCCCGAGGGCGGCACCGTCGTGGCGACGGTGGATCAGGCCGTGGCCTGGATCGCGGCGCTTACCGGCTCGGCGTGAGCGTGCCGCACCGGTAGCTCGCGGGTGGTCCGGCCCGGCTGCTCCGGCTCGGCTGCTCCGGCTCGGCTGCTCCGGCTCGGCTCAGGCGCCGCGACGCAGGTGCGTGTCCAGCAGCCGTTGCGCGGCCATCGCCGGGGTGAGCGTTCCGTCGAGGACCTGGTGTTCCAGATCCGGGGTCAGCGCGGTGACATCGGGGTCGGTCAGGAGCCGGTCGAGGACCGCCGCCCGTACCATCGCCCACATCCACCGGACCTCCTGCTGGCCGCGCCGCCGGCTCAGTTCGCCGTTGGTCTGCAGGGCCAGGCGGTGGGCGTCGAGTCGCCGCCACACGTCATCGAGGCCGGTGCCCTCGTGGGCACTGCACGTCAGCACGGGCGTCGTCCAGTCGCCGCGCTGGTCGCGCAGCAGCCGCAGGGCCCCGGCCAGTTCGCGGGCGGCGCGTCGGGTGTCGTCGGCGTGCGGCCCGTCGGCCTTGTTGATGGCGATGACGTCGGCGAGTTCGAGTACGCCCTTCTTGAGCCCCTGCAGCTGATCCCCGGTGCGGGCCAGGCCGAGCAGGAGGAACGAGTCGACCATGTCGGCGACGGCGGTCTCCGACTGTCCGACGCCGACGGTTTCGACGATCACGGTGTCGTAGCCCGCCGCCTCGACCACGACCATCGCCTCGCGGGTCGCTCTGGTGACGCCGCCGAGGGTTCCGGCCGAGGGTGAGGGTCGGACGAACGCGGCCGGATCCTGGGCCAGGTGCTCCATCCGGGTCTTGTCGCCGAGGATGCTGCCACCGGTCCGGGTGGATGAGGGGTCGACGGCGAGCACGGCGACCCGGTGGCCGGCGGCGGTGAGCCGGCTGCCGAGCGCGTCGATGAAGGTGGACTTGCCGACTCCCGGTGGGCCGCTGATGCCTACCCGCCGGGCGTTGCCCGCGTGTGGGGTGAGGGCGACCAGCAGCCGCTGCGCCTGCTGCTGATGGTCGGGCCTGGTCGACTCGACCAGCGTGATCGCACGGGCGACCGAGGCGCGTTGCCCGGCCCGGACCCCGGCCGCCAACTCGTCGAGGTCCACGATCATGCGGCGGGCGCCGGATGGCCGAGGCGTCGCGACAGGTCGGCCAGCAGGTCCAGGGCCGCGTCGGCGAGGACGGTGCCGGGCGGGAAGATCGCCGCGGCCCCGGCCTCGCGCAGCGCGTCGTAGTCCTGCGGCGGAATGACCCCACCGACGATGATCATGATGTCCGGACGTCCCTGGGCGGCCAGTTCGTCCCGCAGGGCGGGCACCAGGGTCAGGTGCCCGGCCGCGAGGGAGTTGACGCCGATGATGTGGACGTCGGCCTCGATGGCTTGCCGGGCGACCTCGGCCGGGGTGGAGAACAGCGGTCCCACGTCGACGTCGAAGCCGAGATCGGCGAACGCGGTGGCGACGACCTTCTGCCCGCGGTCGTGACCGTCCTGGCCCATCTTCGCGACGAGGATTCGTGGCTGGCGGCCCTCGGCCGCGGCGAACGCGGTGGTGGCGGCGCGAGCTGTTTCGATGTTGGTCACTGAGCCAGCTTCCTCGCGGTACACCCCGGAAATGGTACGGATGCGGGCGGTGTGCCGGCCGTAAACCTTCTCCAGCGCGTCCGAGATCTCGCCGACGGTGGCCTTGGCGCGGGCCGCCTCGATGGCGAGCGCGAGCAGGTTCTGCGCCAATCCGGAGCCGCGACGGCCGTCACGGGCGGCGGCCGCCGCAGCGGTCAACCCGTCCAACGCCGACCGGCAGGTCGTCTCGTCGCGCTCCTCGCGCAGCCGGCGCAGCTTGGCGACCTGGCTGGCCCGCACCGAGGCGTTGTCCACCTTGAGCACGTCGACCTGCTCCTCGGTGTCGGGTCGGTACTTGTTCACGCCGATCACGGGCTGCCGGCCGGAGTCGATGCGGGCCTGGGTCCTGGCCGCCGCCTCCTCCACGCGCATCTTCGGGATGCCCTCGTCGATCGCGCGGGCCATCCCGCCGGCGGCCTCGACCTCGCTGATGTGCTCCCAGGCCCGCGCGGCAAGGTCGTGCGTGAGCCGCTCGACGTAGGCGCTGCCGCCCCACGGGTCGATGACCCTGGTGGTACCCGACTCCTGCTGCAGCAGCAGTTGCGTGTTGCGGGCGATCCGCGCCGAGAAGTCGGTCGGCAGGGCCAACGCCTCGTCCAGCGCGTTGGTGTGCAGGGACTGCGTGTGTCCCTGGGTGGCCGCCATCGCCTCGACGCAGGTGCGAGTCACGTTGTTGTACACGTCCTGCGCGGTCAGCGACCAGCCGGAAGTCTGGGAGTGGGTGCGCAGGCTCAGCGAGCGTGGGTCCTTCGGGTCGAACTGGCGCAGCAGCTTGGCCCACAACAGCCGGGCCGCGCGGAGCTTGGCCACCTCCATGAAGAAGTTCATGCCGATGGCCCAGAAGAACGACAGCCGGGGGGCGAAGGAGTCCACGTCGAGCCCGGCGCCGCGGCCGGCCCGGACGTACTCGACCCCGTCGGCGAGGGTGTAGGCGAGTTCGAGGTCGGCGGTGGCCCCGGCCTCCTGGATGTGGTACCCGGAGATGGAGATGGAGTTGAACCGCGGCATCCGCTGGGACGTGTAGGCGAAGATGTCCGAGATGATCTGCATCGACGGCCCGGGCGGATAGATGTACGTGTTGCGGACCATGAACTCCTTGAGGATGTCGTTCTGGATCGTCCCGGACAGCTGCTCCGGCGAGACCCCCTGCTCCTCGGCCGCAACGACGTACAGCGCCAGTACCGGCAGTACGGCCCCGTTCATCGTCATCGACACGCTCATGCGATCCAGCGGGATGCCCTCGAACAGCTGCCGCATGTCGTAGATGGAGTCGATGGCCACCCCCGCCATGCCGACGTCACCGGCCACCCGCGGATGATCAGAGTCGTAGCCCCGGTGCGTGGGCAGGTCGAACGCGACCGACAGACCCTTCTGCCCAGCGGCGAGATTGCGCCGGTAGAAGGCGTTGGACTCCTCGGCGGTGGAGAACCCGGCGTACTGGCGGATCGTCCACGGCTGGTTGACGTACATGGTCGGGTACGGGCCGCGCAGGTACGGCGCGATGCCCGGGTAGGTGTGCAGGAAGTCCAGCCCGGCCAGGTCCTCCGCCGTGTACAGCGGTTTGACGTCGATGCCCTCGGGCGTGGCCCAGACGAGGCGGTCCGGTCCCTGGCCCGCCTGCGCGGCGACGTCCGCGCTCCACCGTGCGTCGTCGGCCACGGGCACCGCCCGCCCCAGCTCGACGGAGCGGAAGTCCGGGATCACGAGGCCACCCCCAGATCATCGAGTAGGGACGAGAGCACCGCCAGCGCGTCGCCACCCGTCGCGATGGTGCCGGTGACGCCGTCGTGCTCGCCCTTGCCGGCCAGCCACACGCTCCGCGCCCCCGCTCCGCGCAGGGCCGCGGCGACCGGGCCGGCCAGTTCGGGATAGGAACGGTCCGGCCCGCACAGGAACGCGACAGGTGTGCCGCTTGCCGCCAACGCCGCACCGGCCGCGGCCGGATCGTCGCCGGCGGCGACGGTCGCGGTGATTCCGCCGGCGGCGAGCAGGTTCGTGGTGAAGGTGAGCCGTGGCCCGTGTGCCGCGGCGGAGCCGAGAGTCGCCACGAGGACGGCGGGCCGTTGCCCGGTGGTCGTGGCGTGCCGGTCGGCCCGGTCGCGCAGCCACTCGAAGTTCTCGGCGTGGCGGTGGCGGGGCAGCCCGCCCGACGGCGGGGTCGGGGCGGGTGGGCGGTCCGGTCGGCGCTCGTCCAGCAACGGGAACTCGCTGACTCCCGTGATCGGGTCGAGCCGGTGCGCGACCCGGTCGACCCGGCGCTGCCAGGTCGCCGCCAGCCGCTCGGCGATGAATCCACTGTGGAGGGAGGTGGCCAGGCCGCCGGCGCGTTCGATCTCGGTGAACCACGCCCAGGCCGCCATGGCCAGGTCATCGGTGCGCTGTTCGACATACCACGATCCACCGGCGGGATCCACGACGCGGGCCACGTTGGACTCCTCGATCAGCAGTATCTGCGTGTTGCGGGCCAGCCGCAGGGAGAATCCGTCCGGCGCTCCGATCGCGTGGTCGAACGGCAGGACCGTGACCGCGTCGGCCCCGCCGACCCCGGCGGCGAACGCGGCGACCGTGCCGCGCAGCAGGTTCACCCACGGGTCCCGGGAGGTCATCATCACGGACGAGGTCACGGCGTGCTGGCGCTGGCCGCCCGATTCGGGCTCGCCGCACACCTCGGCGACACGGGCCCACAGGCGTCGGGCCGCGCGCAGCTTCGCGATAGTGCCGAACTGGTCGACGGTGGCGGCGTACCGGAACTCCAGCTGTCCCAACGCCTGCGCCACGGACAGCCCGCCGTCGGTCAGGGCGCGCAGGTAGGCGACGCCGGCGGCCAGCGCGCAGCCGAGTTCCTGCGCGTCGCTGCCGCCCGCGTCATGGAAGGCGGTGGCGTCCACGGTGACCGACCGCAGGCCGGGCGAACCGGCCGCACACCGCCGAGCCAGTGCGACCAGCTCGGCCATGCCGTCCGGGCCGCGATTTCCTCCGGCGCGGGCCAGCCAGCCGAGCGGATCGGCGCCGAGGCTGCCGCGCAGTTCGGTCGGGTCCAGTCCACGCTCGGCGGCCAGCTCGAACAGCAGCCGGGCGGCCTCGTCGAACGACGGGCCCGGGTCGAGCACGATGCCGGCCAGCTCCAGGTAGACACCCTCGAGGACCTCGGGCAGCCGCTTGACCGGGAAACCGTCGCCGAGCACGAACCACAGCGACGTGGCGCCCTGCTCCAGGTCGGACAGCACCGCGGCGCGGTCCGGACTCACGTGACGGGTGCGCACGTCCCACCCCGCCACCACGGCGCCCGCGGCACTGGCACCGCGGGTGAACGGCGGCTGGCCTGGGCGACCATTCGGGACGTCCGTCGCGTCGGCGCCGTACAGCGGCGAAAGGGAAAAGCCGTCGTAGGTCTGCGTCGACAGCAGCTCGGAGACCCGTTCCTCGGTGTCCTCCTCGGTGGCCACCCGCGCCTTGCGCAGCGCGCCGAGGGCCAGGCGCCGCCACTGCTCCTGTGTCGCGGCCGGGAACCCCTCGGCCAACCGTAGGTCGTCGCCCGCAACCGGCATCGGCGAACCTCCTTGTCAGCGGTACGTTAACAAGATGCACCCATCGGGAGCCCGTCACCACCCCTATGTCCTGTGTAGGGGGCTGTCGACTGCGTCACGAACGTGTGAAGATTGTGAAGATTGATGCCTGATCGGGTACGGGTAGGGGTGGTGCTGCGCCGGTTGCGGGAGCAGCGCGGGTTGACGCAGGCGGCGCTGGCCCGGGCGCTGGGCATTTCGCCGAGCTACGTCAACCAGTTGGAGTCCAACCAGCGACCGCTGACCGAGGCAGTGCGGTTCAAGCTGGCCGACGTGCTGCAGGTCGACCTGGAACAGTTCTCGCCGTCCGGAACCGAGCGCCTGGTCGCCGAGCTGTCCGACGTCGTGGCCGACCCGGCGTTCCGGGACGACATCGCCCGCGCCGACCTGCGCGAGCTGGCGGCCAGCATGCCGGCGGTCGGTCGGCTGCTCGTCGAGTTGCACCGCCGGTACCGGCACGGCCTGGCGGTCAACGACGCGATCGCCACCCGCATCGACGCGAGCGTCCCGATGGCCTACGAGGAGGTCAGGGAGCTGTTCTACGCGCACCGCAACTACATCGCGACGCTCGACACCGCCGCCGAGCGGGTGTTCGCCGAGGCCCGGCTGACGATCGGCGCGACCGTCGACGGCCTGACTCAACGGTTGGCACGGCACGGCACGACCGTGGTCGACCTGCCCGCGGCCGAATCGATGCGGCTGAAGCGACGCTTCGACCCGGACCGCGACGTGCTGGCGTTGTCGGCCCAACTCAACCCCGGCCAGCGCGCCTTCCAACTCGCCACGCACCTGGCCATGGTGGAGTTCGCGGACCAGATCGAGGACGTCGTGCGGGCGGCCGACCTGTCCACCGACGAAACCAGGGCACTGGCCCGCGTCGGGCTGGCCAACTACGCGGCCGGCGCGCTCGTCCTGCCGTACCGGCCGTTCCGGGACGCCGCCGAGCAGTTGCGGTACGACATCGACCTGCTGCGGCAACGGTTCCAGGTCGGGTACGAGACGGTGGCGCACCGACTGAGCACGCTGCAACGCCCCGGTACCCGCGGCGTGCCGTTCTTCTTCGTGCGCGTCGACCGGGCGGGCAACGTCTCGAAGCGCCAATCCGCCACCGACTTCCACTTCTCCCGGGTCGGCGGCTCATGCCCGCTGTGGAATGTCTACGACGCGTTCGCTCATCCGTTCCAGATCCGCACCCAACTCGCCGAGATGCCGGACGGGCGCCGCTACCTGTGGGTGGCCCGGACGGTGACCCGCCGGACCGGCGGCTACCGCACCCCGGCCAAGACCTTCGCCATCGGGCTCGGCTGCGACCTGCGCCACGCGTCGCGGCTGGTCTACGCCGACGACCTCGACCTGGACAACCCCGCCGCGCTGACCCCCATCGGCCCCGGCTGCAAGGTCTGCGACCGGACCGGCTGCCCGCAGCGCGCCCTTCCCGCGGTCGGCCGCCCCCTGGATGTCGACCCCCACCACGCCCGGTTCGTGCCGTACGCCACCGTTACTCGGCCGCACTGACACCGACGCGGGGGCGGCCCAGGGGTGGTCATCCCACGGTCCCCGCGGCGATGCCGAGAACCCGCGCCGTCGTGTCGGTGTCCAGATCGAGGAGGACCCGCAGCGCGATCACTTCCCGCTGCCGCCGGGGCAACCGGCGCAGCGCGTGCGCCAGCGAGCCGGCTGAGCCCACCTCGGTCTGGTCGGGCGCCGGCGCGTCGAGGTCTTCGAGCGGCACCTCCCGCCGGCGGCGGCGCCCGACTCACCCGGGTGTTCAGGGCCGTCCGCATGATCCATGCCTGGGGAGCGGGGTGCCGGCGTACCTTCCGCCAGGATTCCCATGCCCTGGCGAAGGACTCGGCGACCAGGTCCTCCGCCGACTGCCGGTCGCCGACGACGGCCAGCACCGCCCTGAGGCAGTCGTCTCTGCTGGACTCGTAGAACTCTGTGAACTCCGACTGGTGTTGTCCCACGCTCCACCTACGCTTCGGGGCCGCCAACCACTTACCTCATCCCGAAACTCGCTTCGGCCGACCCGGCCCACCGCCGGAACGGCCGTTGCGGCGCGCGCGCTAGCGTGCCGGAATGATTGAATCGGCCGCTGATGGCCCACGATCCGAAGCACTGGGGTCGGGCATGACCGCCACGGGGATCGCACCGGTCCTGCACGACCGGTCCAGCCCCCGGCGATTCAGCGCGGACCACCACCTGTCCGACCCGGACGTGGCGGTCCTGCTCGAAGCGGCCCGATGGGCGCCGTCGGCCGGTAACTCGCAACCGTGGGCGTTCCACCTCCGCCGACGAGGTGACGCGGGCCATGCCGAACTGGTTGGCCACCTCGCGCCGAGTTCACGCCGATGGGCCCCGCAGGCCAGCGCACTGGTCGTGAACCTCGCCCATCGGGAAGTGGACGACAGTGGGATGGAGTACTCCGAGTTCGCCGACTACGACCTCGGCCAAGCGGTCGCCCACATGACCGTACAGGCCCACGCCATGGGTCTGGCGTGCCGCCAGTTCCGCGCCTTCGACCTCGACGCCCTCCACGACCACCTGCACGTGGCACCCGGCTGGCACATCCTCACGATGACGGCCATCGGCGTGGCGGCCGAGGACGACAATCCCGTCCCACGACAACGCCGCAGCATCACCGATCTCACCACCGCCGCAGTCACCGGTAGCGCACGGCCCGGCGGGGAGGAAGACACGATCGTCCCGCCACCGCGTCTGCTCGAGGCGGTCGCGCGCCGACGGCTGGGCCGAGGCGATCCGCCGGTAGCAAGCGGATCAAGCCCTACACCTGGCTGAACCGGGCGCCCCAGTCGTGGATCTGCTCAAGAAGTTCGGGTGGGTGGAGAACGCGGAAGTCGGCGCCGAGCACGCCCAGTGCCATGGTCGCCCAGTCCAGGGAGTCTGCGGTCATGCGTACCCGGCAGTGCTCGGCGTCAAGCTCCTCGACCGTGCTCCACCGGCCGATCTTCTCGCGCACGGCCGCGGCCGGGGCGTCGACCAGGACCTCCACCCGGTACGGGTGGGGCAGGTTGCCCAGGCTGGTGCGGACGAACTCGGCGGCGTCGGCGGCGGGCAGCTCTCGGGGCCGGAATCGGGTGCCGGTGCCGTGCGGCGTGGTGAGGCGGTCGGCCCGGAAGCTGCGCCAGCCGTGCCGGGTGAGGTCGTATGCGACCAGGTACCAGCGGCGGCCGAGGGAGACCAGCCGATGCGGTTCGACGTGCCGGTCGGTGTGCTGGCCGTCGGCGGCGGTGTAGGAGAAGCGGAGGTGTTCACTGTCCCGGCATGCCAGCGCGACCGCGGTCAGTACCCCCGGGTCCACGCCTGGCCTGGCCTGGCCGTCCCAGGCGGCGGGCAGGGTCATCGCGCGCAGCGCCTCGACCTGGCGCCGTAGCCGGGCCGGCATCACCTGCACCACCTTGGCCAGCACCCGCACGCCAGCCTCGGCGATGCCCTCCACCGGGCTCTGCGCGGTGGCCTGCAGCCCCACGGCCAGGGCGACCGCCTCCTCGTCGTCGACCACCAGCGGGGGCAGTGCCGCGCCCGCGGTGAGCTGGTAGCCACCGTCCACCCCGCGTTGCGCGTCGACCGGATAGCCCAGCTCGCGCAGCCGGTCGATGTCCCGGCGCAGCGTGCGGACCGAGACCCCCAGTCGCTGCGCCAGTTCGGTTCCCGGCCAGTACCGGTGGGTCTGCAGCAGGGACAGCAGACGCAGCGTTCGGGTGCTGGTGTTCGCCATGTCTTCGATTCTCGCGTAATTGAGGTCAGAAAGTGTCCGCAGTGAGCTCTAACGTAATTCCTGACCGACGAGCAGGACGAGGGAAGGCAGAGACCATGAGCGAGACCACGGCCGTCGATGAACGCACCACCCGCGACCCGGCCGGCGCGCCGCCCGTCACTGGCGAGCGCGCCGACCTGCTGGCGATGCTCGCCAAACACCGGCACTTCCTGCGCTTCACCACCCGCGACCTCACCGACGAGCAGGCCGGGCTACGGACAACCGCTAGCGAGCTGTGCCTGGGCGGCCTGATCAAACACGTCACCGAGGTCGAGCGGAACTGGGTGGACTTCATTCTGGATGGCCCGCTGGCGATGGGAGACTTCACCACCATGACCGAGGCCGACTGGGCCCGACGGGCCGACGAGTTCCGGTTGCTACCCGGCGAGGCACTGGCCGGTGTGCTGGCCAGCTACGCCGAGGTGGCCCGCCGGACCGACGAAATGGTCGCCACCCTGCCCGACCTGGACGCCACCCAGCCGCTGCCGAAGGCTCCGTGGTTCGAGCCCGACGCGCGGTGGTCGGCCCGTCGGGTGTTGATTCACATCATCGCCGAGACCGCCCAGCACGCCGGCCACGCCGACATCATTCGCGAGTCTCTCGACGGCGCCAAGAGCATGGGCTAACCAGCGGCGTGGTGAGGGCGCACTGTGTCGCTTTCCGTACCTCCAGTACGAGGAGACGACGCCGCCGGCCGGGTCAACGCATTGCCTCAGCCGAACCCCGGCCGGCCACACCCCGCGTCCAACAGGCTGCCCTACGCCGCTACGGGCCTGACCCGACCTTCGCCTCGCCCCCGCAATGGATCCGATCCGACCGCTCACACCGCGCTTGACAACCTTGGCTAATGGGATTAGTTTTCTAGCTAACCGAGATAGCTAAGAGCGCAGGGGGTAGTGATGACCGAGTTCCTCGACGTCGAGGGTGGCCGGATCGCTTATGACGTGGCCGGCGAGGGCCCACTCGTGGTGCTGGCCCACGGCATGGGCGAAACCCGCACCGCCTACCGCTTCGTGGCGCCGGTCCTGGTCAACGCCGGATACCGCGTGGCCGTACCGGACCTGCGCGGCCTGGGTGAGTCGAGCACCGGGTGGTCCGCCTACACCCGCACCGCGACCGCCCAGGACCTGCTGGCCCTGATCCGCCACCTGGGCGGCCCCGCGGTCATCGTCGGCCACTCATACTCCGGTGGGTCCGCGGCCATCGCCGCCGCGCAGGCACCCGAGCTGGTCTCCGGGGTCGTGCAGTTGGACGCGTTCACCCGCGCGCAGCACGTGAACTTCGGCGGGCTGCTGCGCAACGGCCGCTACCGCAAGGGCATGCGGCTGCTGATGTCGGTCGGCATGTTCGGCAACATCGACACGCTCGTGCGATACCTGGACCACGCCTACCCTTCGGTGAAGCCGGCCGATTGGGCCGATCAGATTCGAGCCATCCGGGCCAACCTGAGTGAGCCCGGCCGGATGAAGGTGCTGCAGGCGATGGGCCGTTCGGCCCCGACCGACGCGGGCGCCGCTCTGCCCCAGGTACGCTGCCCGGTACTCGTCGTCGCCGGCACACTCGACCCTGACTGGAACGACCCGCGGGTGGAGGCGCAGGGCATCGCGGCGGAGCTGCCGGCAGGGGTGGCCACCGTGACGATGATTGACGGCGCGGGTCACTACCCGCACGGGCAATACCCGGACCGCACCGCAGAACTCGTGCTGTCCTTCCTCAAGGAGCAGGTCCGTGCCTAGGGCCGGACTCGCCAGATCGGCCGTGGTCGGCGCCGCGGCCGACCTGGCCGACGAGGTCGGCTACCACAACCTCACGATGGGCCTGCTCGCCGAACGCCTGGGCGTTCGTACCCCCTCGCTCTACAAGCACGTGACGAGCCTGGCCGACGTACAGCACCGGATCGCCACCCTGGCCGTGACACAACTGGATGACGTGACCCGCGATGCGATCGCCGGATGGGCCGGGCGGCAGGCGTTGGCCGCCCTGGCCACCGCATTCCGCGACTACATCCGGCACCACCCCGGCCGCTACGTGGCGACGATCGGCGCCCCGATGTCCGGCCACGACGATCCGCTGTACCAGGCCGGCGCCCGGCTGCTCCACACCATGACGGCAGCCCTGCGCGGATACTGCCTGCCGTCGGATCAAACGGTGCACGCCCTGCGAACCTTGCGCGCGACCTTTCACGGATTCGCGACCCTACAGGCCTTCAACGGGTTCCAGCGGCCCGACGACCCAGACGAAACGTTCCACTGGCTCATCGAGCTCATCGATCGCGGCCTGCGCGGCTGACAGCGCCGCCGCCGTTCCCTTGACCGCCCAGGCCGTCGAGTTGCTCGCACCAGACCCGGTCGTACCCATGCTGAGCAGCGAAAACGCGGCTCACCGGAGCCCCGGGTCACGGCCACGCGTAGCAACCGGGTGCCAGCCACCGATCATCACGACATTCGGGCCTGGCTATATTCCCTGATGATGGATAGTGGGCCGCCAGGGGCTCGAACCCTGAACCCGCAGATTAAAAGTCCGATTCCCGAGCATTATCCTGGTTTCAGGGAGTAGCCCGCGCCGGTCCGTCGCCGCCTCGACGTTGTCCGGGTGAGTCCGGGCAGGTCGTGGGCCAGGTAGCTGACTGTGCTCGTCGAGCGAAGGCCCGTGTCTGAACCGGAATCCTGGTAGATCGATGCACGTCCGTTCTAGGTCGGTGACGTCCGAGCGGCCACCGAGCGACCACGCATGGTCAACCCGTCTACCTCGGGGAGCCTACCTGCAGTGGTTTGTCCTTGGTGACAAAGGCGAGCGCTCGGTATCCGGACATACGGCGTTGTAGCGAGGCGGCGAGGATGGGGGTTGCCTGGTCGTGGTAGTCGTGGACTTCGGCGACATCCTTGCCGGGTGCTGCGCGTATGACCCGTCCGGCGCGCGCCGGAAACCAGCGTGACAGGCCATCATTCGCGCCTACCGGCTCGGCGCCGGTAACCGGCACATCACCAACAATCAACCGGATCGGCGCGCCGAACGCCGGGGGCCGATCCGGCCATCAATCGATCAATGTCCCCTCATCGGGGCGCGGTTGCCCGGGGCACGCCACGCGTGAGCCTCGGCCGGTGTCCTACCGTGTTGGAAGGACCGACCCGCTTGGCAGCGGACCAGTGCGCTGTGCGGGGAGGACGACGACGCACTTCGGTCCAGGCTCACGATAGAAGCCGATCAGGAGCACCGGGTCCCGATTCGAGGCCGACGTCGGGGTCAGGACCATGACGGTACCGGCCGGGACATCATTCGCGGTCAAGTGCACCGTGTTGGCGACCGCCTGCACCGCCAGGGTTGCCGCGGTCCGCGCATCGATCGACGCCTCGCTGCCTTGATCCTCGGCGGGGCAGGCGGATGCGGATGAGGGCGGAATGATGACGACCCGTACCCCGGCGGCGCGCAGTGCCTGGTTGGCCGGGCCCGGGTCCCCCACCGAGTGCGCGACGATGGTGACCCGATCGTTCTTGGTGGTGACCGCGTAGGCCGGAACGGCCGTGCCCTGGGTCAGCAGCACCACCGCGACGGCCCCTGCGGCCACGGCACCGGCACCGCCGGCAAGTGCCAGCCCGAGCCGACGTTTCGGCCGGCGGTCCGCGACGCGACGAGAAACACCGGCGCCACCGGATCCCGTCGCGGCCCGCGCGATCACGACCTGCCTCAGCTCGGCCAGAAGCCGGTTTTCAAAGCGACTTTCGGTCTCGATCATGATTCCACCTCAAGCAGGAAGGCTCGCGTGCTCACTCGTTCGCCCGATCCGTCGGCTGAGCCGCCGAGCTGATCGGACATAAGGCGTCGTGCCCGGTGCAGCCGGACGCGGGCCGTGACGTTGTTGATGCCGAGTGCCCGCGCGGCTTGGGTCACGGTCAGGTCGTCGAGCGCGACAAGTTCCAGGACTGCGCGCTCGCCCTCGGACAACAGGTCCATTGCCTGGTACAGGCCGCGGGCCCGGCTCTGCGCGTCGACGCGCTGTTCCAGTCGTTCGAGGTCATCGTCATCGACCAGCCGGCGTCCCACGAAACGGTTTGTGGCACGGTTCTCTCTTTGTCCGCGGCGAAACTCGGCCGCCACGGTCCGGCGGGCGATGCCGAACAGCCAGGCGGTCGGCGTGCCGAGCGCCGGGCGGTAGCTGCCGGCCGCGTCGATCGCGGCGAGGAAGACATCCGCGGTCAAGTCCGCGACCAGGTACGGGTCAGAGACTCGCCGAGCGACGAAGTTCTGCAGTCTCTCGACATGTTCGCGGTAGAACGTTTCGAACACCGCGGGGTCGCCGCCGATGCGGGCTACGTCGGGTGGCGATGCTGATCGGCCATCGGGCTCCAACCGAATCTCCTCTCGCAGAATGGGCCTACATCGGTACTTGGTCGCAGACCTTCCGTGCGTTACCGATAAGATCCACTGCGATCGTCGCTGCCACCGCAGCGGCCGACGCAGCAGCGCCCGATGCCGGCGAACATCTGCGGAGCGCGTGGCAGGCCGCGTATGGCCGAAACCCACACCCCGACAACGCATACGACCAGGCGGTGCTCGCCATCGAAGGCGTCGCCTGTCCAAGGGTGTCGCCCGCGAACGACCGCGCCACCCTCGGAACTGTCATCCGCGACTGGCGCAACCACCTTGGCCATTGGGAGCTGGCCATCGGCGACAAAACAGGCCAGCCCGCGAGCATCGACACATCCTCTCAGCCCTGCGCGGCGCCGCCCTGGAGACGGTCGCCCCGGACGCTGCCTGGACCCAAGCCGACGCCACCCTGCACCTGCTCGGCGACTACCTCGCCGATACGCGCGCGCTGGAGCTGGCGCCGACGCTGACCGAGGCGATCTACCGGTACGGCCTGTTCACCGACACCGATGACCTGGTTGACGACCTGCGCGGCGCGGCCGAGCGCGAAGACCAGCGCATCGGCGACGGGAACCTATACCGGCGCTGACCCCCTCGCACGGGGCCGGGCACCCCTCGGGGTCCGGCCCCCATCCTCCCCCACTCCACGAACCACCCACGACGGGAGCCTGACAGGATCGACAGCCCGGCCTCCGAGCGGATCACCGACCGCAACCTGGAGTGCGTCGGCTGCGGCGCGCACGTCTCCGAGCTTTGCGTCCAGGAATGCCCATTCAGCACCGGCGAATTCGGCCCGGCGGTCCTGCTGCGCGCAGCCGTCCAGCACCTTGCCGAGCACGCGGCCCACTGCAGCGGTTGGTCGATATCAGGCGGTGCCGGCGTCGTGCATTGCGCGGTTGGCGAGCACGTCGTCCATGTGCGTCTCGGCCCAGATCTTGAGGCCGCGCATCATCTGATGCAAGGAAAGACCGAGCTCGGTCAGCTCATAAGAGACCGTGACGGGCACGGTCGGCACCACGGTGCGGCTGATCAGCCCGTCACGCTCCAAAGAGCGCAGCGTCTGGGTCAGCATCTTCTGGCTCACACCGGCCAGCAGGCGAGACAACTCCGAGTAGCGCATCGGCCGCGGCTCGCCGGCGCACCCGGGGCCGCTGCCCAGAGCGGCCAGAATCAGCGCGACCCACTTGTCGGAGATGCGGTCGAGTAGCTGACGGCTAGGACACACCGCCAGGAAAGCGTCATATTCGACCTTCGCCTGCGCCCTCTTCTGCGCTGCTGTCGTCGTCGCCATCGGCGGCCCCTCCAACCGTTGGGTGCCTAACGAACCTGGAAGTGCCTACTTCCCGTTAGAGAGTAACCCAACCATAGTGGAGCAAGCAACCGGCGGGCGGAACTACCGCCTGACCCAAACACGAAAAGACAGAGGTACGAGCATGATCTCCACTTCTCTTCCCGGCGGTACCTGGACGCTAGGAGACCTAACCGTCACCCGGTTCGGCTACGGTGCCATGCAGCTAGCCGGCCCCTGGGTGATGGGACCGCCCGCCGACCACGACGGTGCCCTCGCCGTCCTCCGCGAAGCCGTCGACCTCGGCATCACTCACATCGACACCGCCGACGCCTACGGACCGCGCGTCACCAACCAGCTGATCCGCGAAGCGCTGCACCCGTACGCCGAATCGCTGCACATCGTGACCAAGGTCGGCGCGACCCGCGACGAGCAGGGCGGCTGGCCGCCGGCCCGGGACCCGGAAAGCCTGCGCCGGGCCGTCCACGACAACCTCGAAGCTCTCGGCATCGAGGCGCTCGACGTGGTCAACCTTCGGCTCGGCGACGCCGAGGGACCTCAGCCCGGCTCGATCGCCGAGGCATTCGGGACGCTTGTCGAACTCCAGCGGCAGGGCCTGATCCGGCACCTCGGGGTGAGCAACGCGACGGCCGAACAGGTCACCGAGGCGAAAGCGATCGCGCCGATCGTGTCCGTACAGAACATGTACAACCTCGCGCACCGCCAGGACGACGAGTTAATCGACGCGCTCGCCGAAGAGGGCATCGCCTACGTGCCCTTCTTCCCGCTCGGCGGCTTCAGCCCACTGCAGTCGTCGACACTCTCGGCCGTGGCCGCCCGGCTGGAGGCGACACCGATGTCAGTCGCCCTGGCCTGGCTGTTGCAGCGCTCGCCGAACATCCTGCTGATCCCCGGTACCTCCTCCACAGCCCACCTGCGCGAGAACGTCGCCGGCGCGGGCCTCTCACTCTCCACCGACGACCTCACCGAGCTGAACAAGATCGGCCGCTAGCGGGGCATCAACCGGCCCACCCCGATGTGAGAGCAGCAGCCACGAGTCTCAAACAACCGCGCCGGTCGCGCGCAGCGCGGTGGTCACCGAGATGCCGGCTGCGGTCACCGCAGCACCGGCGGCGGTCAGGCTCAGCGTGCCGGCGGCGCGCCGGTCGCGCGGGAAGAATCGAGGAGGCCACTATTGCCCGCGATCGAGACGCTTGCGCCGCGCGGCAGTGAGGGCGTTTCGGGCGGCGCCGCGGTCGCGGTGGCGATCGACGACTCGTCGGACATTGTGATCGACGGCGGTGCGATACGTTCCAATGCGAAGGTCGGGACCCAGATCACGGGAGCCTCCAGCGACGTCACCATCAGCCGGAACTTCGCGCAGGACCGGGCCGGGCATCGACGTCGAGTCGCGCGTGACCGGGGCGGTCGTGTCCGGGAACACTTTCAGTCCCGGGGAACTGGCTGTCTTGGCGACCGACGCACCGGACCTGTCCATCACCGGCAACACCCTGGTTACGAACTGCTCCGCGGGCATCGAGGTGGCCGGTGCGTCGTCCGGTTCGATCGAGAACAACATCGTGGAGACCTCCAAGGGCACGCCCGGGACCCAGGGCGCGTGTGTCGATCCGGGTAGCGCGGCGGCTATCTCGGTGTCGGCGGGATCGGTGGCGAACACCGCCGCCGACTACAACCTCATCGACCCGGCGAGCACCGGGCCGCTCTACGTCTGGGGCGGTGTCGGCTACGCCGACCTGGCGTCGTTCACCACAGCCACGGCACAGGGCGTCCACGACGTCGCCGCCGACCCCCAACTCGAGCCGGAGATGGGCGCAAGCTTCGCCTGGTACCCGCTGAAAGCCACCTCGCCCGCGATCGACTCGGCGGACGCCAGCGCCGAACTCCCCAGCGACCACGTCCACGAACCGCGGACCGACGATCCCGCCGTCGCCAACACCGGCACCGGTGCCGGGTACTACGACCGCGGCGCGTCGGAAGTCGAGGGCCCGACCTCGGAGCACGGCAGCCTGCTGCAGCGCGACCCGAGCGGCACGCCGCTGGAGGCGGTGGTGTCCGAGAGCGAGACGCCCACCTGGACCACCAACGGTCCGATCGGGATCTTCGCATACCAGTTCAACGATGAGCCGTACCCACTGATCACCACACAGACCACCATCCAGCACACGTTCCGTACCGGCGGCAAACACTGCGTGACGGTTTACGATAGCGACAGCGACTTCCACAACCTGCCGGCCGGATCCCGCCCGACCTGTGCGGTCATGGGAGCCGCTTACGATCCGGTGACTCCGACCCGTCTGATGGACACAAGGTCCGGGCTCGGCACCGGTGACGTGGCGCCGGTCGCACCCTACGGTGAGGTGGTGCTGCCGCTGGCGTCCATCGGTGCGACGCCGGCCAAGGACATCACGTCGGTGGTGCTCAACGTGACGGTGACGCAGCCCAAGTCGGGCGGTTTCCTGACCGTGTATCCCGACCAGGTGGGGGCGGTGCGCCCCGGCGTTTCGGACATCGACTTCGCCCCGGGGCAGACCGCGTCGGTGTTGGTGACGGTGCCGGTGGGTGACGGAGCGATCAGGTTCTACAACGGCAGTTCCGGCACGGTTCACGTGCTCGCCGATCTGCAGGGCTTCTACGGCGCACCGGGTGACGAGGTCGCGTCGCAGACGCCGGTACGGGTGCTGGACACCCGCAACGGGACGGGTGCCCCGGCGCATCCGCTCGCGGCCGGTGGCGACCTCACGCTCAACCTGACCGGCAAGGTGCCCAGCGGTACGACGGCGGTGGTGTTGAATGTGGGGGCGACGCAGCCGACCGCGTCGGGTTGGTTGGCGTTGTATCCGCATGGTCAGCCTCTGCCGGGGGTGTCCGATCTGGACTTCGTGGCGAATCTGACGGTTGCGAACCTGGTGATAGTTCCGGTCAGCGGCGGGCAGGTGTCCATCCACGACGGCGGCAACTCCGGGACCGTGCAGGTCTTCGCCGACCTAGAGGGCTACTTCGGCCCCCAGGGGACCACGGGAGCGACGCTGACCTTCGTACCGTCCGGCCCGACCCGGCTCATGGACACCCGTACCGGCGACGGCAACTGGGGCGTTGCGGGTCCCGTACCGGCCGGTGGCTACGTCGAGGTATACGCCTCATCGAACGACTACTACTGCGAGGGACCGTGCTCGCGGCCCGCGGCCCTGGTGTTCAACCTCACCGCGACCGCGCCGACTACGAGCGGGTTCCTGACCGTGTACGACGCTGACGCCGCGACTCGGCCGGCGGCCTCAACCCTGGACTTTGCGGCCAACCAGACCGTGTCCAACGCGGTGATGGCCACGGGTAACGGCGCCGTCAAGGCGTACAACTCCGGCCCGGGCACCGTTCACGTCATCGCCGACGAAGAGGGGTACTTTCTCGGCCCGGCGCAGTGAAGTGCCACTCGGAGGTAAGGCTGGCAGGCGTCGCGCGCCTGGGGAGCAGGTCAGGGCGGCTGAGCGCTTATCGCGTGCGTGTACATGCCGGGGCCGGGATCGCGCGTACGCCCCTGCGGACGGTGGCCTCCGAATCGACCGAGCAGCATTTGTTGACGTGCTGGCCGGGTGAGGGCCCGAAGGAGGTTGGGCACAAGCTGACCGACGACGACGGACGATCCATTCGGGACAGATAATCGGTTGCTGCACGGCAGTCAAAGCTCGGGGCCAGGCGGCATCGCGTGGCCCCGAGCGGTTCACGCAGATCAGCCTCTGGACGAGGGTGGCGCGTCCAGCTAGACGACCATGGTTGCGTTTGGAATAGAGGCGGTCATCCGTCATCGGCGGAGGAGCGGCGTACCGCATGCGTGGCTAACTGAGTGACTACCGCGACGTACCGTGACTCACGGGAGTGAGCGACGGAGGACTATCCGCTATCCGCCCAGGTGAACGAGTGGGCCGCCGCTGGGCGCGCCGCCATGATCGTTGCCTGACACGGGCGAGGTCAATCTTTCAGACAGATCCATGTCACCAGCGAAGTACAGCAACCTTGGCCACCTCATTCGGCTGTGACGAACCCCGGGTGGGCGTCTCACCGCTCGGAACGCCCCGACCGACCGCACCGCCGATAGTCCATCGGTCCGAGGGATCACCGCAACTCGAACTCGAACCGTTCGTCATAGGCGAGCCTCTCGTCCTCAGCCTGCACGGCGTTCAGAAGGTCGCGAATTCTCCCAAAGCTTCCCGTGCCGAGGTTCCGCTCGCTTGTCTCCCAGTGCGTCCACACGACCTTGACTGGACGCAGAACATCTCTGGTCAACCGATCCCATAGCGCGTCGAGGTTCCACCCGTAGTACGGCCCGAAGTCGAGCGCCTGGTTCAGGAGCCGATGAAGATCCCTCTCGGTCCGCACCTCGCGGCCGTCAATCTCAACCGACACGAGCCTCCCCTCCGCCGCACGGGCCACGTCGCCACTTGCTTCTCGATTGCTTGTCGAGTCCCACCAGATGCTCGACGTCTCCGTCACACCTGGAGCCTGACTGATGATCTCGATTCGGCCGGCGGCTGTCGTCGAGCCGATCTTCGCCGGTGCTAACAGCTGCGTCCGCACTGGCTGGAGCTGTTCGGCACAGGCCACACGGACGGCCGCCTTCAACTCCTCCACCGTCCGCCCCCAGCCGGCACGCCACTCATCGTCGACCTCGTACAGACGGCCCAACGGCAGGTCGATGACCTCAGAGGAGTAGTCGGCTCGCGTGACGACATCCGCGACCACGTGGGCGACCCACCGCTCCCCCGCCTCTCCGGACATGTACCGACGGGCCAAGTCGTCAAAGACGAATACCGCGGCCGCGACGGTGGTCGGCGGCAGGGCGACGGACATCTCCGCCAACGCGACGGGAAGCAGGTCGCGAACCTCGTGCACGTCTCGACCGTTCAGGCCAGCCAGTTCTCGCAAGGCTTGGCCATCGCGACCGGCAACGAGCCAATGAGCCGCCCACCATGGCACGCGCTCTAACTCGGCCTGCCCCAGCACAAACCACGCTGCAACCAACCCGGGCGAGGGTACCGCCTCATCAGGCATGCCACGATTCGAGGACACCGCCACATCATCTGACGCCACGGAGCAGTGCGCATCCCAATAAGATCGAGCCTGCAACGCTCGTGATGTCGTCAGCCATCAGGTGGGAGGCGAGTGTCGAGCGTCAGGCGGGACAGGACATAACCGTCGGAAAACTCCGAGCAGGGGGAGCCGACCTGTACGCCGGGTACGGTCAGCCTCTGCCCGCCAGGGCTCATCCTCAGGCTGTGCTACGACACGAGAGGCGTAGGGCGGGTCACGCCGGGAGATAATGACCCTTATTTTCGGATGCTGGCATCGGCCGGCCGCACCGTCGGGTGACCAACGGTGTGGCCGAGCGCGATCAGCGGAGCGGGCTCGACTTGCAGTACCGGCTCATGAAAGGCCGCGGGGGCGATCATTGTCTCCACGGCTTCCTTCGACGCCTTGAGATCCGCGCCGGTCAGCTCGCGGTACATCTTGATGGCCTGGAGTCGCTTCCCGGCCCGCGCCAGCTCATCAACCGACGTCATGCTGGGTGGCAACTTGGTCCAGGGCGGTGGCTCCCGTCGAGGCCACAGCGCCTCGCGCCACGTCATCCCGGACAACCTGCGCATCACCCAAGCGACGATCAGGGCAAGAACGAACGCAACCGCGACCAGGCCAGCGTCACGGTGGCCGCGAAGCCGCCCGGGGACGAAATATTCAACCAACCCAGATGACAGAACGACGAACGGCAGCCCATCGGCGACCCGTCGCAACTTCTGTCGACCCACCCACTGCTCCCTTCGCCCGTTGATCTTCTCACGACAAGGCACATGACCAACAGGCTGACAGCGGGTCGTGTCGATCCAAGCGACCGACCGGCTCCGCGCTGGAGACGCCGCCACAGCTATGGACCGCTGGTCACGTGCCATGATCTGATGATCATCATGGGTCAGCCAAGAACGGTGGAGATGCTGTGCGACGAGTTGCGTCAGCGTGCGCTGTCGAACGGCACCGTAGATCTATGGGTGCCAGAGGAATTGACGCGGGCCGGCTCGATCGGACCGATGGGATTGCCATGGCGATCATCACTGACACAGCCCTCTCGCTGGGCCTGTGGCCCGATGGCTTCACGCTAGGAGAGGGAGGGCGGACCTACCACTACAGGCGCTCGTGAGCGACTAGCCGCCGTGACGAT
This sequence comes from Rugosimonospora acidiphila, assembly GCF_039543385.1. Classification (NCBI taxonomy): domain Bacteria; kingdom Bacillati; phylum Actinomycetota; class Actinomycetes; order Micromonosporales; family Micromonosporaceae; genus Rugosimonospora; species Rugosimonospora acidiphila. The sequence continues at coordinate 70,651 of NZ_BAABJQ010000029.1, forward strand.
CGCCGGAGTGGTTCCACGTCTCGCGGGCTTCCGACGATCGCTACCGCGCCGCCACGCGGCTGGGCCACCGGCATGGCCGGGACGGTGCAATCAGCAGGAACGCGACGAGGACCAGGCCCTGGTCCGGCCGCCCGGCGCCGCGCGGTCGAAATCAGCTCGCTCAGACCACCTGGTTCCGACGGACGTGGAACTCGTTGGTCCCGTCCTCCGCGTTTACGCCGTCAACATCCGTTCTGACGACGAGGTCCCCGGCGTCGAAACGGCCCGGACCGGCCGTGAGGATGCGACACCTGATCCCGACCGACACCGGGAAGCTCGTCTCCCGTGTGATCACCCCGGCCGTGAAAATCGGCACCTTGTCGACGAAGAACCAGTCACGCCCGGCCGCGTCGACCAGCCGGACACGGATCCAGCCGGGGAAGTCGTCCTCTGCCCACGCAACCGCCTCACAGGCAAGCTCAGCGTGAGGGCAGATGTCGCGAGTGGACTGAAACCGCTGATCCACGCCGAGGCAGCCTACGACAGCTGAGAAGTCGACGGACAGGAAGAACAGGTAGTGGTAGGGCGGGTGGGCGACCGTCATCGACCCGAGGCGCATCGGCTCCTCACCCAGGCTACGCAACCTGTCGACCGTCTCGCCGACGCCGACCGTTGATATCCCCATCCGGTGGGTGTGCTGATCGCGGTGGTGATAGATCCGTTCGTAGTGACTCGCCGGCTGGACGCCCTGGTAGATCGTGAAGGTCGAGCCTCGCCGCAGTTGCTGGAGGCACGCGTCATAGGCCTCCCCCTGGCCAGCAGCAAGTAGCCCAGCCAACTCGTCGCGCTCCACGTCGTTGACAGTAGGCCAGCAATGCCGCGCGACCCAAGACCGAAAAGAGCCCTTGCCCGAAAACCGGGCAGCGACAATCCCCGGCCGAGGAGATCCCGCCCGCCGCTCGGACCGCAGCCTCAGCCCGCAACGCCGGACACTACAGCCGGTCGATCGGCACTCCACCGCGCGGCGACGCTTGTAGGTCTCTGGGTCGGATGCCAGCGGCCCTCCACCGCTACGCCCATTTCTCCGCCGGTTCGCGGCCTGGTCGCCCGTGATTGGAATGGTGGCCTCGACGCCGCGCTGGCGCAGGTACCGCGACCTCGACGAATTGCCTGGACTCGGCCTATCGAAGGGGCCCAGGTCGGCGCGCCCTCGCACGCCCATGCGTTAGCAGCCGGCACTAGCTACCCCGTCCCATCACGGCTGAGGGCCGTTCGACAACGCGAGTTGTCTGTAGTGAGATCAGACAGCTGTGGGGCGCTGCGGATTGCGTTCCGCTGCGCCCCACCTCGCCGATGTTGGTGGTTGCCGGACTGTCAGCTGGCGGCCTTGTCCTTGCCCAGCCGGCGGATCCAGCCGTGCGCGGTGTGCCTCGGCACGCTGTAGTGGTCGGCTACCGCGGCGGCGCTGCCGGCCTGCTCGAACATGGCGGCGAAGTCGTCGGGCATGCGCCGGTACGCACGCTCATTGCCTGAAGCGGTGGCCTTGGTGGCCGCCTTCTTGGCGGGAGCAGACTTCGCGGTCTTCTTCGCCTTCGCCGCGTCGGCACCCGCGGCCGCGGTCGCCTTCGCCGCAGTCTTCGCCGCCGCGCGGCGTGAGCGGGCTGGCTTCGCCTCTTCCACAGCTGGGGTCGCCTGAGTAGGCACGGTGGGCGCCGCGCCGGCCGCGCGACGAGTCGACTGCGCGGAGCGGGCCGCCCGTGTCCGCGTCGCCGGTGCCGTCGTGTCGGCTGCGGCGGTAACGCGCGACGTGCGGGCCTTAGCCGGCGCAGTGTCAGCCTTGTCGGCCGCGGGTGGGATGCTGGCCGCTGCCTTGGCGGAGCGGGCCTTACGCGGGGTGCGCTTGGCCGCCGGCGCGGCCCCGGTCGCGGATTGTTCGACCGCGGCAGTGGCTGGCGCTTCGATCGTCGTTGCCGCCGGCGCGGAGCTCACCGCGGGAATCGGCGCGGCAGGCGTGATGGCCTTCAGCAGCATGCTGTAGTCGATGACCGGTAGCGCACCGGTGGCCAGGCCACCGCCGGCGTGCAGGTGTAGGTCGGTGAGCGTGATGTCGCCGCCGCTGGTGTCCAGCCGCAGCGTGGTGCTCGTGGCGCTGCCGTCGTCGGCTGCGATGGTGATGGTGTAGGAGGTCACGGTTGCCACTCTCGCGGTAGTGAGACGAGGAAGTCGACCGGGCGTTATGTCGGCTGGCATTCGCGGATCGTGCCAATGGAATTGGCCGACAACCCGCCGATCGTTTCTTGCGGGTGATTATTCTACGATCCCCACCGCCGCCGCATCCTATAGGGCGGGTGGGTTCTTCAAAACTAACCCCAGAGCGGTCCGCGGCGGCGGAACAAACTCGTGCCATACAACTGATCAGACGGGTCCGCCGGACGTGGGGGGCCGCCGTTCGTGGGAGTTCTCCCCAGTCAGTCAGCCGGCGGCTGGCTCACTGCCCGGGCGGCTTCCAGCATGCGAACACGAGCATGCCGTACTGCTACTGCCATCACCTTCTGCCCAGCGTGGCCGTCCGGGTGGCCTCGACTGGCGTGTCGGTTATGGCATCCCGCCGTCTAGTAGTTACCAGGTTCGAGTGAGATTCCAGCGCTGGTCGGAGCCTCGACCTGCCATGCTGGCGCCGACGTATGGTCAATCCCGATTTCGGCTTGGAATCCGCCAACCATCCAGGTCAGCACCGCCGCTGTTCGTCACCTCTACTGTGGAAGCGGATCGCGCTGCCGCACGCCGGGCCTCAATTCTGGCGCCGTTGATACCCGCCCTGTGAACTCCCGACCCGGTGATACCGCCTGTTGTCGGGCACCGATCGCATCATTGATCTTTTTGTAGTGATTGATCGTTCGAACTGCGTTGCGCTCTGTAGTTGATTTGACAGCGCACGATGATGGTGTAGCGGGTACCGTGCCCGAGTCCTGCTCATCTGGCTGTGAGGGTGGTTCGCGTGGTAGACGACGAATTCGTGGAGTTGGCCGAGGCGATCGCGGTGCTGCGGGATCAATTGGGCGCCGCGCGAGAGGCGGGCGAGGGTGCCTCACCACGGTTCGCGGTGGGGCCGGTGGAGGTGGAGTTCACGATCGAGGCCCGCCGGAACGTGGACGGGAAGGTCGGCGTGCAGTTCGGGGTGTTCACCGCCGGTGGGCAGGGCGGTGGTTCGTCAGCGGCGACACACCGGGTCAAGTTGACGCTCACACCACATAGCGATGACGGCGGGGACTTCGAGGTGCACGGGTCGATCACGTCCCCACCGTCGCGATAACCGTCTCAGCTGACCCGCTCAGAAAGGGATAGTCGGTCGTGTCTGATCGCGCCGTGGAGGTGTACGCCAGGGTCGGCGGCGCGTGGTCGTGCGGGTCGGGCGTGTGGCTAAGCGACCGCCTGGTGGTGACGGCCGCCCACGTCGTCACCGACCCGGACACCCCCGTGTCCGCGATTCAGTTGGGCCCGGGGTCGGAGGCGGTTAGGGGTCGGGTCGTCTGGTCGGGCCGTGAGATCGGTGTGGACGTGGCGTTGGTGGAGGTCGCGGACTCGGGGTCTGCGCCGGTGTCGCGCCGGCACGGGGTGCGGTGGGGGCGGCTGGTCGGTACCGCGCCGGCCGTGCCCTGTACGGGCTGGGGCTTCCCCGAGGTGGTCGCAAGCCCGGACATGCGGGATGTAGAACAGATGTCGGGCCGGATCAACCCGGGTCGGTTGGCCAAGGCCGGGTTGTTGTCGATCGGGGTGGATGCTCCACCGGAGCGGGTGAAGGCCCAGGTGACGGGCGGCGGTTCGCCGTGGGCGGGGATGTCCGGTGCCGGGGTGTGGTGCGGCGAACTGCTGGTCGGAGTGGTGGTGCGGGATCCCGCCGGGTTTGACGGCCGGCGGCTGGCGGCGGTGCCGGTGGCCCGGCTGTTGGCGGATGCGCGGTTCGCGGGGCTGGTCGCCGACGCGGCGAGTCGGCCAGCAGTGGTTGAGCCGGTGGAGTTGGACGGGCTGTTCACGTCTCCCCCGCTGCCGACCTCTCCGGCGTTGTTGTTGCGGGCGGACGTGGCGGCGGTGACGTTCCGGGGTGCATCTCGGCTGACATTGCTGGACGACCTGCAGACGTGGTGCGAGCGGCCGACGGGGTTCGGGGTTCGGTTGGTGGTGGGGCCGGGCGGTCAGGGCAAGTCCCGGCTAGCCCGGGAACTGGTCGAGCGCATGCGGGCCGCCGGGTGGGTGGCCGGCGCGGTGCGACCGCTGCCCGACGAGTCGGCAGTGATCGCGTTGGGATCGCTGGGCGTGGATGTATTGCTGGTGGTCGACTACGCCGAGGCCCGCGGAGAACAACTCCTGGACCTGGTCAACAAGCTCGCAAGGTCGGAGCACCGAGTGCGCATGCTGCTGTTGGCCCGGGGGGCGGGTGAATGGCGGCAGGAGGTCGCCGCCCGCGACGAGACGCTCGCTCCGGTCGCCGACTGTCCGGTAGATGCGTTGGGACCGGTCGAACCGGACCCGGCGGGGCGACAGGATCTGTTCCACGACGCGGTGCGCGACCTGGCCGCCCGGCTGCCGCAGGTACCCGGATACGGCGACGCCGAATGGCCGACGCTGGCGGAAACGGTGGCTACCCGGCCACCGGCCGAATTGGAGACGAGCCGATTCGCCACCGTGTTGGCGGTGCAAATGGGCGCGCTCGCGAGCCTATTGGAGACTGCCTATCCCAGCGTCGACAAAGGGCGGGCCGAGGAGGTGCTGCTGCGCCACGAGAGCCGCTACTGGACCACGACCGCCACTACAGGGAAGGTGACCCTGTCGCCGGTCACCCTGCCGGTCGTGGTGGCCGCGGCGGCCGTATTCGGCGCGGACACCCGCGACCAGGCCGCCACCATCGTGGAGCATCTGCCCGGTACCCGTGATCAAAGCGAGGATCAACGCGCGGCGATCGTGCGGTGGCTGGCCCGGTTGTATCCGACCGACGGTGGCTGGTGGGGTGCGCTGACCCCGGACGTCTTAGCCGAGTACCACATCACTCAGATCCTGGCCGAGCAACCGCACCTATTTGACCAGGCGGCCGGGCACGCCGACCAGGGCCAGTGGGAGCGGGCTTTGACCGTGCTCACCCGCGCCGCCGCCACCCGGCCACAGCTGACGCCCGTTCTGGTTGGGCTGATCGGCCTGCACTCCACCCTGAGCCTGCCCATCGCGATCGCGGTGGCCACCGAGGCGGCCGACCCTCAACCGGTACTCCAGGCGATCGCTACCACCTTGGGTCACATCGGCGAGGACGACCTCGAGCTGATGCTCGCGGTACACGACGCGATTCCGCAGGACACACAGGTGCTGAGAGATACCGCTGCGCAGATCACGGCCCGCCTGGTCCACCTTTATCGAACCCGTTCCAACACCGACCCGGACGCGTACCTGCCTCACGTGGCCGGATCGTTGAATAACTTGTCGAACCGGTTGACGGGCCTAGGGCGGTGGGAAGAGGGTCTAGCCGCAGTTCAGGAAGCTGTCGAGGTCTATCGCGAGTTGGCAGCGGCTCGACCTGGCGCATTCCTCCCCGACCTGGCCATGTCGTTGAGCAATCTGTCCATTGGCCTAGGGAACCTGGGGCGGTGGGGGGAGGGTTTGGCTGCGGTCGAGGAAGCTGTCGACGTCTACCGCAGGTTGGCAGTGGCACGCCCCGACGCATTCCTACCCAACCTGGCCAGCTCGTTGAACAACCTGTCGAACCGGTTGACGGGTCTAGGGCGGTGGGAAGAGGCTTTGACTGCCGTCGAGGAGGCCGTCCAGATCCGCCGTGGGTTGGCAGCGGCTCGACCCGACGCGTTCCTGCCGGATCTGGCCAGCTCGTTGAATAACCTGTCCGTTGGCTTAGGGAACTTGGGACGGCGAGAGGAGGGCCTGGACGCAGTCCAGGAGGCCATCGACCTCTACCGTGGGTTGGCAGCCGCCCGACCCGACGCGTTCCTGCCTGACTTGGGCTTGTCGTTGAACAACCTGTCGAACCGCCTGGCGGATCTGGGGCGGCGGGAAGAGGGTTTGGTCGCGATCGAGGAAGCTGTCGACGTCTACCGCGGGTTGGCGACGGCCCGACCCGACGTGTTCATGCCCGGTCTGGCTGGCTCGTTGAATAACCTGTCCGTTGGCTTAGGGAACTTGGGACGGCGAGAGGAGGGCCTGGACGCAGTCCAGGAAGCCGTCCGAATCCGCCGCGGGTTGGCGACGGCCCAACCCGACGCGTTCAAGCCCGACCTGGCCGACTCGTTGAACAACCTGTCGATCCGGTTGGGAGATCTAGGGCGGCGGAAGGAGGGCCTAGCCGCAGTCCAGGAGGCCGTCCGGATCCGCCGGGGGTTGGCGACGGCCCAACCCGACGCGTTCATGCCGGACTTGGCCGGCTCGTTGAACAACCTGTCCATTAACCTAGGAGACCTGGGACGGCGTGAAGAGGGTTTGGCTGCGGTCCAGGAAGCTGTCGACCTCTACCGCGGGTTGGCGACTGCCCAACCCGACGCGTTCAAGCCCGGTCTGGCCGGCTCGTTGAACAACCTGTCCATTGGCCTAGGGAACCTGGGACGGTGGGAGGAGGGTTTGGCCGCGGTCCAGGAAGCTGTCGACCTCTACCGTGGGTTGGCGACTGCCCGACCCGAAGCGTTCACGCCCGACTTGGTCCGGTCCTCATTCAACCTAGCCCGCGCTCTCACCAACCTCGGCTATCACGAACGTGCCCGGCAGATCCTCTCTGAACCCGCGACCCCCACGGAACCTGCACGGGACGTAACACCTTGACCGAAACCAACCGCGACAAGACTTGTCCGAGACAAACAAACCGCACGATCGCACGAATCTGAGATGGCCGCAGCCTTCCAGGTCAACCGGTGCATCAGAGCGTTGCTAGATGACCACCTGAGAGATAACCCCTATTATCCAATGACCGCTCCGCTCAACGCCTGAACTGCCGACCTGCAGTTCAGGCGGCCGGCCTGGCCTGGATCACCAGACACCGCCGCTGCGCCCGCGACTACGAAGCCCTGCCCACCCACCACGAAGCCATGGTCCGCTGGGCCATGATCCGCATCACCAGCAAACGCCTCACCCGACCCTGAGGTTCAGGAACGGCGTCTAAGCTAAGCGGTCGTCCTTCGGTGCTGGCCCGATTTGGGTGAGGATTCCGACAGCTTGCCGCGATCGCGGAGGCGACCTCGGCCGCTCATTCGTACGCACGGGCGTCGCGGCCGGCGTTGACGACCGACGACGACTGCGGCTTCGTTAACTGGGCAAGGTGGTCACGGACCGCGTGTGGGGTGACGCTCGGATCGTCGGTATGGCTGATGTGGTTGGCGGTGAGTAGTTCCAGAGCGGCCTGCCAGTGGCGGCGGGCGGCGTCGACGTGGCCGAGGGCGTGTTCGGCATGTCCGAGACCGTCGCGGGCGCGGGCTATGTCCGCTGGCTGCTCAAGGCCAGTGGCCAAATGAAGGGCATCGGTGTGGGAGATCATGGCGTCTTCGGGATGACCGGTGATGTGCTGGACGCGGCCGAGACCCTGGAGGGCCTCGAACTGGTCGTTTTGGGAGCCGATGTCGCGGGCGAGGTCCAGGGCTCGGCGGAAGTGATCGGCGGCCAGTTGGTGGTCACCCTGCAGCCGATAGGCATCGGCGATACTAACTAGCGCGTTCAGTTGCCCGACGGGGTGTGCGATGTCGTGTGCGATGGCCAGTACCTGACCGAGGCAGTCGGCGGCCCGTTCGTATCGGCCGTCCACTTGATGGATCCGACCGAGGCCTATCAGGGCATACATTTCGTTTGTGCGGGTGGTCGTGTCGCGGGCGAGGGTCAGTTCCTCGGTGAAGTATTCGGCAGCCTCGGCATGTCGGCCCAGCATCTGGTTGGAGTAACCGCAGCCTTGGAGCGCGTGCAGCTCGTTGGTGCGATCACCGATCTCCCGCGCGAGGTCCAGTGCCCTGCTGTGACACTGCATGGCCTGCTCGGAGCGGTTCTGCAGCTGATGGACTTGGCCGAGGCCGTTGAGCGCTTCCACCTCGCTCACACGGTCACCGACGTCCGGCGCCATGTCGAGCACCAGCTCGTAGTATTGCGTCGCTTCTGCACGGCGACCCTGTAATGAGTGAATGCGTGCTAGTCCGCACAGTGCTTCTAACTCGCCGAAATATTCTCCGATGCGGCGGGCCAGGTTCACCGCCCGGTTGTAGTAGTCGGAGGCGGCCTCGTAGCGGCCCTGGACTCGGTCGGCGAGGCCGAGGCCCACCAGGGCGCGCAGCTCGGCGCCGTGATCACCCACACTCCGGGCTGCGGCTAGGGCCCGTCCGTGCAGGTCGCGCGCGTCGTCGGCGCGGGTGTGCAGATACCGGTGCAGGATGGCCGATAGACGGAGAATGTGGTCGGATCGGCCGTGTTCGGCGGCGATACGAACGGTCGCGAAGATGTTGCTCAGTTCGGTATCGAGCCACGCCTCGGCTGCGGCTCTCGTGTCGAACGTTAGCCGGGAAGTGCCCGGTGGTCGCAGGTGAGGGCGCCGGTGCGCCTCGTAGGGGTGGGCGCGATCCACAGCGTTCGCTGCCGTGTACGCGTAGTGGTCGAACAACCGGCCGAGAGCTGCGGACCGATGCCCGGCTGGATCCTGCGCCACGGCCGTTGCCATGTGATGACGCACGAGATCATGCAGCACGTATCGGCCGGGTCGCGGTTCGGTGAGCAGGTGAGCGTCGTACAACTCGTCGAGATGCCGACGGACGTGGTTCAGGTCGGTTTCGAGCAGTGCGGCGGCCGCGTATGAGTCGAGGTTGGGCCCGGGGTGCAGGCCGAGTCGGCGGTACAGGCGTTGCTGCGCCTCGGTGAGGTGCTGGTAGGACAGGTTCAGCGCGGCGGTGATGCTGCGTTGTCCGGCGTGCAGAGTCGCCAGGGGTCCCTGCTCACCACGGAGCAGTTCGAGAAGATGATCGGCGGTCCAGCCGGGATGGTGACGCAGCCGGGCGGAGGCGATTCGGATCGCCAGCGGCAGCCGTCCGCACCAGTCCGCGACCTGCACGGCAGTGGCCGGCGCGGAACCGGCCATCCGATCGCTTCCGGCCGCCTGGCTGAGCAAGGTCACCGCCTCGGTCAACGACAGCACGTCCAGCGATATCGGTGTCGCGCGGTCTAGGCCGACCATCCGCCGGCGGCTGGTCACGATGACCAGGCACAGCGGCGAGCCCGGAAGCAGAGGGGCCACCTGGCTCTCGTCACGGCCGTTGTCCAGAACAAGGAGCAGACGCTTGTCCGCCACGTGCGTACGCCACAATGCCGCCCGCTCGTCGAGGCTGGCGGGGATCCTCGCAGTGTCCACACCGGCGGTACGCAGCAGGGTTTCCAAGACCATGATCGGGTCGGCCGGTTCGATGTTTTCGGTGTACCCGTGCAGATCCACGAACACCTGTCCGTCGGGGAACCGGGGCGCCAACTGGTGCGCCGCCCGCACCGCCAACGTCGTCTTGCCCACGCCGGCCATGCCGTCGATCGCAGCGACCATGGTGGCGCCCGGCTCGGTTGCAGGGCCGCTCAGGCCAAGCAGGTGACGGAGCTCGGCCTGGCGACCGGTGAATTGGGCGATGTCAGCCGGTAGTTGACGCGGTATCGGCAGGGGCACTGCTGGCCTGACGACCGTCGCGGGTGCCCGGCCATTTCGATTGGGTTCCGCGCGGAGCATTGATACTTGCAGGTCCTGTAGTTCAGGTGTCGGCTCGAGGCCGAGCTCGTTGCGCAGGTGCCGGGCGGCGCGCTGGTAGGCGTCTAGGGCCTGTGCGGTGCGGCCGCTGCCATGCAGGGCGAGCATCAGAGCACGTGTCAGGCGTGGTCGGTCAGGGTGCTCATCGGCGAGTGCGGCCAAGTGCTCCGCGACGTTGCGATGGTTACCCAGGCGCACAAGCGCCTCGGCGCGGTCCTCGATGGCACCCAGGCGGGCCTCATCAAGGTCCCGGCACAGCCGGCCGTGGACGTCTTGGCTGGCGGCACCGGCCAATGCCGGGCCGCGCCACAGCGCTAATGCCTCATCCAGCAACACTGCGCGCTTTTCATCGTCGTTGGCGGATCGGGCCTCGGCTACAAGCCGGCTGAACCGGTGTGCGTCGATGCTGTCGGGGTCGCAGCGGAGCAGATATCCTGCGCCGGCCGTGTCAATGCGCAACTCGTCGCGGTCTGCGTCGTGCATGGACAGGGTGCGGCGCAGCGCACTGATGTGGCTCTGAACGACGCCGCGCGCCGACGCTGGCGGCCCGCCGGGCCACAACAGGTCGACGAGCCGGTCAACGGTCACCAGCCGATTGGCCGACAGCGCCAGACCGCGGCAGTCAGGCGCTGTTGGCGGGTACCGAGGCTCACTACTCCGCCGGCCAGTTCAATCGCGACCGGTCCCAACAGCAGGAGCCTCATCGAGGCTCGCTATCCGCCAGGCTCCCAATCATGATCAGGAGAATATCAGAAGAATTTCGGCATCGGCCCGCTCAAGACTGATCGAGCGTTTTCCCACGCTTGTCCAAAGACGAGACGATGGAGCACTAATATGCGCGTGATTAATCGTCTATTAGCGGCGGCCCTGCTGGTCGCAGGCACTGTCGGAGTATCAGCCGTCTCGGCTCCAGCGGTTTCGGCGGCCCCGGCGCCGGCGGTGGGTCTGGCGCCGGATGGCGCCGCAGGCGCGCCCGCCTCCTGCTCGCTTGTTCAGCGGATCACCGGCGAGCAAAAAAATGTTTTTATCCCACTCGACCCGAGCCTGACCACACCCTGCGGCCGTGAACCAGTTCCTTCAAGGTGGGCTCGGGGGCGGGTCGAAGACGATCACGGTCCAGCTCAACGCTGAGATCGACCTCAGTTTGCAAGGAACGTTCGGTGTCGATGTTGAGGCGATCAAGGCTGACCTCGGCGGGAACGCCGGTCTGAAGTTCGCGGTTACGGGCTCTATCAGCAGAACGTTCAACCTCCCGCCCAACACGACGCAATTAGCGGTCTTCGGCTATCTCGCGAACGTGTATTCAGTGAGCATGACCTGGTCGCCGTCGGGCTGCGTCGATAACAGCATCTTCGGGCAGGTGTTGCGAGCCCTAATAGATGCCACGGGGGGCAGCGGATCGGTCAGCGTGCCGATCACGGGGCCGGATTGGTCGCTATCCTCGGTGTCGACCAAGGCTTTTGTTGGGCCGTTGCCGCCAGCTCCGCCGGGTGTGTTGAACCCGCCGACCGCGCCGGCGCCGCAGCCGGTGACCTCGGTGGTGGGTCTAGCGGACGGCACGTTGTTGGCCACGACGGACACGCACCGCATCTACAAGATGGTCGGTGGCGCACCGGTGTGGCAGTCGACCTGCGCGGGAAGCATTTGTGCGGGCACCCCGCGTCCGACAACGCAGGCGGTAATCAACGCCGGGCCCGCTACACCCAAAGATGGAGCGACCCTGGTCGACGAGCAGGGCGACATCTACAAATTCGTCGGTGGCGCGCCGATCCACCTGTCTGAGTGTGCGGTGGGCTGCGGCACGCCGGTGCTCGTGTCAACATGGAGTGTCGCGGCGTTGGAGCATATGCGTCCGTACCCGGCCGACGGGTCGACCCTGGTCGACGAGCAGGGCGACATCTACAAATTCGTCGGTGGCGCCCCGATTCGCCTGGCGTCCTGCGCGGTGGGCTGCGGCTCGCCGGTATCAATCACGACGTGGAGCGTATCCGCCCTGGAGCACATGCAGCCCTACCCGGTGGACGGCTCAACGTTGAAGGACGAACAAGGGCAGATCTTCAAGTTCGTCGGTGGCGCCCCCATCCACCTGGCCACCTGCGCGGCGGGCTGCGGTACACCGGTGCCGATCACGACGTGGAGCGTGTCCACTCTGGAGCACATGCAGCCCTACCCGGTGGACGGCTCAACGTTGAAGGACGAACAAGGGCAGATCTTCAAGTTCGTCGGTGGCGCCCCCATCCACCTCGCGACCTGCGCGGCGGGCTGTGGCACACCGGTGCCGATCACGACGTGGAGCGTGTCCAATATCGATCACATGCGGCCGTACCCGTTGGACGGCTCAACGTTGAAGGACGAGCAGGGACAGATTTTCAAGTTCGCCGGCGGGGCACCGATCCACCTGGCGTCCTGCGTGGTGGGGTGTGGCGAACAGGTGCCGGTCACTACCTGGAGCGTGGCCAACCTCGACCACATGCTGCCCTTCCCGGCCGACGGCACAACTATCCGGGACGAGGTGGGAGACACGTTCAAGTTCGTCCATGGCGCCCCAATCCATCTGACCTCCTGCTCAGTGAGCTGCGGCGCTCCGGTCGCCATCTCCGGTGCCAGCATCGCCGATCTGGACCACATGCTGGCCACGCCGGCGGACGGGGCCACCGCAGAAACCGAGTCCGGGGCTGTCTACAAGTTCGGCGGTGGTTCGCCCCTGCCGCTGCCCAACTGCGCCTCTGGCTGTGGCACGCCGGTCAGCATCAACCAGTCCGACATCGACAACCGTGATCACATGAATGCCGCCCCAGCCGCTGGCACCTTCTTGGAGGCCGTCGAGACCGGCGGGCTGTTCGAGTCGCACGGCGGGCAGGCCGTACCGGTCGGGCAGTGTCCGGCCGCGAGCGCATGCCCGGACGCGGTCGGCGTCAACGCCGCGTCCATCGCGCTCGCCACCGGGGCTATCCAAAGCGCGGTGCAGTCCAATACCGGTTTTCTATTCCTCAACGGACCGGTCAGCTTCGGAACCGATACCGGCTTGGGCGTCATGGAGGGCACCAGCCCGGCCACCGCGGCGCTTGCGGGCGGCGGCTACGAGGGAGCGTTCCAGGCGAACACCGGTCACTTGTTCGCGTTGAACTCGTCGACCGGCGCGACCGATACGCAGCTCGCAATGATGCCCGACACAAGCCCGGCCATCGCGCCACTGCCCGGCGGTGGATTCGTCGTCGCGTTCCAGGCCAACACCGGTCACTTGTTCGTGTGGAACTCGTCTACCGCCGCGAGCGACACGCAGCTCGCAATGATGCCCGGCACAAGCCCGTCGATCGCGAGCGCACCCGACGGTGGCTTCGAAATCGCGTTCCAGGCCAATACCGGCAACCTGTTCACCTGGAACGCGACCATCGGACCTAGCAACCTCGGCCTGGGCATGCTGGCCGGCACGAACCCGGCGATCACCGGGCTCGCGACCGACAGCTACGAGATTGCCTTCCAGGCAAACTCTGGCAACCTGTTCACCTGGGACGCGAGCAACGGCGGGCTGGACAGGAAACTCGGGATGCTGCCCGGCACGAGCCCGTCGATCGCGAGCGCGCTCGACGGTGGCTTCGAAATCGCGTTCCAGGCCAATACCGGTCATCTGCTCACCTGGAACTCCGCGACGGGTACGGCGGACACCAATCTCGGCATGCTGGCCGGGACCAGTCCGGCCATCACGACGGCCCCCGGATCGCTCGGCTATGTCGAGGCATTCCAGGCGAACACCGGCAAGCTGTTCACAGTCGACCCGGTAAACGGGGCCCTGACCTCGGGGCTAGGCATGCAGGCGGGCACGAGTCCGGCCGTCGCGAACTCACTGAGCTGGTCGCGGCAGTAGCAGCCTCGGAGCCACGCGGAAGGAAGGGCCGCCACTCAACCGATCAGGGGCCAACCCTGATCGGTTGGGTGGCGCTCGATACTGACGTGGGCCTTCATCAGGCGGCGGGCCTGGCAGCACACCCGTAACCGCGATTTCCTGCTGCGATGTGCCATGTCTCCCGCGTTGTCTCCCAACTATTTAGTTGGGAGATAACGCCTCTTATCCCCAATAAGCGTTCACGTTGGCGCGCCGTCTCATGCCAACGCGCGTTGGAAGGAGCCTCAGCCTTGCAGAACAGCCGGATCAGTGCTTCGCCCTGGCAGGGACACAAACGCTGCCCGGCCTGGTTGCCTCCGATGCGCCACTGGCGAGCCGTCCCGCACGGCTATGGATCACCGGCGGCCAGGGGGTCAGTCCTCACCGCCGAAGGCAGAATCCCGTTTGTTGGGCCGGCATGTCCTACCCGCCAGAGGCAGGGGGTTTGCGTGCCCTCATTCGCCGTGCCCGCCGCGACCTCAGCACCAGTGCATAGCCGAAGAGGCCGACCACGATCACGGCCAGGATCCGCGCGATCGTCCATGGGAGCCGGAGCCCGGCGAAGCTTCCTGAGGCACGCGCGACCAGCTCGCAGGCCACGACCATCACGATGAGCGGCCCGCTAAGGCCCATGACGATGCGCATCAGGACTACATCGAGGGGTTTCCGCATGCTGCCTCCCCGCCATCACCATTGCCCGGGCTGACCCACCGCCCGTCGCGACCGGCTCACGTCGTGGCACGGCTTCGCTACTTTCCTGTGATCGCGTGGTCTTGTCAACGCCTCGATGACGGAGTGTAACGGCGTCATGCGTTCCAAGATGTTGGCGGCCCGCCCTCACCGAGGTGAGAGCGGGCCGGCCGGACGATCATGCGTTATGAGATTCGTTGGTATAGGGCGTTGATTTGGTCAGGGTTCAGAGCGTAGTGCCAGGTTTCTAGGTCGCTGACGGAGCCGGGGAAGAGGTCGACGGCGATGCCGGCGGAGATGTCGCAGCCGATGGTGAACGACCCGGTGGCTGCCCAGGGGTCGACGTTGGTAGCGCTGGCGGCTTGGACTGCGTTGACGTATAGCTTGGCGGTGTGGGTGGCGGCGTTGTAAACGCCGACGACGTGTGTCCAGGCGGTGGTGGCGCCAGCGGCGTACGCCGTGGTGACGGTGGTGGCGCCATCGGAAGTGGGGAAGCTGAAGGCCCAGCCTGGAGCGTCGGCGTGGCTGTAGTTGTATTGCAGTTCGAAGGCGCTGCTGTTCGCGCCGTCTTCTGCGGCGATGGTGGCGTCGTGGGTGGGGGTGTCGTCGGTGAGTTTGACCCAGGCGGAGATCGTGAAGCTATTCGTGGTGTTCACGGTGAGGGGCGCGCCTGTGCTGGGAGGATCGGTCTCGGCATAGTTGGTGGTTCCGTCGAGCGTGAGCACCTCCCCGTGCGTGGGATCGTCCGTCCAGTTGTCGAATCCTGTTAGTGAGGCCTCGTTCAGTTGCCCGCTATTGTCTAGGTAGGGGGTGGCGACATTCCGGGCAGAGTCTGCCATGTATGGGAACAGGTCGTCGAGGGCCCAGCGGTGCTGCGGGCCTAGGTACGCGTTGGCGAGAGCCGCGTAGCCAGCGTTGGTGAGGTTGACGTGGTCGCTAGTGGCGGCATTGGGGTCGGCCTGAGTCAAGCCCGTGCTATTAGCGACGCCGATCGCGCTGTCCGCGTCGATGTAGAGCCGAAGCGGTGTCCCCGATTGCCCGAGGATCACGGCTAGCTGCGCGTTTGCGCCGACGCGGTTCTGGTCGGTACTTGTCTGGCCGCCGCCGCTGGCGCCGCAGGGCTCGTTGTTGTTCGGCCCGGGGTAGCCTCCGCAGGGAGTCAGACCGATGCCGACGACGTTGACGCCCCTGAAATAGGTCAGCAGCTGGCTATATGCGTCGCCCAGGCCGCTACCGGATTGGCCGTTGAGGATGTCCTCGAGCCCCTCGTTCAGGACCACGGTGTTCAAACCGGGTTGGTCGAGGATGTCACGGTCGATGCGCGAGAGGATCGAGGGCCCGCCCGCATCGACTCCATCGTGCGTCTCGCCGAAATCTTCGATGACCTGATTCGATTCGATGCCTTCGGCGATCGAACCGTAGGGGGCAGGCATGGTCGGTTCGGCGGCGGCGATATCGTCGGACAGGCGCCGCGAAATGCCGCCGACGGCTGGTGCGCTGTTGGGTTGCCAAGCGTCGGTGAGGTTGTCGCCGAGTACGGCTTGGGTGGGTATTCCCCCAGTCTGGACGTCGAGATCAGTAAGGATGTCGGTGAACCAGCCGGCGTTCGTTCCAGCTGCGGCGAAGGCACTGGCGCCGGTGTCGGCTGTGTGGTCGCCGGAGCCGGGGGCCGTGACGTATTCGTACCCGCTGTTAGACCAGGAGTGCTCTACCAGGTATGGGACGGTGTTTGTAAGGCTGAAGGAAACCAGAACGTACTGGTTGGGGCTCACGGAGAACTCGAGCGGATTGCTGTAGACCATCCCCCCTTCGGGAATGCTGACACTGGCGCTATTGGTGGAGTCGAATGTGAGGTGTGCGACCGCCCCCTGGGTTTGCGGTGACGGTGTGACGCCACTCTGTGAATTTGCCACGGTAAGCCCGTCCAAGGCAATGGTGGCGTGACCGATGTTCAGGGGGAACCCTCCGAGGGCGTTGTCGAGTTTGATGCGGACGGTGTCGCCGGCGATGGTCGGTTTGACGGCGATCCGGAAGGTTAGGTTGCTGAAGTTCTGGCCCGCGTCGTCGTGCTGCCATTCCGGTGGGTTTGCCCAGGCGCCGGTCCAGGTTTTGCCGTCGTCGGCTTGGACCTGGCCACCAGTGGGTTGCGGGGTCGCGGTGGTGGTGTTGCGGGTGGCCAGGGAGAAGATGTGCAGCACTGTGGTGTTGTTCCACGGCTGGGTGCTGACGTCCGGCAGGACGATGTCTTTGATGGTCTTGCCGGGCTGTAGGGGAATGGAGAAGGCGTAGATCTTAGGTTGTGTGGTGGGGTCGGTGACCTGCCCGTCGGGGGTGTTGATGTGCGGCAGGGTCACGGCGGCGAGGCTGGGCTGCCCGCTGATCCAGTCGGGTGCGACTAGGTTGTAGCTGTCGCTGGCGGCGTCGGTGTAGTCAATCTGACCGCTGGCGGGGCAGTAGTCCGACGGCTTATCGGAGTCGAAGCAGTAGGTGCCGGCGACCGGCCAGCCTCCGGCGACGAAGGGGGCGGTGCTGACGGTGCCGGGACTGTCCGGGCTTCCTGGCGTGACCTGGTGGTCGCTGGATGAGGAAGCCAGGACCATGAGGGATGTTGCGCCTGTGAGGGGAGCGGTGAAGTCGTAGTCGATGGTCTGGTTAGCGGCCAGCACATTGTCCATCTCTGGTTGGCCGTTGGCATCAGTCCCGTATGTGGGCAGGGTGAAGGTAGCGCCATCGATGGTGACCTGTTTGCCGGAGACCCATCCGGCGTTGGTCAGGTCGGTGGCGGAGTAGGAGGCGTACCCGTCAGCGGCGCCGTAGTCCATGTGGTTGTCGGGGCTAATCGCGGTGTTGTTGAAACAGTCAGCGAGTGTCTGGCAGGAGGTGGTGTCCGCATCTTTGTCGGCCTCGAATCGCCAGGTTTGCATTGCGGAGGCGTCTCCGGCGACGTCGATGGATGCGGCGTAGAGGGTGTGTGGGCCTGGGGCGTATGGCGTGATGTATAGGTCGGCGGTGTTGTTGACCGCGTCGACGACCTGGTAGGACGGTGGGTTCACCACGGCGGGTGGCTGGTCGAGGCTGTAGACGAATTTGGTGACGGCGACCGAGCTGGTGTTGGTGACGGTGAAGTAGCCGGTGGTGTCGGCGGTCGCGCCCTTGCCGCCTCCGTTGTCGATGTTGGGGAAGTTGTGGTCGGGGTTGTCCAGTTCCGGCGCGTCGGGTGCGGTCGGTTCCGCTGTGTAGTGGCAGGTCGCGGTGGACCAGGCGGAGGTGTTGATGCCGTCGCTGACTTGGACTTGCCAGTCGACGACTTGTCCGTCGGTGAGGGTATTGGTGAAGCTCGCCGGTAGGGTGTATTTGGCTACCGATCCGGAGGCGAGGCTGTCGCCGGACAGGCCGGTGTGGGTGGTGCTGGTGCCATTGATCCAGTACTTGAACGTGGCCTGCAGGTGGTCGACGTCGGGGTCGCTGATGGTCGACGACAGCGCAGGAGGGCTACTCTGGGTACTCTTGCCCATGTAGGGGTATGGGGCGGCGGTGGCGCAGCCGACATTGTCGGCACCGTTGGTGGCGCGCATCTGAGCGGCGCCAGGAGTGTTGGGTATCCGGTTGTAGTTGATCTGCAGGGTGGGGTTGTCGTAGAAGCGGCTGAAGCCACTGTTATTGCCCGACGCCTCGGCCGCGTCTTCGGCCAGCGCGACGGTGAACTGGGTGGTGTGCTGCGCCACGACGGTACGCACCGCGCTTGTGGCGTCGAAGCCAACGTCGACCTTTTCGGGAGCGGTGGGGCTACAGCCGGTCCGGCCTGCCGGCCCGACAACCTTTGTGCTAAGCGCGCCAGAGAGGTAGCCGGGCTTGTTGTTCCAGTCGGTGCTCGAGCCGATGCCGCCGGACCAGTGGAGGTTGACGGTGGAGTCGCCGCAGGTGGCGGAGTACTCCTTGCTGGCGTTTACGGTCGCGCTGCTGATGTTGGCTCCGAACAGAAGGCTGGGCATCGACCACTGGTAGTAGGCGCGCATAATGCCTTCGCAGCCGCCGGGCCAGCCCTTGCTGGTACCGACACCGAGGTGGCCGCTGTCGCCGGAGGCTTCGCTGGCGTTGTTGTACAGCGAGACGCCGTTACACGGGGCGCCTTGCTTAACCTCGTCGAAGGCGGGGGTTCCGGCGTTTCCGATCTTCCAGTTGGCGGTCGGATCGATGTAGACCGGGTACACGGTTGACGTCGAGGTCAGCATGCCCGCGTCGGGGGTCAGGCGTAGTACGCCTCTGGTGTCTTCGGCCTGAACGGTGGCGATGTGGGCGGCCGCGCCAGGGTGCCCGGTGTCCGACGGGTCCGGTAGAGCCTGGCTCGTGTTGGGGGTAGCGGCCTTGGCGCCGGCTGCGGGAGCGGTGGCGGTCTGGGAATCCCACATGATCGGTGAGGCCGATTCCAGCACGCTGTGCCCGTCGGTGCTGGCCACCGCGATGCCCTGAGGTGCCTGCGCCGTGGTGTGGACGCCGCCGGTCAGAGTGCTGGACAGGGTGAGATCGGCCAGCTGGGGATTCTTCGCGGCCTCGGCGTTCTTGACAACGAGGACATCGCTGAAGCCGCCGGTGTCGGTGGCCGAGACCACGAGGTCGACGCCGGACAGAACGTTGGGGTAGGTCGCGGTGGCCCCGGAAACGGTCGGCTTCGGAAGGGCGGTCGGCCAGGACAGCGAGTATCGGGTGGAGCCCGAAGAGGTGGTCAGCAGCGGCCCGGTGCCGCCGTCGGAGAACATGACGTTGCCGTAGGCGGTGGCCGCGGGCATCAGACCATTCGCGGTGACGTGCAGAGTCGTGTCGACCGGTACCCAGGTGTCATCCTGTTTCGTGCGGACCGGGTCGGGATTACCGGAAAGGCTGAATCCGCCCCCGGGCTGAGCAGTGACCTGCTGGGTCTCAGTGGTCAGGGCGTCAACCACAACCGGCTTACCGGTGGCGCTGGCCTTCCTCGCAGCGGCCTGCATCGCCTGGTCTTGTGTGGGGCTCGGCCCGTACCCATCGTCAAGGGTGTCCATCCCGGACGGTCGGGGAGGCGTCTGGGGCAACGGGGCCGCGTTGCCGGAACTTTGCGGAGGGGCGGGCGGTGGCGCAGGCGCGGCCGACGCCGGCGCCACGTTCACGAAGGCGCCTGCGGCGGTCAGGGCGACGCTGAGCAGGATCGCGCCGCGGTAACGGCCTCTCCTGGTCCTGTGGCGAGGATGCGGTCTGTCCACGGACGTTCCCTTCCATGTCACCCAGCGCACTGAACCGCGCCGGAATGGCTGGTGAATAGTTGCGCGACTGCGGACACCGTGAGGTCCGGTCCTTGGAGGTGCACCGCAGAAGCCCAATGCCGGATCGGCGAAAACACGGGGACGCAGTCGCGGCCAAGGGTTCGTGCGTCAAGGCCGTCTCGCCCAGAACGGCGAGAAGCGACCACGCACGGTGACTCCCTTCCCCGTTTCAGTGAGCGAAACCTAGGTGTTCCGCCTCCCGCCGGCAAGGGTTCGTCCGGCCCACCTTCATGATCATGTAAAAACACCGATTCCGCGCATATCGAATAAGAGTTAAGAACATGAGCAAATAAATGCATGTCGATTAGCCTGACGAAAAGTAATCACCGCTGGTCAGCGCCGGTCGCTACTCCAGAGCCCTGAATCCCTGTCTTCCCAACGGTTTGCGCGATCTGATACGGTCCGCTCGCTGTCCGTGATCAACGTCGCCGACGAGAATGGCTTCGACATGGGTGTGCGTCGCACGCGGTTGTTGTTCGACTCCGGCACCACCGAGCGCCGCGGGTGGCACCGCTGGCGCGACCTGCTGTCTGGGGTCACCGTGCTGGCGATGGTGGCCGCCGTATTAGCCGGAATACCACCGACCGCGGCGGTCGCCAAGGACCGTTTCAGCCCCCCGCCTCTGCCGAAGACGAGGGCTGTCCCGGTCACGCCGGTGAAGAGCCATTACCAGAAGCCGAAGCCGATGCCGCAGTGGCAACCGTCGGCGATTGTGTGGCCGTCGGGCAGCGCGGACGCCACCCTGACCTCCACAGCCGTGGAATCGTCTGCGGCGGCCGGGACCTCACCGGCCGGCCTTACATCCGCCGGCTCGGCAAGTGCGTCCCCGAAGGTGCGAGCGGGCTCCCTACCAGTGTGGCTCGGGCCGCCCACCGCGAAGCCTGCCGGCAGAGACGCCAAGGCCGTCGCCGACACCGACGGGACCGCCGCGGGTGTGGCCAAGGTACACGTCGACGTGGCACCGCAGGCGGCCGCGACCGCGGCCGGCATTCATGGGGTAATCCTGTCGCTGAGCCGATCCGACGGCGGCACGGCTCCCGGTGAAGTGCATGTCATGCTGTCGTATGCGCAGTTCCAGGACGCGTTCGGTGGTGACTGGGGTTCGCGGCTGCGGTTGAGGGCGCTGCCTGCCTGTGCGGTGTCCACACCGGCGACACCATCCTGCCGCGTGGAAACAGCGGTGACGTTCACCAACGACGTGAGCTCTCAGATGCTGCAGGCCGATGTCACGATCCCGGCGGCAACGGCGGGGCAGCGGGCCGGCACGATGGTATTGGCGGCCGACGCGTCCGGCGACAGCGGAGGCGGTGGAGACTTCACCGCGACCTCGTTGAGCACGTCCGGCACCTGGAGCGCCGGCGGTGCCGGCGACTCATTCGACTGGTCCTACCCGATCACCGTGCCAGATGTACCCGGCGACCTCACGCCGCAGATCGCACTGTCGTACGACTCGCAGTCCCAGGACGGGTTGACCTCGTCGACGAACAACCAGGCGTCGTGGATCGGCGATGGGTGGGACTACTCCCCTGGCTACATCGAGCGGTCCTACCCGTCGTGCAACGACAACCCGAAGGGGCCAACCAAGACGGGCGACAGCTGCTGGTCGGACAGCGCGAACACCTTGACGATGTCCTTGGGCAGTTCCAGCAGTCAGCTCGTCAAGGACGACAAGACCGGCATCTACCACCCGCAGAACGACACGAACGAGAAGGTGGAACTGCTCTCCGGGGCGCCCAACGGGGCGTACAACGGCGAGTACTGGCGCATCACCACCGCGGACGGTATCCAGTACTACTTCGGCAAGAACCAGCTCCCGGGCTACGCCTCCGGAGACACCGCGACAAACTCGGTATACACCGAACCCGTGTTCTTTACCTCCCAGGTGACAGGCCGGGAGTCCTGCTACAACGCGACGTTCGTGAAGTCCTTCTGCCAGGACGCCTACAGGTGGAACCTGGACTACGTGGTGGACACCCATCACGACACGATCGCGTACTACTACCACCCAGAGACCAACTACTACTCCACCGACTCGGGTACGACAGCGAACGCCTCCTACGTCCGCGGCGGCTACCTCGAGAAGATCGCGTATGGTCAGCGGGACGGTCAGGTCTACACCACCCAGCCGGCCGCGCAGGTCCTCTTCGCCACGAACGGCCGGTGCGACACCTCCGACACCGGGTGTGACACCTCCACCCTGACTTCCACCACCGCGTCGCACTGGCCCGACGTGCCGTTCGACGAAAACTGCGCGAACAAGGCTGCGTGCGCCAACGTGTCGCCGACGTTCTGGACCGAGAGCATGCTGACCGGCATCCAGACCCAGGCGCTAGTGAACGGCACGGAGACCAACGTCGACTCCTGGAGCCTGAAGCACTCGCTGCCGCCCACCGGAGACAGCACCAAGCCGTCCCTGTGGCTATCCTCGATCACCCGCACCGGTCAGGACACGACCGCCGCGCCGGGTTCTTCGACGATCCCGTTGCCTACGGTGACCTTCACCGGACGAGGGATGGCGAACCGAGTAGCGGCGAACGACGGGAACCTGCCGATCACCCGGCAGCGCATGTACGAGATCGACACCGAAACCGGTGAGAAGATCAGCATCAACTACTCCACGGCTGTCTGTCCCACCTGCGTACCCAGTGACCCGTCGCACAACACGACGCTGGCCTACCCGGACTACTGGACCCGGGACGGGCAGAGCGATCCCAGTCTGGACTGGTTCAACAAATACGTCGTGACTGACGTGACCCAGCAGGACCCGACCGGCGGTGCCGCGAACGACGACATCATCACGAAGTACACCCCGGACGGCTCCCCAGCCTGGCACTACAACGACGACCCGACGACCCCGACATCGCGACGGACCTGGGACCAATGGCGCGGCTACGCCGGCATGAGCGTGTCCACGGGTACGGCACCGGATCCGGTCACCAAGACTACGTACAAGTACCTCCAGGGCATGGATGGTGACACCCTGTCAGCATCCAGTACTCGCTCCGTGTCGGTGACGGACTCGAGAGGCGATTCGGTTCGAGACCTGAACCAGTACTCGGGGATGACCTACGAGACTCAAGTCTTCAACGGCTCCGACATCGTCACCGACACCATCACCGACCCCTACACCTCCGTCGCGACCGCCAGTCATACCTATGACCCATCGACGGGGTTGCCGGCCTCGCAGGCGTTCCACACCGGCACCGCGAAGACCCGGGTGTACACGCCGTTGGCGGACGGCACGACGCGGGAGACGGAGACCGACACCAGCTACGACGGCTACGGCCGCCCGGTCAAGGTCGATGACAAGGGCGACGTGAATACCAGCTCCGATGACCTGTGTACCACCACGTCGTACGCGGACAGCACCACGGCGTGGATCCTGGACCTGGACTCGGAAGTCTCCACCGTGTCGGTGGACTGTTCAACCACTGCGTCGGTGCCGGACGATGTCGTCTCCGACGACCAGACGTTCTACGACAACTCCACCACGCTGGGCGCGGCGCCCACGCTCGGAGACGTCACAATGACCAAGGAGGTCGCCTCCTACACCGGCTCCACCCCGAACTACATCACCACCCAGACCTTGAGGGTCGACCAGTACGGACGCACCACAAGCTCCACCGACGCGGACAACCACACGACCTTGACCGCGTACACCCCGAGCAGCGGCGCGCAACCCACCCAGATCGCCACCCTCGATCCAATGCACCTCAAGACCACCACGCAGTACGACCCCTTGCGCAACCTGCCTACCACCGTCACCGACCCGGCCGGATACCTCACCACCGAGCAGTACGACGCGCTAGGCCGCCTCACCGCGGTATACAAGCCCGGCAACCCGGTCGGGACCGGCAAACCAAACTTGAAGTACAGCTACACCGTATCCAGCACCGGCCCGTCCGTTGAGGACACGTACACCCTCAACCACGACGGCAGCGCCTACGCACTGTCGGAGACGCTGTACGACTCAATGCTGCGGGCCCGAGAGACTCAGGTGGAGACCCCTAGCAACGGGCGGACCATCACCGACACCATTTACAACAGCGACGGGTGGCAGTCCCAGGTCGCGGGCCCGTATTTCGATCCGAATCCCGTCTCCACCACTCTCGTCCAGGCCCAAGCGGGCCTCGTCGACTCGATCACCGGCTATCTCTACGACCCGGCGGGCCGCACGAAGGCAGAGATCGCGTCCACACGGGGCACCCAGACATGGCAGACCACCTACATCTACGGCGGCAACTTCACCACCACCATCCCGCCCGCCGGAGCGACCCCCACCACCACGGTCACTGACGCCCGCGGGAACACCACCGACCTGATCCAATACCACGCGGGGGTGTCACCCGACTATCTGCATCGGTCCGCCGACACCTTCGACGACACCAGGTACACCTACTACCCCGACGGCAACCAGCACACCGAAGTCGACCCGGCAGGAAACAGTTGGTCCTGGCAGTACAACCTGCGCGGCCAGCAGACCCAGTCCAACGACCCGGACACCGGTCAGTCCACCACCACCTACGACAACGCCGACCAACTGCTCACCACCACCGACTCGCAGGGCCACCAGACCACCTACACGTACAACCCGGACGGCCAGAAGACCGGCGCCTACGACACCACGGCCACACAGACCCTGAGCACCGGTAACGCGATCGCCACCTGGACCTACGACGCTCAGGGCCGGCCCAGCGCGACGACGTCTTACTCCGACGGCGACATCTACACCTCGACCATCGCCGGCTACAACCCTCAGGACCAACCCACCGGGAACAAAATCACCCTCACCGGCACCGACGCCGCTCTCGTCCCCTCCAGCGGATACAGCTTCGGTTACGGCTACACATACAACGGCATGCGGGACGAGGAAGACGACCCCACCACCGGCGACCTGCCCGCGGAAGACCTCACCTACGGCTACGACAACCTCGACGAACCGACCTCCCTGGACAGCCCGGCGCTTCCTGGCGGTGTGGCATGGGACTATGTGAGCGCGGTCGGGTACGACGAATTCGGCAAGCCACTGCGGTATACGTTCGGCCCCTCCACCAACCGAGTCCTAGCGGACATGACCTATGATCCGCAGACCCAGGCGCTGACCAAAATCTCCACCAGCACCGATGCGGCCGGCCTGATCGACGATGTGTCCTACACGTTCGGCAACAGCGATGTGTCCAAGGGCGCGGGGTTGCTGACCAAGACCGTTGACAAGTACAACGGCGGCACCACCGTAGACACCCAGTGCTACCAGTACGACTACGCGCAGCGGCTCCAACAGGCCTGGACCGCCACCGACTCGTGTGCCGCCGATCCCGACTCCAACAGCGGCTCCTCGGTAGGGGGCCCAGTCGCCCCGTACTGGCAGTCCTGGACCTACGACACCGCCGGTAACCGACAGACCGAGACTGACCACGACACCACCGGCAACAGCACCCAGGACACGGTCACCACCTACCAATACCCCGCCGCTGGGTCCGCCACCGACCAGCCGCACACCCTACGCAGCACCACCGTCGCCGGCCCCAGCGCCACCGCCGCCACCTACAGCTACGACACCTCGGGTGAGACGAGGCGCATCACGGGCGGGACTCTGGGCGACCAGACCCTCACCTGGAACGACCAGGGCCGACTCGCCACTGACACAACCATCGCCGGCACCACCTCGTACGTCTACGACGGCGACGGGAACCTGCTGGTCCGCCGTGATCCCGGCTCGACCACGCTCTACCTCGGCGACGAACAGGTGGTACTCAACGGCTCGGGCAAACTGGACGCCACCCGGTACTACACCATGAACGGCGCTACGATCGCCGCCCGAACCGGCACCAGCAATCCTGACTACCTCATCCCCGACCGACAGGGCACCGACCAGCTATCGATCGCCTCTGACACCGAAGCCGTGACTCGCCGTCAGTACCTCCCCTTTGGACAGGTCCGCGGCACCGCGCCGACCGCCTGGCCCGGCGACAAGGGCTTCGTCGGCGGGGACCAGGACGCCACCACGAGCCTGGAGAACCTGGGCGCTCGTGAATACGACGCGAGCACCGGTCGGTTCCTGTCCGCAGACCCAGTGTTCGAAGCCGGCGACCCGACCCAACTCAACGGATACGGCTACGCGGGCAACAACCCGGTGACCCGAAGCGACC
The DNA here is from genome assembly GCF_039543385.1 of Rugosimonospora acidiphila. Classification (NCBI taxonomy): domain Bacteria; kingdom Bacillati; phylum Actinomycetota; class Actinomycetes; order Micromonosporales; family Micromonosporaceae; genus Rugosimonospora; species Rugosimonospora acidiphila. Next base: position 96,388 of record NZ_BAABJQ010000029.1, read on the forward strand.
CAAGCGGCGAGACAGGCCGACCCTGCCCCGACGGCGACTGCTCCGTTCCTCCGGCAAATCCCAACGGGGCATACGAATGCAAGCAGGGCTGCACCAACGGCCACCCGTCGGACCCCAAGACGCCCGACCCGGGCAAGAGCACTAGCCACCCGACCAAGAAAAAGAAGAAGGGCCTCTTCTCCCGCGTCGTCAAATCCAGCCTGCTCAAGCACGTAGCTCACGCGGTGTACAAGTACTCCGGAGCCGAATCCGTCGTCGATTGTGCCACCAACCCGACGCTAGGCAGCTGCATCCAAGCAGGACTTATGGTCGGAGCTCTCATCGCTACTGGCGGCGAGTCGGCTTTTGCCGATGCGGCTATAGAGGGTGCAGCCGACGCATTACTCGACGGAGTTGCCGACGCTGCCCTCGACGACGTCGTCGACGATGTGGGAACCGCCGCGCTGGATGATGCCGGCTCCGCCGCCGCCGACGACGCGGGATCCGCAGCCGAGGGAGCGGATGGCGGCGAGGGCGAAAGTGGCGGTGGCAATCGCGGTAGTTGCTTCACCAACAGCTTCACACCCGACACCAAGGTCTTGATGGCCGATGGCAGCAGCAAACCCCTAGCTGAGGTCAAGGTCGGGGACAAGGTCGCCGCTGCGGATCCGACCACCGGCGCCACGTCAGCCAAGCAGGTCACCCTGTTGCACGACAACAACGATGTGCTGCTCACCGACCTGACGGTCACCGACCACAGCGGACGCAGCTGGGTCGTTCAGACCACTCAATATCACCCGTTCTGGGACCCCACGAAGCAGATCTGGATCAACGCTGGCGCGCTACCCATCGGCTCCAAGCTCGCCACCGTCGGCGGACACAGCGCGTGGGTCACTGCGGTGCACAACTACACCGCCACCCGCCGGATGCTCGACCTCACCGTGGCAACCCTTCACACCTTCTACGTGGAAGCTGGCACTACGCCAGTCCTCGTTCATAACGAAGACTGTGGTAGCTATTCAGCACGCCATCGCGCCCCGGATGATCGTCGGGGAGGTACGGTGGCACCGCGGCCTCGGGCAGGGGACGAGACTGCGGAAGACGCTGGCGAGACGGACGAGGCGATAAACAATGCGATCGATGGTACGAATAACGTCAGTACTATTACCTCGACGTCAATTAACAATCTGCCAGGCCCGATTCAGCTCCCCGAGCCGGCCTCACCTGACGCCAGTGTCGGGGGCCTGATAGCGGTGGGCGTCATGATTTTTAAGGTCGCATGGGGAGCGATACGTGGATGACGAGTCCGCGCGATATATCAAGAACGTGTTGAACCTTGATCTCGACGAAGCCACGCGAATCGACTCGTCCAAGGCCCACGATTCACTAGAAGAGGGCCAGGCACTTCTTGTGGCCGCGTTTGCGTTGTTGGCGAGACGTCGTTTTCTCAATAGTGAAGTGCGGTATATCGCCGGATTTGTGGCTGATGTTCACACAAGACTCGGGAGTATCGGCTGGGCGAGTTTCCTGCGCGACGGGCAGGCTGCAATTCGATACGCGCTCGGCGAAGCGATGTTTGCGGAGGTCTTGGAGTCCAAGAGTTTTCTGTCGACGATATCGCCACTATTAATAGAATTGGTACGGGACCTAGCGTTGACTGAAAGTGAGATCGACTCTTTGATCGAAGACGCGGACCGTTGTTTCACCGAAGCGCGCCAGCATATAAGATGACCTCGTGAACTAGTGGATTTGATTGGAGCGGAGGAAGGTTGTCGGTGGCGGGTCCGCGGACAATAAATGGTAAAATGCTGCGCGCGTTAGCGAAGCGAGATGACGAAGGTTTTAAGTACTGGCGGATCAGAATGAACGACGACGAGGAGGCAAAGCGTACCCTTTACGCGATGTATTACGAGGCTTTCCGAGAAGCTGCGGACCGCCGGTTTCCTGTCGGCGGAGATGTTCGCGACATCGCGCGATTCCTCGCTCAGCCTCGTGTGCCGCTGTCTCCTGAGATGAAGCTTCCCGTCGTGGAGTCGGAAGCGCTGATTCGGTCGGCATTGGGCGAAAGAGGCCTCGTGAAGGGTATTCCGAAAAGGATGGTAAGCGAGATTCGTATGCAGTTGTTCGTGTATTTAGTTGAAGACCTCGACCTGCCCGACGAAAAATTGGATACGCTGCTTGAAGCAGCTGAAGGATGGGTCTATTCCAGTTGATCCTGATCTCCACGGGTCGGATCTTGGATGTCGCGTTCCCGATTGACATCGCCGATAGTAGCTGCGCGGTCGGACGGCGAATGGCCAGTTGTCGCGCCAGCGGTCAATGAGTTCGCATGACGCGAGATAACACCGCCGTTGCCAAAGCCCCTGCTAGCAGGAACGGCCCGAAAGGTATGGAATCTCCAGGAGCGAGCCGGCCTCGTACGATCTGTGCCCCTGCCAACGGGCTGGCAACGAGGTACGGCAGCACGGTAGCCAGTACAACGCACCGCCAGCCAAGGGGGCCGAGAGCTAAGCCGAGCAGTGCCGACAGACGTACGTCGCCGAGCCCGATCACGCGGGGTGACAGCAGCGCCAGGAGGAAGTAGACACCGCCGAGCGCTGCAGAAGCGATTGCTGCATCGAAGAGCAGGCTTGGACGCCGCGAGGCTGCGGCCGCGGTCGTGAGGAGGGCCACAAGGCCGGCACCGGTGCGCCAGATGATTGGGGTGGGCAGCCGGTAGACCGCGATGTCGATTGTGGACAGCAGGATGCCTGAGAGTCCTAGCAGTATCCAACTTGCGAGCAGCGCGTCCTGGCTGAATCTGTGGGCGGGTAGCCCCCAGGCCAGTGCCGCGGTGGTCGTGACTGCGGCGATGACGAGAACCCACGGCGACGGGCCCTGAGGATGACCGCAACCGCAGCAGCGTGGGCGTGCTGATATCCAGCCTGCGAGGCCGGATCGGAAGATGAGGCCGCACTGTGTGCAACTGTTACGGGCGGGTTCGCCGGAGGGGACGCTGAGGCGGTAGGCCACGCGTGAGGTCGTAGCACCGACGCCGCCCGCTGCGAGGGCGGCTACGGCGATCCAGACCTGCATGGGCTCAGGTAGCCCTAGGCAAGCGTGTTGGCCTGGAGGGCCTTGATCAGTGCCGCGATTTTGGTGGCCTGTTTGTGGCCGGTGGGGGTGAGGGCGTAGATGTGGTCGCGTCGCCTGGCTCCGTTGCGACTGACGAGCCCGGCGTCGTGGAGACGGTTGAGCAGGCGTGTCAGATCGCTGTCGCTGGGCCGCCGTTGTCCCCATTCGGCCAGGGCCGCGCCGACTTCGCTGTAGCGCAGGGGTTGGTTCCGCCCTTGAAAGCAGACCAGGGCGGCCGCGTCCCAGACGTAGTACACCAGGCTGTTGATCTCTTGTAGTTGGTCGTAGCTCACTCACACACCGTCCTGCCCCCAGGCCCGAGCGACGTCCCACCCCGCCGTCTGTCATTTCTCAGGTTGCTCAATGCAAGCGTTCACTTCAGCGAGGTTCGCTGTGGGTGTCAAGACCCGTAACTGTTGGTGATCTTGAATATTCATGCTGGCGTGATCGGTTCTTCGAGGTCCGCCCGCCCGACTAAGCGGGTAGAGTCGCTTTCCCGATTACCAGGCCGCGCGTTCGTCTATCGCGAATTCCGGCGAGACGGGCGGCCAGTCGAGGTCCTGCGCGAGTCGCAGGATGGTACGGCCCTTCACGGTCACCGCCACACGGGCACTTGAGGGGCTACCGAGGGCTGTCCCGTCGGGACATTGGTGTGCGGCTTCGACCTCGATGAGTAAGCAGACGGCCGCGTTGACCGCGTCCGGGTCCGCGGTAGCGAGGTGGGCGTGTGGCGGCAGGCCTTCCGCGAGGCAGCCCAGGACGTCCAAGACATGTGGCGTCTGCAGGAACTCGGCCGTTCGTAGCAGCGCCTCGAACTCGAATTCCATGCCTGCCACCCCGATTCGCCGGTCCGCACATTCGTGGAGATCACCGCGTAGTGCGGCGGGTTGGCGACATTCTGTGCCGGCCGGTGCGCGCTGACAACCCCTCCTGAGATGAGTTTTGCGGGCAAAGTGGATACCGCTGACGTCGCGACAGCACGTGCCGCGATGACGTCATGCCGGCACGTGCCGGCTTCGCGTCATGCTGGCACGTGCGGCTTGCGCGTCATTACTGCCCGTAGCGGAGATCGGTGGAGGTGGGCTATGACTGTTGTCGGCGTCAAGCGGGAGGGTGTGCCGGTGCGAGGTTTTGCGAGCTGTCTGGCGGTCACGCTGGCGGTCTTCACAGCCTCGTCAGCCGCCGGTTGCTCGAGCGACTCGCCGTCGAGCGCGGCGACCCCGCCCGTGCCGACACTGAGCGCTCCCGCCGTGTCGAGCCCGTCGACCGACCCGAGTGGTGGTCAGGTCCAGCAGGCCGTGACCGCGTACATGGACCTGTTGCACGCGTTCGTCGCGGCGAGTAATGCCGGGACGACCGACACCAGCGACCTGTCGAACTACGGAACGGGAACAGCCCTGCAGGTGCTGTCCGACGGGCTGCAGGACAACAAGTCCAAAGGGGTGAAGTCGCAGGGGCAGCCGGGTATCGACGCGCCGCAAGTCACGAAGATTTCCCCCGCGGATGACCCGACCAGCGTCACCGTCACAGGCTGCGTCGACGATACGCATTGGCTCCTCTACACGTACGACGGCAAACTCGCCGACAACCCGCCGTCGGGGCGCCGCGGCACCAGCGCCGTGATTGACCGCAGCGGGAGCGTGTGGAAAGTGACCTCCCTGGCCATCAAGGACGTCGGGACATGCGCAGACTGACCACAGTCCTCACCGCTACGGCCGTGCTCGTGCTGGCGATCACGCTCGCACCCATCGGCCGTCCAGCCTTCGCCGGCGCCTGGGGCTCCGTCGACTGCCGCAAGACCCCCTCCAACCCGCAATGCCTGGTGACGGTGGGCACCAGCGGCGGCCCGGGCAGCCCGGGCACCACCGCGTCCAGCGCGTGCCACGACCCCAACGGCACGGTCGTGCCCTGCTCTCTGCCGGGGGTGGGCTGGCTGGCCGACGACGGCTGCTACTACCAGCCCGCCACCGGGGACGAACTCGCCGCCGCCGAAGCCGCCGGTGGAATCCTGACCCCGCCAGCGCAGTGGTACGTCGGTCAGTGCGGCTACCCGCCAGTGCCGGGGCTGACCCAGTTCCGCGTCTTTGGCTCCGCACCGGGTCCCCAGCTACTCGCGGACATGGCGGTCAAGGCACTACGCCTGCCCGCGCCGGTGATCCGAACGAATCCCTCGGTGGCGGCCCAGGTGCTGATCAGAGTGCCCGTGTGGCTGTGGCTGGATTCGTGGGGGGACCAGACGGCGACGGCGAGTGTGCCGGGCATGTCGGTGACCGCGACCGCGCGCCCGACGCGAGTGGTGTGGTCGCCGGGCGACGGCACATCGGTCGCCTGTACCGGTGCGGGCACACCCTGGTCGGCCGGTGACGACCCGGCCTCGGCGTCGCCGACCTGCGGGCACACCTACCTCTCCACCTCGGCCGGGGCGCCGGGCAACGCGTTCACCCTGACGGCCGCGGTCACCTGGCAGGTCAGCTGGGCCGGGGGCGGGCAGACCGGCACCGCCCCGGATATGCAGACCACCGCCCAGGTCGGTGTCACGGTGGGCACGTCACAGACGGTCACGATCGGCTGACCACGGCGGTACCGAGTTCTAGGGGAGGAATCCGTGTCGGGCCCATTGAGGACCATGGATCGGCCAGGTCTGGACGCCCGCGCGCCGGACTTCGCGGCACCCGTGGACACGACCGGGGTACGTCCGCGTCGCTCGGTCGGCCGTCTCGTCGCGGGGCTGTTGCTGGCGGCGGTGATGGCGCTGGTCTTCGTCATGGTGTCGCAGCGCACCGATCACAAGGTGCCGGTGTTGGCGGTGACCAGGTCGGTCGCGGCCGGGCAGCGGCTGACGGCCGCGGATCTGGTCGCGGTGCGGGTGGCGGTGGAGGCCGGGGTTCCGGTCGTGCCAGCCGACCAGCTCGGCGGGGTGGTGGGGCACACGGCGGTGGTGCCGTTGGTGCGGGGGGCGTTGCTGGCGCCGCGGCAGATCGGGCAGGCCGCGTGGCCGCCGGCGGGGCAGGCGGAGGTGGCGCTGCCAGTGAAAGCGGGACACGTCCCCATGGATCTGCAACCCGGCGCGACCGTCATGGTGCTGATCAGCCCGGCGGCCACCAGCGGAGCCACGTCTGGCGCGCAGACGGCGGAAGTGCGGGACCCGGCCACGGTGGTGGCCGTGGCGGCGGCAAGCGACGGATCCGGGGCCCAACTCGTGTCGCTGCTGGTGACGCAGGACGCGGGGCTGCAGTTGGCGGGCGCGTCGAGTGGGGACGTGTCGCTGGTGCTCCTGGCGCCGCGCGGATGAGGAGCGGGGGGCGACTGTGGGGGTGTTGACGATCTGCTCGGGCAAGTCGACGGGCGTGACGACACTGTCGGTCGCGGTCGCGGCGGGGATGCCCGGCCCGGCCCCGGTTCTGCTAGTCGAGGCCGACCCGGCCGGTGGGGACCTCGCGGCCCGGTTCAATCTGCCCCCGGCGCCGGGGTTGGCCAGCGCCGCCGCGGCGGCCAGCGGCCTCGACGGTCCGCGATTTCCGGCCGCGCACGCCCAGCGGCTGCCGGTAGGGGTCGGGGCGTTGCTGTGCGCGTCGTCGTACCGACAGGCCTCGGCGTCGGTGACGCACGCGGCGAGTTCGGGGCTGCTGACGGCCTGGGGCCGTGACGCGGTGGTGGTGGTCGACGTGGGCCGGCTGGATGCCGGATCACCGGCGTTCCCAATCGCGGCCGCGTCGAACGTGGTGCTGCTGGTGCTACGCCCCAGATGGGACGAGGCGGCGCACGCGGCCGCGACGGTCGCGGCGCTGCGCGAGGCGCGGGTCGACAACGTCGGTGTCGTGTTGGTCGGCGATGGCCCGCTGTCGGCGAAGAGTATCGGCCGTGACTTGGGGGTCCTGGTGGTGCTGCAGACGCGGCAGGACCGGTGGGGGGCGAAGGTGTTCGGGGGTGAGCTCCCGCCGGGGCCTGGCTGGCGGCGGCTGAGTCTGGCGCGTGCCGGGCGCAGCGTCGCCGTGGCCCTGCACCACAGGCTGTGCCCGCCGCCGGCGGCGGCGGTTGGTGCGGCGGGGTGGGCGGCGGTGACCCGGCGGTGAACGCGATGGTCACCGGCTATTCGTGGCCGCCGTCGCCCGCCCGAGCCGGTGCGGGTGCCGGGGTGGTGGACGAGGTGGCGACCCAGATCAGTCAGATGATCTCCAGTCAGCTGCAACGACCTGTCCCCCACGGCCCGGGCGGGTCCGGCGAGGCGGTGGTGGGCAGGGAGGAACTGGTCGAGCGGCTGCTCGGTGAGGCGCTGGTCAGCTACGCCCAGGCCGCGATCGCGGCCGGGTTCGACCCGCCGGATCCGGCCCTGCGGGCCGCGATCAGCAGCCGGGTCCGTGACGCGTTGCTCGGCTTGGGCCCGTTGCAGCCGCTGCTGGCCGACCCGGACGTCGAGAACATCGACATCAACGGGTGGACCGAGGTGTGGCTGCAGTACACCGACGGTCGGCGGGCGCAGGCGCGGCCCTTGTTCGGGCCGGACGTGGACCGGGGTGACGACGCCGCGTTGGACGCGTTGATCCGCCAGATCGCCGCGCACGCAGGCGGTGGGGAGGAACGCCGCTTCGACCGGGGTTCCCCGTCGGTTTCCGCGCAGCTGCCCGACGGGTCCCGGATGTTCGCGGTGATGGCGGTCGGTGCCCGCACCTACGTGTCGATCCGCCGGCACCGGTTGAGCCTGGTCGACCTGACCCAGTTGTGTGAGCAGTTCGCCACGATCAGCCCGGCGATGGTCGCCTTGCTCAGCGCCCTGGTCCGCGCGAAGCGCAACATCGTGGTCGCCGGGGGCACCGACACCGGGAAGACGACGTTCCTGCGGGCCCTGGCCAGGGCGATCCCCGCCTACGAGCGGCTGATCACCGTGGAAGACGTCCTCGAGTTGGATCTGCACCGCGACCCGTTCCACCCGAACGTCGTGGCGTTGCAGTCCCGCGCGGCGAACATCGAGGGTGTCGGCGCGATCCCGATGGACGAGCTGGTCCGGATGGGGTTGCGGATGAACCCCGACCGGGTGTTCGTCGGTGAGGTCCGCGGCGCCGAGGCGATCCCGATGTGTCAGGCCATGCGGCAGGGCAACGACGGGTCGATGACCACCCTGCACGCGTCGGACTCCGAGCAGGTGTTCAGCCGCCTGGCCACCTGCGCCATGACCACCGGCTCGACCCCGGTCACGTTCGAGACGATGAGCCGGCTGATCGCCGAAGCGGTCCACGTCGTGGTGCATCTGGACTGGTCCCCGGACGGGCGGCGGGTGGTGTCCTCGATCCGGGAGGTCACCGGGTTCGACGGCACCCAGGTGACCTCGAACGAGGTGTACCAGCCGGGCCCGGACCGCCGCGCCCGGTACGCGGTGCCGCCGCGGCAGCAGACCCTGCGGGCGTTGATCGCGGTCGGGTTCGACCCGGCCGTGCTGGACGCCGACCGTCAAGGCTGGAGGTGATCATGGCGCCCACGATCGCCGCGCTGCTCGGGGTCGGCTGCGCCACGGCGCTGACCTTCGCGGTCGACGGTGCCACCCGGCGGCCCCGCGTTCCTCGCCGCGGGGCGCGGCTGGGGGTGCGCCGCGATGTTGTGCTGCGGGCCGCGGCCGGGGCCGGGGCCGGGCTGCTGGTGCAGGTCGGAACCGGGTGGCCGGTCGCCGCCCTGTTCACCGCCCTGACCGTGGTCCTGCTCCCCCGGCTGGCGGGTCAGCGCCGCGCCGCCAACGACATCGACCAGCGGGTCGAGGCGATCGCGACCTGGACCGAGACGCTGCGCGACACCCTGCGCGGGGCCGCCGGCCTGGAACAGGCCATCGTCGACAGCGCCACCCTGCCACCGGAGGCGATCGCCGCCCCGGTGCGGGCCCTGGCCGACGACGTGTCCCGACGGGTCGACATGACCGCCGCGCTGCGACGCTTCGCCCTGACCGTGGCCGACCCCATCGCCGACCTCGTCCTGGTCCAGCTGTCGCTGGCGGCCAACGCCCAGGCCGGCAAGCTCGGGGAGGCGTTGTCGGCGATGGCGCGGCAGGCCCGCGCCCACGTCGCGGACCGGTTGGACGCCGAAACCGATCGGGCCGGGGCCCGGGCGGAGATCCGGATGGTCGTGGCCACCACCGTGGTGCTGGTCGGCGGACTGGACATCTTCCGCCACGCGTTCCTCGCCCCGTACCACACCATGACCGGGCAACTGGTTCTCGCGCTGGTCGGTGGCCTGTTCCTGACCGCGTTCGGGTGGATGGGCCGGCTGGCCCGGTTCGGCGCCCCACCGAGGGTCTTGGTCGACGATTCGGCGGCGCGGCCATGATCTGGACGATCCTGTTCGGCGCCGGCACCGGCCTGGCCCTCTGGCTGGCCCTCGACGCGGTGCTGCCCGCCCAGCCGCGGCTGGGTGTGGTGGTCGCCGCGCTGAACACCACGACCGTGACCGCGCCAGCAGCCCCGGTCGGCACCGGGCGGCCGGTCCCCGGGTGGCTCGCGCGCCCACTGGGACCCGCGCTGCGGCTGCTGGGCCGCGCCGGGCTCCCCCGACCCGCCACCCTGCGGGACCTCGCGCTGCTGGACCGCGACCCGGCCGGCTACCTCGCCGTTCAACTCGGCACCGCCGTGGCCGGGCTGGCGGCACCGGCGCTGCTGTCCACCCTGGCCGCCGCGGCGGCGGGAATTCAGGTGAACCTTGAACTGCCGCTGTGGGCCGGGCTGTGCGCCGCGGCCGCCGGGGCGTTGCTCCCCCAGGTGGCGTTACGCGCCCAGGCCGCGAAACGACGCGTCGAGCTGCGCCACGCCCTGTCCACCCTGCTCGACCTGGTCGTCATCTGCCTGGCCGGAGGCGCTGGGGTGGAGCAGGCCCTGCACGACGCGTCCCGTCCCATCCTCGGCTCCAGCTGGGGCATGCGCCGGCTGCGGGGCGCGATCGAGGCCGCGCACCGTGCGCAGGTCGCCCCGTGGCGCACCCTCGGCCAGCTCGGCGCGGACACCGGCGTGCGGCAGCTGCAGGAACTGGCCGCCGCGGTGATGCGGGCCGGCCGCGACGGGGCCCCGGTCGGCCCGTCGCTGACCGCGCGGGCCGACACCCTGCGCACCCGGCAGGCCGCCGACCTCAAAGCCCACGCGAAAGCCGCCAACCAACGCATGGTGTTACCGATCATGCTCATGGCCCTGGCCTACGTGATCTTCCTGTTCTACCCGGCGGTGGAGGCGATCAGCGCCGGCCTCTGAAAGGTCCGTGAGTTCACGAAATCCGCTAAGCCCCTCGGTGAAAGGTCACCCGGATGTTCCACCGCGTCGCCGCGTTCCTGTCCACCACCCCGTCGCTGCTGCGCGAACGCGTCCAGCGGCTGCGAGAAAACCCCGATGCCGGGATGACGATGGCCGAGTACCTGCTGATGCTGGCCATCGTGGTGGCCATCGGTCTGGTGCTGACCGCCATCCTGGTACCGAAGTTCACCGCCAAGGCCAACGGCATCAACCTCAACTAGGCCCGGGATCCCGCGATGCGCCGACACCCACACCGACCCGGGCCGAGCTGGGGCGACGACACGGGCGCAGTGGTGGTCGAGTCGCTGACGTTCGTGCTGCCCATGGCCGCCGTGACGTTCTTCGCCCTGCTCCAGTTCGCGCTGTGGGGCCTGGCCTTGCTGGGCGCCCGGGACGCCGCCGACGGCGGGGCCTGCGATGCCGCCGCGTACGGTGCCACCGCCCGTGATGGGCAGACCAGCGCCACCACCCGCCTGGACAACATCGCCGGCCAGCTGCTGCGCGACCCGCGGGTCACCGCCGCCCGCGACGCGACCACCGCCCAGGTCACGGTCAGCGGCGACAGCCCGCTCATCCACCTGCCGGTCGGTTGGACGGCGGTCTGCCCCCTCGAGCGTTTCACCCCTGGAGGCTGACCATGACCCGCGCCTTCCGCCACCGCCTCGCACGCCTGGCCGCCGCCCCGGACCGGGGAGTGGCCGCCGCCGAGTGGCTGATCATCGGCCTGCCTGTCGCCCTTCTCCTGCTCGGCCTCGCAATGATCATCATTCGGGGGGAATCCGCCGGCGCGGACCTGACCAACGCGGCCTCCGCCGCGTCCCGCGCCGCCTCGCTGCAACTGACGCCGGGGCGGGCCACCGCCGCCGCCCGGCGCACCGCGACCGCGGACCTGACCAGCGCCACCACCGCCTGCCGGAAGATCGCCGTGGCGGTGGACACTCATCGGTTCGCGCCCGGCGGCGCGGTGACCGTCACCGTGGCCTGCACCATCAGCCTGTCCGACCTGCCCATCCCCACCACCCCGACCCGGCGGCTGAGCGCCACCGCGACCTCACCCGTCGACGTCTACGGCGCGGCCACCTCATGACCACCCGTTCCCGCACCGGGCGGTGGTGGCGGCGCGACGACGGGGTCGCCGCCGCCTGGACCCTGCTGACCATCCCGATCGCGCTGATCGCGTTGGGTCTCGTCCTGGACACCGGCACCGGCATCCAGGCCTGGAACACCGACCGCAACCACGCCGCTGACGCCGCCCGCACCGGCGCGCAACAGATCGACCTCGCCCGGTACCGGCAGACCGGCACCATCCAGCTCGACCCCGCAGCCGCGGCCGCCGCCGCCCGCGCCTACCTGGCCACGGTCGGCGCCACAGGCACCGCCACCGCGACGGTAACCACGGTCACGGTCACCGTCACCAGTACCACCCCCACCCAGCTGCTCAACCTCGCCGGGGTGCGGACCCTCCACGAACAGGCCACCCAAACCGCGACCCCGCTGCACGGGGTGACCGCGCCCGTACCGTAAAGGAGACCCTCATGCCTGGCCATCCCCGCGCCGGGCGGGCGATCCGCTTCACCACGAGCCTCATCGCCCTGGCCGCCCTGGTCGCCGGCCTGCCGGCGGCGCTGGTCTGCGTCATCGGCAGCCCCCTGCCGGCCAGCGCCCAGCAAGCGTGGCTGTGGGCGACAACCCCACCCACCGGCACCGTCGTGGAGGACCTCCTCGCGATGCTGGTGTGGCTGCTCTGGTTGGTGTTCGTGGCGACTCTGGTCGACGAAGCCCGCTACCTGCGCCGTGGCGAACACCGCACCAGCCGAACCGTGTTGAACCCGATGCGCTACTTCGCCGCGACGCTGATCGCCGGACTCATGATGAGTCCCGCCGCCACGGCGGCGACCGCGATGGCCGCTCCCCCCATCGCCGCGCTGCCACCCGTCGCCGTCACCACGACGGTCACGGCCCCCACCAGCGGGCCGAACCTCGCCGCGGCGTTACGGATACCGCTGGTGGTGCCCGACAACACGACCACCACACCCGCAACCGACCCGTCGGGCCACAGCCAGACCGTGGCCCCGGCGCCGACTCAGCTGATCGTGCTGGTCGGCCACCAGCACTACACCTACACCGTCAAAACCGGCGACACACTGTGGCACATCTCCGCGCAATGGCTGGGTAACCCCATGCGGTGGAGCGAGATCTACCACCTCAACCAACACGCCTACGACCAGCACGGGCGGATGCGTCACGGCGACCACATCCAGACCGGCTGGGTGCTGACTATGCCGGACGGCGCCGCCCCACCCGCCGGAGCAACCCCCGTCCCCGCGCCGGTAACCCCACCCGCGCCGGCCCCCGCGCACACGCGGCCCGCCGGACCGCCCGCCGCCGGCCCTGCCGGCCCAGGCACGATCACCCCGACCACACCGGCCACCCCTGGGCCCGCGAGCGCCGCCTCCACCGGCGTCACCCCGTCAGCCTCACCATCGACCACGGCGCCGACGCCTACCACCGTCAGCGCCGCGCCCACGGCTCCCCCGCCGTCGGCCCGTGCCGCGCCAGCCGCCACCGCGACCAACGCCGACCAGGCATCCCCCGCCCAGCGGCATCGGCCGGCCGGCGTGCGGCTACCCGAAGGCGGCTGGGTGGACCTGGGCCTGGCAGCGGCGATCGTGGCCGCCACGGCGCTGGTCTGGGCCCATCGCCGACGCCGCTACACACCCCGACCGCCCTCACCCGACCTGCGCCTGGACGACCCTGAGCTCGCCCCCATGCCGCCGGCCGTCACCCAGATCCGGCGCGGACTGCGCCAACACGCCCCACGCACCGCCTCACCAGGATGGGCCGACCGCGACGCCGACCTCGACGTGTTCGCCGACGGCCAGCGGGATCGCGTCGACCCGCTCGACGTGGACGAGCCCGACCCGGACCAGGCCGAGCAGGACGATCTGTCCGAGCTCGACCTCGACGACCGTGGCGAAATCGACCCAGCTGCTGGGGCTGACTGGCAGACCGAGGGACCGCAGCGCCCCGACAATCTGCCAGCCGTACCCGCGCTGAACAACCCCCTGTCCGCGGTGTGGCCACCGGCCGGACTCGGCCTGACCGGCCCAGGCGCGCAAGCCGCCGCCCGAGGATTCCTCGCCGCCGCGCTCGCCGCTGGCGGCCTGAACGACCCAGACGCGCGCAGCTGGGTGGTCATGCCCTCGGCCACCGCGGCAACCCTGCTCGGCGCTGCCGCCGTCCAGCTGCCCACCACCCCACGGCTGACCATCAGCGCGGGCCTCGACGACGCCCTGGAAATCCTGGAAACCCAGACGCTGCACCGCACCCGACTCGTCTACCGGCGGGAAGTCGACGACGTCGCCGCGCTACGCCGCGCCGACCCGTACGAAGAGCCACTCCCCCCGATCGTGCTGATCGCCGACGCCGTCGCCGACCACGAACGGGCCCGCATCGCCGCCCTGTTGTCCCAGGGACAACGCCTCGACATCCACGGTGTCCTCGTCGGCCAGTGGCCGGCGGGCAACACCGTGGCCGTGGCCGAGGACGGAACCACCAGCCCCGCCGACGGCGACACCGCCCGGCACGGCCGGCACCCCGCCGACCTCGATCGGCTCTCGGTTCTCGACCCTGGTCAGACCTTGGATCTGATCACGACTCTCGCCGAGTCCCACACCGGACTGGCGCACAGGCCACCGGTGGAGACCCCGGCCTCCGCCAGCCAACCCTCCCGCGCCGGGGACGGTTCCGTCTCCGGCGCAGTCGCGCTGGCCCCAACCGATACCGAGGTGCCGGTCCAGGGCCCGACCACTGGACCAGGCAGCACCGCGGAACCCCCGGCTGCGACGCCGGCAGTAGCAACGACGACCTGGGACGCCGGCGAGGAGATCGACGCCGACGTCACCGAACGCCAGAACGCCGCAGGCAGCGGCCCGCAGGACACGAGCGCCGGCAGGGTGCAGGTACGCGTGCTCGGCGAGGCCCGGATCCTGGGCGCCGACCCCACCTACCACCTCCGCGCCAAATCACTCGAACTGCTGGTCTACCTCGCCGTACACGACGGCGCCGCCCGCCACGACGCGATCCTCGACGACCTCATCCCCGAAGCCCCCGCCGCGAAAGCGCCCCACCGGCTGCACACCTACGTCTCGGCCCTGCGTAACGCTCTACGCCGCGCGAGCGGCACGTCGGCCACCTTCATCAACCACGCCCCCATGCAGTACACCCTGATTAACAACCTGTTCGACATCGATCTGTGGCGCATGCGGCAAGCCCTGCGCGACGCGCAACACGCTACGGACCCACAGTCGCGCACGGAGGCGCTACGCCGCGCCGTGACCACTTACCACGGGCCGCTCGCTGAAGGCTTCGACTACGACTGGATCGAACCGTACCGACAAGCCATTCGCCAGCAGGTCCTCGACGCGCACTTGGCACTCGCCGACACCCTCGACGGGCACCCTCATGACCAACTCGCGATCCTGCACGCGGCGATCGACCTTGACCCATATTCCGAATCGACCTACCAGCAGGCGATGCGCGCTCACAGCGCGCTGCGCGACCTCGATGCTATTCGCACCCTGCGACAAGCATTGACGCGGCGTCTCGCGGAGATCGACGCCGAACCCGACGAGGCCACCATCGCGCTCGCCGACCTGCTCGTCACACAACTGCGGCATCACCCATCTCGCACCGAGCCACGGCGTGCGGCCGACCCCGGTGACGACACCGCCGCGTGACTATCCCCGACCATGACGAGCCGCAGCAGTTGCGCGCTCCCCGCGAAGCTGAGGCGCCGGCATCGCGAACCGCGACGCGTCGCACCCTCACAGTGACCCTTTGGCCGGAACTTGTGGCGGCTGCCGTACGAGATGAGCGCGTTCATGTGCTGAGTGTCTGAGGGGTTCACCGCGCAACGACGGCCGGAGTATGCGGGCTGCTGGACCCTCCCAAGGTGGCGGAATGCTGATACGTTGCCCCGGGGACTGGGGCGGGGGACAAGATGATTGTCAGACCGACGTGGTGGAAACCCTGGATCGTGATCTCATGGGTGATCCTTGCCTGGGCGTGCGTTTGGGCCGCCGTCAGCCAGCCAGAGGGCTATTTCTCGTTCGGGGCTCTGCTGCTGCGCTGGCTGCTCACCTGGGCCCTATGGCGCTGGATACGGCTGGAGATCACCGAGACCACGGTGCGCGTCAGGCTGAGCTATTTTCGGCGGAACAGGCCCATCCAGGTGGGGCGCAGTCGGATCCGGGCGATCCACTACGACCCGTTCCGGATCAGCTTCTGCGGACCGAACGGCAGCCTGCTCATGTGGACCAAGGCCGATTGGAGCCTGAAGCAGATGATCGCGGTCGCGGCCGAACTACAGGTTCCCATCTACGACAACAGGCGCTGCCTCAACCTGCTACCGAAAAGGGTGGGACGCCTCGTATACAACCCCTTCGACGACCGGCGACTACGTGAAGGTGTTCGGCGAGGATGACGGCTACCGTCTGTTTTGCGAGCAACGCCTCTGCGGCACTGTTCAGATCAGCGACGACGGTTGCGGCATGACGAGCTGGCTCGTCATGCCGCCATCATCTGCTGGTCCGCCGTCACCTGAAGACCGGTGAGCTGGCTTTTCACTACTGCTACGTGCCCGAGGGGCAGATGCTGACCAAGACGAGGCTGATCCGCCTGCCGGGCTGCGCTGGCCAGTCGAGGAAGATTTCGGGCTCGGTAAGGACTGCTTCGGCCTGGACCAGTGCCAGGCCAGGCTCTACACCGCGATCCTGCGTCACACCGTGCTGGTCATGGCCGGCCCTGGCGGTCTGCGCTGTCACCGCGGCCCGTCTCCGGGATCGCAGCGACACCCAGGCGCCGCCCCCAGCTACGCCGGACCAGGCCCCGCCACCCGACCCTGGGATGATCCCGCTGACCGTCCCCGAGATAAAGCGACTACTCGCCAGCGTCCTTCAACACCCGAAACCACCCGAGCATGACGCACACTGGCTCGACTGGCGACGCCGTCACCAAGCCCGTGCACGCTGGTTGCACCAACGCGGGGTCTGTTTCTTCAACGGTGTTTCCGGCGATCTTGTTAGTAGGTTTCAGCGGCCGGGAATCGGTCGCTGAAGGTGATAGCGAAGGCGTTCAACGCTGGCTTCCAGCGCATCGCCCACCGGACCCG
>NZ_BAABJQ010000030.1:0-9021 GCF_039543385.1 Rugosimonospora acidiphila
GATGGCGGCGCGCGCGGTCGGAGCCCGGCCCAGGGCTCAGGACTTGCCGAGGAAGATCGGGTTCGTCATCGCCACCATGGCGTTGGGCTCGTTGGTGTTGATCCCGCCGGACGGGCGCCGGACCTCGCACCGCACCCACCGGCTGTAGCGGGGGTCGGTGGTCCAGCTGACCGTGGCGGCACCCGAGTCCGGGACCGTCTCGCTGTGCTCGACCCCGAGCTGGTCCAGGATCGACACCGTCGTACCCGGTACCCCGCCGACCGTGGCGGTGACGGTCACCGGCACGCCGATGTCGACGCCGAGCCGTTCGCCGATGCCGGCGGTCTTCGTACCGGCCGACGCGGTGAAGGTCAGATTCACCGTCGAGGACTCCGCCAGCCAGGAGCGACCGGCCTTCAGCCCGGCGAGCAGGTCCTTCTGCCGCAGGCTGTCGGCGAGCACCACGGTGTGCGGCAGGGCCACGATCTGGTCCGGGTTGTGCGCGTCCGAGTCACCGATGGCCGGGATCCAGCGGCCGCTGCGCAGCAGCCCGTCCCAGTGGTCGACGGTCTGCTGGTCGTCGGCGGTCCACGGGCCGTTCCAGATCTCGACGAGGTCGGCGACCTCGTACGCGAACTCGTAGGTGCACCCGAAGCAGTTGGCGAACGGGTGCGCGGCGGTCACCAGCCCGCCGACCTTGTGTACCTGGTCGACGAAGCGCTGGAAGTCCTTCGGGTCGGAGGCGCGGTAGCGCCAGTCGATCCAGGTACCCGCCGGCAGGCCGATCGCCGGCCAGTGCCCAGAGCGGGTGGTGACCTCCTCACCGTTGAGGATCAGCAGGTCGTCGGTTGCCTCGTCGCCCCACTGCAGCTGGGAGCTGGAGGTGTTGTGGTCGGTGGAGACCATGAAGTCCAGGCCCGCTGTGCGCGCGTCGGCGACCAACTGCTCCGGGGTACGCCTGCCGTCGGAGTGCACGGTGTGCAGGTGGCAGTCGCCGCGGTACCACGCCTTGCCGCGCTGCTTGGCGGGGGCGGTGGTCGGCGCCGGGTTGGGCTTGAACGGCTTGCCCTCCGGCCCGAAGGTGAGGGTGATCTGGACCTGGTAGTTCAGGCCCTGCGGGGCGACCGTGTAGGGCCCGAGGATCACGTGCCAGGTGCCCGGCTTGATCGGCCCGGGGAGGTAGCCCGGGGTGGCCTCCGAGGCGCTGATCGAGAAGCTGGTCCGGAAGCCGCCCGACCAGCCG
Source organism: Rugosimonospora acidiphila (assembly GCF_039543385.1). Taxonomy (NCBI): domain Bacteria; kingdom Bacillati; phylum Actinomycetota; class Actinomycetes; order Micromonosporales; family Micromonosporaceae; genus Rugosimonospora; species Rugosimonospora acidiphila. The sequence goes on from NZ_BAABJQ010000030.1 coordinate 1,223, forward strand.
CGGAACCCGCGCGTGTTGCCCAGCTGGATGCCCTCGGGGCCGAACATGCCGATGTCGCAGGCGTTGCCGCGGGTGCCGGCGGGTACGGTGGGCTTGTCGTAGGAGTACGAGACATCGATCCGGCTGACGCCCTTGGGCACCTCGACCGGGATGTAGAACCAGTCCGAGATGCTCGGCGGGAAGGTCCCGGTGACCGTCTTGGTCTGCTGGGACGTGCCGCCGGCCGGAGCGCCGAACGCGACACCGGGCAGCAGGTTCACGGCCGCGCCGGCGGCCACGGCCCCTCCGGCGAGGAGCAGACCGCGCCGGGTCAGGTCGCCTTGAGACATGCGCACCTCCGCATAAGCGATTGTCGCGACCGAGATTAGGGGCGACGAGCGTACGCGGAGCCACCGTCGGGTGAACATTGATGATCAGTACTCGCCACGGCCGTCGATGTCGCGCCCGAGCGCGTTCCGGCCACTCGGGCCGGCCGCGACGGCGACGACATCGGCGACCATGGGCGGGCGGATGGTGCGAGGGGTGGGCGCGATGGCCCAGTTCGGACGGCGCGTCGAGGCGACGACTATCGCCGCTTCACCTTGCCGAGATACTTGAACGCGTTGATCACGTCTTTGCTGATGCCTATCGCGTTGGCGATGATGCCGGTGAACGCCGACGCGTTCTTCAGGTTGCCATTTCCGTCGAAACCGTGTGCGTTGTGGTGATCCTCGTGCACGTCGACCAGCAGGGTCTTGCGCGTCCCGTCCGGTTCTATCACCTCAACGTGGTATTCGTGATAGTTGTCCATCCTCACTCCCATCTCGCTGGACACGGCCCGATTCGATTTCGGCTGTTATTGGCGCCGCCGGCAGCCCCATATCAGGGATACCGGGTGGGTCGGGTAAAGTGCGGGTCATCAGATGGTATCGGTCTGGATTGATCGATTGAAATGGTGGCGAACGTCGCTCAGTGCGATTACGGATCAAGTCAGACGGCGGGTTTGCCCACGTCAGGGCGCTGATTCTCGTTGTCCATCAGTTAATTCGACACGACTTTCGAGCCGTCTGTTCATCGGTTCCCGGTCGCAATCTGTGTGCGCGCGGGCCGGTGTTTCCACCCGGATACACGATCGACCCGCGCGCGCCGGCGCACCGCCCACGGGCCCGGTCCGTGCCGGCGTCGTCGAATGTCCATACGGCCGATCGAATTCGCTGTCCGGCCGCCGCCGCCCACCGGCCGTCCAGGTCGGCTGACGCGCCGGTGACGAATTCGATCGGGCCGGCGAACCGGGCGGACGAGAACCGGTGCCGAATGGGCCCCGACGAAGAGTTCGACGGCTGCGGCGTCCGCTTGGCGCGGTCGGAATTCCGCCAGAAGGTTCGACCGTACGGTTGCCGACGACAACCGTCGCGGCAAATACGATTCGTACGCGCCCGGCATTCGCGGGCCCACGGCACGTTGTCACGAGGACGTTGTCACGAGGACGTTGTCACTAGGCAATGGAGGCGACGGTGGGCGGACCGAAAGACTCCACAGGCTCCACAACGGGAACACTGGAACCGGGCGGGGGCGCCGACCACCTGGAGAAGGCGCTCGGCCATTTGCGAATGCCGCGCCGGTGGCGCAGCCCCCTGGTCATCGGCGGCGCGCTGTGCGTGCTCGTCGGCTACTTCGGCCCGTGGTGGCAGTTCGTCTACTCCCCACCGGCCGCGTTCGCGAAGGCACACCCGGCGGTGCCACCGCCGAACGTGGTGTACGACCAGTTCTACAGCGGCCTGTCCATCATGTGGTACAACTCCGGCCTCAACGGCCAGAACACCAACTACACCCTGGTGCGCGCGAGCGCCGGGCTGCTCGGTGCCGGGGTGGTCCTGTTGCTGCTCGGCCTCATCTCCGCCGCCGCGTCGCTGAGCGGCCACCCGGTCCGCAATGTCGTCCGGCACGTCCTGAGCTGGCTGTTGCACGCCGGCGGCGTGGCGCTCACGCTGTGGCTCACGGTCTCCCACGCCGTCAACGGCGCCTCCCTGCGCAACGCCCGCGCCCAGTTCGCCGCCGACTACGGCGGCACCGCGACGTCCCGCCAGGCGTCGCAGTACCTGCACATCCACTACCAGTGGGGCTTTGTCGTGATGCTGCTCGGGTTCGCCATGTCGCTGGCGATCTACACCCGCGAGCGGCGGCTGTCCGAGGCGGAGTTCGGCACCCGCTCACGGCTGTACCGCGCAACCGCGACCTGGTTCGGCAAGCTGGGCGACCTGGTCGCCTCGGCCCTGTTCATGCTGGTCATCATCGCGGTATCCGTGGTCGCGGCGGTGTATCTGTTCCAGTGGATCCACCGCGCCATTCCCTTCGGGCACGCTGTCACACCCACCCCCACACCCGATCCATCGGCCCATCGCTGAACGCGACCCGCGCCCTTCGAAGTCACTCCACGGGCCGGTGGCGTTCCGGTCGGTGGCCTGGTATGCATAGAAGGCGGTGATATCGACAACGGTAGTGTTTTCGTGTTCACGCTAGCGATCTGCGGGGAGCCCTCATGTGTGGTGTCGTCGGATGGGTGGACTTCGACCGGAGCCTCGCGGGGGAGCGGGCGAACATCCTGGCGATGACTGGCACGATGGCGTTACGAGGGCCCGACGCCGAGGGCGTGTGGGTGGCTGAGCACGCCGCGCTCGGCCACCGCCGGCTGGCCGTCATCGACCTGGTCGGGGGAGCGCAGCCGATGACCGCGGACCGCGACGGTAGCGCCGCGGCGGTGATCACCTACAGCGGCGAGGTCTACAACTACCAGGAGCTGCGCACCGAGCTGGCCGGGCGCGGCCACCAGTTCCGGACCCGCAGCGACACCGAGGTCGTGCTGCGGGCATACCTGGAGTGGGGTGACGCGTTCGTCGAACGGCTCAACGGCATGTTCGCGTTCGGTCTGTGGGACATCGCGAGGCAGCGCCTGGTGCTGGCCCGCGACCGGATGGGCGTCAAGCCGCTGTATTACTACGGCACGCCGGCCGGAGTCGTCTTCGGTTCCGAGCCGAAGGCCGTGCTGGCGCATCCGACCGTGCCGACCGAGGTGGACGCGGACGGCTTGCGGGCCGCGATGACCCTGGTCAAGACGCCCGGTGACAGTCTCTACCGGGGCGTGCGCGAGCTGCGCCCCGGACACCTCGTGGTGGTCGACCGCGCCGGCCGGCACGAGCGGGCATACTGGCGGCTGCCGACCCGTGAGCACACCGACGACCTCGACACCACCGTCGGTACGGTCCGCGAGCTACTGCGCGACATCATGACCAGGCAGATGGTCGCCGACGTGCCGGTCGGCACCCTGCTGTCCGGCGGGCTCGACTCCTCCGTGGTCACCGCGCTGGCCGCGGCCGCGCCGTCCGAGCGCGGCGACCCGGTGCGCTCGTTCGCCGTGGACTTCGTGGGGCAGACCGAGAACTTCCTGCCGGAGGAGATGCGGGACACGCCGGACGGGCCGTTCGCGCGCGCCGCCGCCGAGTTCGTGCACACCGATCACCGCGAGGTCATGCTGGACGTGGCCACGATGCTGGACCCGCTGCACCAGACGAGCGCGATGATGGCCATGGACGGACCGTCGCCGATGGGCGACATGATGACCTCGGCGTACCTGCTGTTCGGCGCGGTACGGGAGGGTTCGACCGTGGCGCTGTCGGGCGAGTCGGCCGACGAGGTGTTCGGCGGGTACGGGTGGTTCCACGACCCGGAGGCCGTGGCCAGTCCCACGTACCCCTGGCTCGCCTGGCTCCACCGGTCCACCGGCGACGCCAACCCGGCCAGCGACCTGCTCGAACCCGACCTGGCGAAGCTGCTCGACCTGCCCGGCTACGAATCCGACACGTACCACGCCGCGATCGCCGAGGTGGAGCACCTGCCGGGCGTCGATCCGGGGGAGCGGCGGATGCGGGAGGTCTTCTACCTGCACCTGACCCGATGGGTGCAGGTGCTGTTGGATCGCAAGGACCGGCTGAGCATGGCGCACGGCCTGGAGGTGCGGGTGCCGTTCTGCGACCACCGGCTCGTCGAGTACGTGTACAACACGCCCTGGTCGATGAAGACCTACGACGGCAAGGAGAAGAGTCTGCTCCGCGGTGCCGCCGCCGGCCTGCTGCCCGAGTCGGTGCTGCAGCGCAAGAAGAGCCCGTACCCGTCGACCCAGGACCCCCGGTACGGGCAGATGCTGCGGGACCAGGCGAACGCGATCCTCGCCGACCGTAACTCCCCGGTCGTGGGGCTGCTCAACGTTCCGCGGATCCGGCAGTTGCTCGAGACCCCGCTGGAGAGCAGTGGATTCGGGCCGAACCGGCGCCGCGTGGAGCTGCTGATCAGCCTGAACGACTGGCTGCGCCGGTACCCGATCCGGCTGCGGCTGGACAGCTGACCACCCCAGGAGCGGCCGGCCCGGCCCCGGGCCGGCGGAGCGGCGGCGCCGGGAGCGCCGCTCAGGGGTTCGCGGGGATGGTGAGCACCGGCGCTCGGCCCGGTACCAGCCGGCCGTCCCGCACGTAGCCCTCCGGCCGTCCGGACAGCTCGCCGACCAACCGGCCACGCCACAGCTCGACGGCCTCGGCGTGGCCGGGCCGGGCGGCCAGGTTCACCGTCTCGGCCGGATCCTCGTCGAGGTCGAACAGCTGTTCGTGCCCGGAGCCGGACAGCCACACGTACTTGGTGTGGCCGTCGGTCACGAACTGCAGCGACTGGTCGAGCAGGGTGTGCTCACCGTGCAGCCAGCCCCGCCAGTCCGGATCGTCGCCGCCACGGGCCAGGCCGAGGACGCTGCGACCCTCCACATTGGAGGGTATCGGCACGCCGGCACAGTCGAGCAGCGTGGGCATCACGTCGCGCAGTTCGACCACCTCGTCGCGGACCGTGCCGGCGGCGATGCCGGAGCCGGGCGGGCCGGTCAGCAGGAACGGGATGCGCGTCGACCCCTCGTACGGGAAGCCCTTGCGGAACAGGTGGTGCTCGCCGAGCATCTCGCCGTGGTCGGACACGAAGGCCACGTAGGTGTCCTTCGCCAGCCCGAACTCGGCCAGCGCCTCGAGGAAGCGGTTGATCTGCTGGTCGAGGTGGGTCATGTGGCCGTAGTAGCCGGCCCGGGCGCGGTGCAGCGTGCGGGAATCCATCCGCGCGACCCACGCCTCGGGGTTGTGGTCGTCGCGGTACTGGGCGAACTCCTCCCACCAGTCGCCCACCACGGGCCGGTACGGGGGCGCGTCGAGGTACGTGTCGAACGCCCACCCGGGCGGGTCGTACGGCGGGTGCGGCCGGTGGAACGACAGGTAGAGGAAGAACGGCGCGGTCGGGTCCCGCCGGTACAGCCATGAGATGGCCTCGGTGACCAACCAGTTGGTCGGGTGCAGGGCCTCCTCGCGGGGCCAGGGCCGGGCCGGCACCGAGTTGCAGCCGATGCCGTGCTCGGTGTAGTCGGCCACCGCCGAGGCGGACGCCTGCGACCGCAGCCAGGGCAGGTAGTCGTCGATCTCCTCGAACGGGCGCGACCGTCGCCTGGCCTGGTGCAGGTACCCGTCGTGCAGGATCACGTTGTCGAAGCCGATCCGGGCCCGCTCGGGGTAGACGTGCAGCTTGCCGATCGCCTGAGTCTGGTACCCGGCGCCGCGCAGCACCCCCGGCAGCGTGACCTCGTGCTCGAACGGCATCCCGTCGAGGTACCCGACCCGGCGGTGGCTGCGCTGGCCGAGGCCGGTCATCAGGCCGGTGCGCGCCGGTACGCAGGTCGGGGTGGCCGAGTACGCGTGCCGGAACCGGGCGCCCCGGGAGGCGAGCCGGTCCAGGTACGGGGTGCGCACCACGGGGTGGTCGTCGATGGACAGGCAGTCCCCACGCCACTGGTCGACGCAGATGAGCAGGATGTTAGGGGTGTTCATGAGGGTCAGTGCCGGGACTTTCCGCGGTTGGGCTTCTTGGTTCCGTCCGTCAGCCTAAGCGCCAGCGCCGGGCACATGTTCACCGCCTTGCGCGCGTCGGTCTCCAGCCACGCCGGCACGGGGGTGTCCGGGAACGACGGGTACCCGTTGCCGTCCAGCCGGATCAGCTCCGGCACGATGTGCGCGCACAGGCCGTGGCCGTCGCAGCGGGCCCAGTCGACCGCCAGCCGGTGGCCGGTCGTCGCCTCGGCCGGCGGCAGCGGCAGGACGTTCTTGGTGGGCTGCCCGCACCCGTCGTGCAGGATGTGCGCCGCGACATCCTCGGTGAACGTCTCCAGGGCGGACAGCGCGAACCGGGCCGTACCGTCCGGGTGGCTGCACGCACCCCGGCCCCGTACCCCGCCGGCCGCGGCCCGGATCGCGTCGACCGATCCGCTGCCGCCGCTGCCGTCGGCCAGGGAGGCCACCGCGCGGGCGACGTCGGGCAGCCCGAGCCGGCACGGCCCGCACTGCCCGGCCGACTGCCCGGCGAGGTAGTGGGTGACCCGGGTGACCTCGGCCAGCGGGCAGGTACCCGCGCCGAGCGGCAGGATGATGCCGGCGCCGAGGGTACCGCCGACCGAGTTCAGGCTCGACCAGGAGATCTCCGCCCGGTCGGCCGCCGCGGGGCCTATCCACTTGCCGTGGAAGCCGCCCATCAGCACGCCGGGGCCGACCTCGGCGTCGCACAGGTCCAGCACGGCCATCAGCGGCACGCCGACGGCGGCCTCGACCACGGCCGGGTACTTCGCCGAGCCGCCGATCGACAGCAGCGTGGTGCCCGGCTCCGTGGCGGTGCCCGCCGACGCGTACCCCCGGGGCCCGAGCCGGGCCGCGATCGCCAGTTGGGAGAAGGTCTCGGCGTTGGACAGCAGGGTCGGCAGGCCGCCCACCCCGGAGTCGCTGGCCCGCTGTTTGCGCCCGGGCGGGATGGGGATCTCGCCGTTGATGCCGCGCACCAGCGCGCCGCCCTCGCCGGAGATGAACCGGTGCGGCATGGTGACCATCCGGGTCGGCGCCGGCATGCGCCGCTCGGCCAGGGCGCGCATCAGCGACTCCCCACCGATGCCGTCGTCGGCCACGCCGATGACTATCTCGCTGGCGCGCAGCGCTCGGGCCGCCACGGCAGCACCGTCCAGGATCAGGTGCGGCGCCCGGGTGAGCAGCACCTTGTCCTTCCAACTCGCCGGCTCGCCCTCGGTGGCGTTGACCACCACGACGGTGTCGGCGAGCCGGCGGCGCGCGGAGTCGACCACCGCGCGCACCTTGCGGGCGAACGGGAAGCCGGCGCCGCCCCGGCCCTGCAGATGGATGCGCTCCGCCAGGTCGATCAGCTCGTCGATGGACAGCGGCCGCATCGGCCCGTGCACGCTCTGGTGCGCCCGCAGGTCGAGGCGGCGGAAATGCTCGAACCCCGCGGTGAGCCGGGCCGGACCCGCGCGCAGCACGGCGGGTACGCCCGGGACGGCGGTGCTGAGGGCGACGGCGGAGCTGGTCACCTCAGCACGTCACCCCTCATGTGCGCCCAGAACTCCTCGTCGGAGATGTCCGGCGCGGGCTTGCCGGACTCGGCCGGGGCGGCGGCGCTCGGGCCGGCCGGAAGCTCCGCCAGCGACCGCCGGCGGCGCTTGGGCGGCTCGGCGGGTTCGGTGGTGATCAGGTCGTCCACGGGGGTGCGGGGGCGGCGCACCGGCCGGTCCGGCTCGCCGTGCGGCGAGGCGTCGGCGCGGCCCTGCCCGGGATGGTCATCCTGCCGACGCCCGTCGGCGATGCTGTCCTGCCGACGCCCGTCGGCGATGCTGTCCTGCCGACGCCCGTCGGCGATGCTGTCCTGCCGACGCCCGTCGGCGATGCTGTCCTGCCGACGCCCGTCGG
>NZ_BAABJQ010000030.1:9121-110694 GCF_039543385.1 Rugosimonospora acidiphila
TCCTGCCGACGCCCGTCGGCGATGCTGTCCTGCCGACGCCCGTCGGCGATGCTGTCCTGCCGACGCCCGTCGGCGATGCTGTCCTGCCGACGCCCGTCGGCGATGCTGTCCTGCCGACGCCCGTCGGAGTAGCCGCGCTGGTTGCCGGCCTCGCCGTAGCGGGCGTCCGGGTGGCCGCGCACGGCCCCGTCGCGCACGGCCCCGTCGCGTTCGGCGCCGTCGCGCTCCCGAGCCTCGCGATCGGCCCGCACCTGCCGGTGGGTGCCGGTCTCGGAGCGTTCGGCCTCGCGGTCGGCCCGGACCTGCCGGTACGAGCCGGTGTCGGTGGGGTCGGCGCGGAGTTGCCGGTGGGTGCCGGTGTCCGAGCGTTCGGCCCGTACCTGCCGGTGGGTGCCGGTCTCGGAGCGTTCGGCCTCGCGGTCGGCCCGGACCTGCCGGTACGAGCCGGTGTCGGTGGGGTCGTTCCGGACCTGCCGGTGGGAGCCGGTGCCGGATCGGTCCCCGTCCCCGTCCGGGACGAGGTACACGCTGGCCGGGAAGCTGGGCTCCTCCTCCGGAGCCTGGTAGCGCACCTCCGGCTCCGCCCGGTGGCCGCCCGGCTCGTCGAAGCGGGCCCGAGGATCGTCCAGGTAGGACAGCCGGGGCAGCGGTTGCCCGGTCAATGGTTGCCCGGTCAGTGGGGCATCGTCGTCATCGGGCGCCGAGTGGTTGCCCCGAGACGCGCCCCTGGCGAACGCGGGGCCGGCCGCGAACGAGTGGTTGCCCGCCTCGTCGTACCACTCGACCCCGGGCCCCTCGAGTGTGAGCGGCTGGTCCAGGTCCGAGCCGCGGCCGGCGCGGGCCGGGCGACCGGACGGCGCGGCGTCGTCGGAAAGCGCCCGCCGGGCGAACGCGTCGTCCTCGGCGCGGGTCGGGCGCTCGAACGGGTCGTCGGAAAGCGGCCGGCGGGCGAACGAGAGCTCGTCCTCGATCGTCCGGCCGACCGGCGCCAGCGGCTCGTCCCGGGGGAGTGCGCGCGGCGCCGAGCCCTTCGACGCCGCCAGCGGCTTGCCGATCGCCTTGATGGTGCCGGTGGTCTGCGCCTTGGGGGAGCGCATCCGCCGTCCCCAGGTCACCGACAGGCGCACCAGCAGGGCCAGCCCGACGAGGAGCACGCAGACCACGTAGCTGACCGTCACCCAGGTCTTCGCGTGCCGCCCCGACTCCAGGCCGTGGAACAGGGCGAAGACCCAGGACAGGTACGCCGAGGCGTGCACCACCCGCCACAGCCCGGGATGGGCGCTGCCGGCGAACCGGCCGCGGATGATGCCGGTCCAGGTCACCAGGATCATCAGGTAGCTGGCCAGCGTGCCCAGCCCGACGTAGAGCACCCGGTGCGAGGCCAGGAACGGCACCACCACGTCGACGACGCTCGCGTGCCCTTCCACGATCTTCGTGAAGATGTGGATGCCGAGGAACACCATGGCCGTCGACGCGGTCGCCCGGTGTACGGCCTGGAGCAGCACGCGGTGGCGGACCATCAGCACGATGCGGTCGGTGGCGGCCAGTCCGACCATCACCGCGATGGACAGTGAGACCAGGGAGAAGACGCCGGAGTAGAACTCCAGGAAGTTGTACACGGCGGAGATGACGGCCTTGCCGGCGCCGGTGAAGGCCAGTCCCGCGCCCACGACCGCGATCAGACCGGCGATGACGAGCGCGATTACCCATACGCGCGGCGCGCCCGGGCGGCTGGCCGGGGTATTTCTAGCCTGGACAGAAGGCTGGCTGAAGGCTCCTCTAGCCACGGCTCCTCGATCTCTTGCGTCGGTGCCGCGGGTTTCGCGGACTGATCCCGCGACCGGCGGCGGTTCCTGTCCTGTGCCAGATTGACTCAACTACGCGAACGTTCCGGGCGACAACTATGTGTTACGGGCGTCGCGGTGAACCTTCGACAAGCAGCACCAGATCTGTTTTGGTCCTCCCACGTCTCTGGTCGGCGGAATTGTCATTCCCGCCGGGGACCGTACCATTACGGTTTTCAACTATCCATGCTTATCGGGTACGGCCGACGATCACCTATCGTAAAGGTCTGCGATACCAGGGGAGGAGTCGGGCGTCTTGACGGCCTCGAATCCCTGATTGGCACATCCGCGGGCCCGGTCGCGCCTGATCGCGGGGTGTTCCTCGGACCTCCCGGCCGTCCCCGGGACCTCCCCGCCGTTGCCTCGGGGACCTCCGGGTCGCTCCCGGCGGGATCGCGCCGGGGCGCGCTGGTTCGCTGGCTCGCGGCCGCACGGGCCGGTTGCCGATGGGCCGGTTGCCGACCGGTGGGCGTAATCCGCGGCGAGACACATCCGCGGCGAGACACACCCGCGGCGAGACACATCCGTGACGGCCGGAACGCCGTCCGCGTCCCGTTCCGGCCCATTCCCGTCGCCCCCGCTGGCCGCCCGCCGACCAACCGGCCGGGAAACCCGGGTACCCGGCCGGCGATGATGGTTGACTGGCCTGGAACGGGGTCTGTAGGCACCCCGCCGTGGACCCGCTGTGGACCCGGCGCGGTCCGGGGCCGAGCGAGAAAACCGAGCTGCCGTGAACGGGGGCGGTCGTGCGGATCGGAGTTATCTCGACGCCGTGGACACCGCTGCCGCCGCCCGCGTACGGCGGCATCGAGGGTGTCGTCGACCGGCTGGCTCGCGGGTTCATCGCGGCCGGGCACGAGGTGCTCGTCGCCGCGCCCGGTGACAGCCAGTGTCCCGCGCGGCTGATCCCGGACGCCCCGCCCGCCGACGTCGACGGGATGGGGCTCAGCGAGGTCGAGCTCGGGCACGTCGTGCGGGCCTACAACGCGATGCCGGACATGGATCTGGTGCACGACCACACGCTGTGCGGGCCGCTGTACCGGCACCGGCCGCCCGGCCTGCCGATCGTCACCACCAACCACGGCCCGTTCCGCGCCCAGCTGCGCGACATCTACCAGGCGATGGGCAGGGACGTGTCGCTGGTGGCCATCTCCCACCACCAGGCGTCGACCGCCAACGGGGTGCCGATCGCCCGGGTCATCCACCACGGCATCGATGTGGACTCGGTGCCGATCGGCGACGGTTCGGGCGGGTACGCCTGCTTCCTCGGGCGGATGAACCCCAGCAAGGGCGTGCGCGAGGCCGCGATGGTCGCCCGGGAGGCCGGGATTCCGCTGCGGATCGCCGCCAAGATGGAGGAAAAAGGCGAGCGGGAGTATTTCGAGTGCGCGGTGTCGCCGCTGCTGAACTCCGACATCGAGTACCTCGGTGAGGTGGGTACCGAGGAGAAGTACGAGTTGCTGGGCGGCGCGTGTGCGCTGCTGAACCCGATGCAGTGGCCGGAACCGTTCGGCCTGGTCATGATCGAGGCCCTGGCCGCCGGTACTCCGGTGATCGCCACGCCGGCCGGCTCGGCGCCGGAAATCATCAACGACGGCGTGACCGGCTTCCTGCGTGAGGACATCGCCGGTCTGGCATCCAGCCTGGGGCGGCTCGGCGAGTTGAGCCGCGAGGCCTGCCGCGAGGCGGCGGTCGGCCGGTTCAGCACCGAGCGCATGGTCGCCGACCACCTCGACCTCTACGCGGAATTGATCGGCGCCGAGAGGCCGGCCCGGCCGGCGTCGGGCACCTCGTCGGGGTGAATCCCTCGCCGCCGAATGGCGGATGAGCGCGACTCGCATTTCGATATCGGGTGCACGCGGGGACGGTCGCCCATCGCGGCCTCGTCGCCGACGATTCGTTCACCACGATGGGCAGCCAGGGCGGTCGCGCCTCGCGCGCGGGTCGCGCGCCGTCGCCACCCGGGCGTCGGGTCGATCGTCATATTGATTCAGATCAGTATGAATTTCGCCTCAGCGGAGGTCGGAGTCGCGAGTGCCGTCGATATCCGATCCTCAGTCGAGGGATTCCGGCGCAATGACGGAGGTCGAGGGGAATGCGACCGCCGGGACCATCCGTCACTGGACCGCTCCCGCCATGATGCCGCGCGCCAGGGTGCGCTGGAAGGCCAGGAAGAACACGATCGCCGGGACGATGCCCAGCGGCGCGCACGCGCTGGTGGTGGTCGCGTCCATCAGCCGGTCGCCCGGCGGCCCGCGGGTCTTCGAGCCGCTTGCCCGGTCAGCGCGCCGGCCCCGGCTCGGAGGGCGCGTCGGCGCAGCTGTCCCGCTCCGCCAGGCAGGGCGCCAGCAGCCGGGTCTCCGCGCCGCGCTCCCCGCGCAGCAGGCTCATCACCCGCTCGACCGCCAGGGCGCCCAGCTGGTGCCCGGGGATGTCCACCGAGGTCATCCCGATGGGCAGCCCGAGCGCCACGTCCTGCGGGCAGATGGCCACCACCGACACGTCCTCCGGCACCCGCCGTCCGGAGGCGCGCAGGATGCCCAGCAGCGGCGAGAGCGCCGCCTCGTTGTGTACCACCAGCGAGGAGACGCCCGGCAGCTGCTCGTCGATCAGGTTCACGCACGACAGCGCGCCGTCGAAGGTCGGTTCGCACGGCCGGCTCACCGATGCCAGGCCGAACTCGTCGACCGCGTCCTCGAAGCCGGCGAGGAACCGCGTCGCGTAGCTGGTGCCGCGCTGGTAGACCGCGGGCGGCGGCCCGATCAGCCCGACCGTACGGTGCCCGTGCTCGGCCAGGTGCGCCACGGCCGTGTACCCGGCCGCGGCGAAGTCGAGGTCGACGCAGCTGATTCCGCCCGGGCGGTTGGGCAGGCCGATCAGCACGGCGGGCTGCCGCAGCCGGCGCAGCACCGGGATGCGCGCGTCGTCGCTCTCGATGTCCATGACGATCAGGGCGTCCACCATGGCGCTGCCGGCGACCCGCTCCAGGCCGTCGGAGCCCTCGTCGTTGGTCAGCAGCAGGACGTCGTGGTCGTAGGACCGGGCCGCGGTGACGACCGAGGTGACGAACTGCATGATGACCGGAACATTGATGTCGCTGCGCAGCGGGGCGGCCAGCGCCAGCACGTTGGTGTGCCGGCCGGCCAGTGCCCGGGCGCCGGCGTGCGGACGGTAGCCCAGCTCGGCGATGCTCGCCTCGACCCGGGCCCGGGTGGCGGGCGAGATCGGCCGGCGTCCACTTAGGACGTAGGATACGGTGCTCGTGGACACGCCGGCCGCCTGCGCGACGTCGGCAATGGTTGCCACCGGCGCAACTCCTTGATCCGGGGAAAAACCTGGTGGTCGAAGCGCTTCGAATTTCTTCGAAGGCTAACGGGGCGCCGCGGCGCGGGCAAGATACTCGTCGCGGGTCAGTGCGTACACCACCGCCGGCTGCTGGCGAAACGACGGTACCGTCGTCTCGCGATCGAAGCGCAGTCCGAGCTTCTCCATCACCCGGCCCGACGCCTGGTTGTCCACGTGCCGGATGCTGACGATCCGGTCCAGCTCGCGGTCGACGAACCCGAATCGCAGCACGGCCCGCGCGCCCTCGGTGGCGATGCCCCGGCCCCAGAACTCCCGCGCCAGCCGCCACCCGATCTCGACGCTCGGCAGCACCTCGGGCAGGAACGTGGGGATGGCGAGGGTGACCCAGCCGGTGAACTCGCCGGTGTCCCGGATCTCGACGGCGAACGCGCCATAGCCGCGCTCCGCCCAGTCCTGCCGCATCCGGGCCAGCCCGGCCGAGGTCTGCTCCCGGTCGCGGGTGGAGCCGTCGGCGATGTAGCGCATCACCTCCGGATCCGCGTTCAGCGCGGCGAGTGGATCGAGGTCGTCGTCCCGGAAGGGGCGCAGGATGAGGCGATCGGTCTCCAGGGTGATCATCGGATCATCTTCCCTCGGGCCGCCCGCGCTCCCGCCACCGCGCTCCCGCGCGGAATCTGGAACGTTCCAGCCGCTCGCCTCCGATCGCGGGAGGGCTTTTTCCGATTTACCCCACCCGCCGGTATTGCGCGTTATAAGCTTGAGTCCTCCCGCAAGGGAGAGCCGGGGCGTAGCCGTGATGTAACAGTCACGTGCTGCGCCCCGTGCTGATTCCCGGGCCGATGACCCTCCGATGCGGCCGATGACCCTCCGATGCCGGTTCCGCGAGGCGAGCGTCCCGACGGCGGTCGGATCAGGATGACTGGCGCCGCCAGGCCGAGGGGCTGACGCCGCGGGCACGCTTGAACGCCACGCTGAAGGCGAAGGCGTCCTCGTACCCGACCCTGCGGGCCACCGTGGCGACGGTGGCCTGGCCATGACGAGCGTTCTCATCCTCGGCGGCACCGGTACGACCGGCAGCCGCGCGATCAGCTTCGGTGAGGCGGTCGGCCTCATCGGCTCGGCCACCGGTAGCGCGATCCGGCACGTCGACATCGACCCCGAGGCGTACGTCGAGCGCCAGGTCGCCCACGGCGTTCCGCCCGGTGTCGCGCGGGTGCTGGCGGGGGTACTCGGGGCCATCCGCGACGGTTCGGGCGCGTCGATCGCCGACGGCGTGCCGCGGGCCCTCGGCCGGCCGCCCAGGCGGTTTGAGGATTTCGTCGCCGAGGCGGCGGCCGCGGGCCGGTGGAGCCCTCGTTCGCGCCGGTAGCCGGACGGCCGGCGGCCCGGTCCCCCCGAGGGGACCGGGCCGCCGGTGGTGCGGTGTGAACCGGGTGACGCGTTCCTAGTGCAGGAGCGCGGCGATCGGCAGTCCGAGGAAGAACAGCAGACCGCCCGGCGACCCGACGCCGGTCTCGTCGTCGTAGCCACGCTTGCTGTGAATCGTGGTGCTCTGCACGTCGATCGTCTGCAGCTGGTACGTCTTGCCCTGCGTGTTGTCGACCGAGTTGGCGAAGTTCGTCCGCACCTCGGCCAGCGGGCTGGTCGGCGCGGTGATGTCGTTCAGAGCGGGCGTGTTCAACAGCTTGTAGTACAACGGGTTCATGAAGCCGAGCTTGCGGTGGGAGAACTGGTCTGCCACCGCTACCACGCCGGCCAGCAGCGGCGAGGACAGGCTCGTACCGCCGATGCGGTACTGGTCCCAGTGGGTACCCTCCGGGAAGACCTGGGTCTGCCCAACCTCGAAGCCGGTGTTCGGGTCACCCGGCATCGAGATGTCCGGCACGGCGCGCATCGGCGTCTTGCCGCCGAAGTACTCCGAGATGGACGTGGGTACCTTGCCCCGCTGGTAGAACGGCTGCGCGTACAGGACGCTGGTGCCGCCGCCACCACCGGAGCTGTAGGTGCCGGGCGGTGCCGGGTCCCAGGCTCCGTTGGTCAGCAACGAGTACGAGCTCTGCCAGCCGTGCTCCCAGATCCGCTGGCCGTTCTTGCCGATGGCGACGCTGGTGCCACCGACACCGGTCACGTACGGCGAGTCAGCCGGGAACTCGACGCTCTTCGACGCCGGATCGGTACCACCCACCGTCCGGTCACCCGCGTCACCGCTGGAGAAGTTCACGGTGATGCCGGTGAGCGCGGCCTCGAGGGAGAACTCGGTGTAAAAGTCGACGTAGTCCTGGCTGAGCGTGTTGATGTCGTCCGTGCCGTCGGTCCACGAGTTGGTGATGATGTCCGCCACGTGGTTGTCGATCGTCTCGGCCCACGCGTCGTCCAGACCGCTGCTGCAGTCGGACCCGCCGACGTAGACGACCTTCGCACCCGGAGCCATCGCGTGCACGGCCTCGACGTCGAGGGTCTCCTCGCCGTACCAGCCGGACGCACCGCAGTCGTCGATCAGGTCGTACCCGTCCGGACCCGGCGTGATCTGGCTGAACTGGCCGGGCTTGAACAGCGGTTGCCCATGTACCTGGTTGTACTTCTGCGCATCGGCGAGGATGGTCGGCGCCGCGTACGCGTCGGTGATGGCCACCGTGACGCCGCGCCCGTCGATGCCGGCGCGCAGCAGGCTGCTCTCGCCGTACGCCGACTGGTACTGCTGGGGCCCGTACCCGCACACCGCGTACGGCTGCTTCTTGCCGTATGCGGAGGGCTTGTCCGTGGCCACCTTCTGGCCGAAGTAGTCCGAGCACGGGTCGACGCCGAAGCGCTCACCCGCGGGCGGCCCGGGCTCCATGTCGGCCGGCTTGTGCAACTGGGCGCCCTGATCGATGCCCAGGACACCCGAGATCACCCCGGTCACCGCGGCCGGCGTGCCGGCCGGGAACGACAGCGCCGAGGAGTTGGCGCGCACCGTCTTGCCTTGGTACGAGAAGTTCTTCACCGTGGTGGCGAAGGTCTTCTCGATCTGGCCCGCGGTCCCACTGGCCTCGACGTACATGCCACTGGTCAGCGTCTTCGTGACCCGGAAGCCCTGCTTGGTCAGCCAGTCCTTCACGGTGTTCACGTCGGATGCGCTCGGCGCGAACTGGGCCCGGAACTGCGCGTTGGTCAGCCACTTGCCGTAGCTCGCGCTGGTCGGGTCCGAGATTTTCTGCAGTGTCGCGACCGCGGCGCTGCTGTTGCGCATGCCGAGCAGTACCCCGAAGCCGATCTGGTCGCTCGTCGAGGTGTTGCTCAGCGGATGTGCCTGGCCCTCCCACTGGGGCATGCTCCCCGGGATGACCTGCCTGCTCGGGGCAGCGAACGCCGAGGGGGCCAGAGCGCTGACGGTCACCGTGCTCACCGCGATCGCGAGACCGACCATCAGACGTCGCCGGCGTAGCGGCGATCTTTCCATGCGATTCCTCCATCTCACACGGAAGGTGTTCGATGGCTTAAGCAAATACAGATTGATGAGTCTCGGTCAAGATTCAAACATCGGCGTGTTTGCGGCGAATCCGGAGATCGCGGCTGCGGGGTGGGCCGGCGAGGGTGAAGACGAGGGTTGCCGGGTCGCCGACCAGTCAGCGACCCGCGATGGCCTGCCGTAAGACCGGCGCGGTCGACTCGGGCGGGCTCGGGTTGACCGACACGCCGGTGGCGAACTCCAGGCCGCCGACAGTGGTGAGCCTCGGGTAGATGGTGAGATGCCAGCGGTACCAGCGGTGGCCGGTCGGGTCACCGACCGGACCGGCGTGCACCACCAGGTTGTACGCAGGGTCGTCGAGCACCGCGGCGAGGCCGGACAGCACCCTGGGCAGGGTAGCGGCCAGCGCGGTCAGATCCCGGTCGGAGGCCTCGGCGAGCCCGGCGCCGCGCCCGGCGGGCAGCAGCGTCGTCTGGTGCGGCACGGACGCGGCCCGGGGCTGGAAGACCAGCACGCCGCCGTCGTCCAGGACCACCCGGTCGCCGGCCCGGCGCTCGGCCGCGGCCAGCGTGTCGTGCAGGCACTCACCGGTCCGTTCATGGTGCTCCCGCGCCCGCCGCCAGCGGTCGGCCAGCCCCGGCGGCAGCCAGTGATCGCGCGACTCGTCTGGGTCGTGGCGCGGCGCGAGACGCGCCGAGCCAGCCCCGTCGGCAAGGTCGAGCGCGACGATCTGGCTGTGCGGGTGGGCCAGCGAGGCGCCGGCCCGCGCACCGTAGTTGCGGAAGACGGTGATCGCCGCGGCGCCCCCGTCGGCCAGGGCGCGGCAGCGCTCGCGCATCGCGGACAGGATCTCGGCGACCTGGTCGGGGTCTCCCCGGCGCAGGTCCCAATCGTGCTGGGCGGACTCGATCACGACCTCGTGCCGCCCGGTGAACGGCATC
Source organism: Rugosimonospora acidiphila (assembly GCF_039543385.1). Lineage (NCBI taxonomy): Bacteria > Bacillati > Actinomycetota > Actinomycetes > Micromonosporales > Micromonosporaceae > Rugosimonospora > Rugosimonospora acidiphila. The sequence continues at coordinate 18,661 of NZ_BAABJQ010000030.1, forward strand.
GCGAGGTCCGGTTCGGGCGAGGACGCCGGCCCGCCGGGCGAAGGCTCCGGCCTGCCGGGAAGCCCGGGCCCGCCGGTGCCCGCCGGATCGGTGGGCCCGCGCTCGCCGGTCGCCGCGTACAGGTTGGGTACCACCCGGACCCGCCAGTCCCGCGCACCGGCCGGCACCCGCAGCACCTCGGGCGGCGTCATGCCCTCGTTGCCGGGGCAGAAGGGGCACGACCCCGGCGCGGCGGGCGCGCGCCCGTCGTCGGGTCGGGCGGCGCGCCGGGGCGCCATGACGCTCCAGCCGCCGGTCTCGCTGTCGATGCGGGCCTCGACCATGCGCCCTACCGTAGCCAGAAGTCCAGCGGATCTTCGCCGGCCCGGAAGCCGGCCGCCTCGACGATGTCGACGGCCAGGTCGAACCGGCCGCCCACCAGCCAGGGCCGGTGCGCGTCGCTGCCGAACGACACCGCCCGGCCGCCCTCCTCGCGCCACCACCGCAGCAGGGACACCGAGGCCAGCGGCGACTTCGTGTTCATCTCCAGCACCCGGCCGGAGGTCGCCAGCGCCCGGAGCACCGCACGGTACTCCTCCTCGAAGACCGCCTCGTCGTACGCCGCGGGCCCGCTCGGCCAGTACCGGCGCGGGTAGTCCAGGTGGGCCAGCACCTCGAACTGGCCGGGGCCCTCGATCATCCGGACCAGCTCCGCGAAGTAGCGGCGCATCACCTCGTCCTCGCCGTCGTCGAGCAGGTAGAACAGCTGCTCGGCGCCGACCAGGTGGTCCTTGTGCGGCAGGGCGTGCAGGGAGCCGAGCACGCGGTCGAAGGGGCCGGTGGACAGCAGGCCGGCGATGCTGGCCCCGAACAGGTGCGGCTCGCCGGCCTCCACGCCGGACAGGACCCGCAGCGGCTTGTACCGCTCCCGGCACTGCTCGATGTCGGCCAGGTAGCCGGTGACGTCCAGCGGCCGGATCTTCTCCCACCAGTCCAGCGTCAGCGGTCCGGCCGCGATGGCGTCGTCCGCTAGCCAGTCGGTCCACTCGACGTGTTCGGTGAACGCGACCGCCGGCAGGCCCAGCTCCAGCGCGCGTTCACAGGTCGCGGCCATCGACCCCTGTCCGTCGGTATCGAATGACCACTGCGAATGCACATGATTGTCAACCGGCAGCACGCTGCCGAGTCTGCCACGCGCACCGGCCCGCTGCCCCCGGTCGTGTCGGGCCTCACCTCGGATCGCGGCGGAGGGGATGATCATCGGGTACCTCGACGATCACGATCCGTACCCCGTCCGGGTCCTCGATCCACATCTCGATCAAGCCCCACGGCTCCCGCAGCGGCGGGCGCAGCACGCTCACCCCGGCGGCGCTCAGCCGCCCGTGCTCGGCGCGCACGTCGCGCACCTGCAACCAGATCCGCAGGGCCGGGCTCGGGCGCTCCTCGCCCCGCCCGGACACCTCGAGCAACCCCTGCCCGAGGAAGTACACGACACCGCCAGCGCTCGCGGGACCGTCCGGCGGCCCGAACTCCCGGTACACGGCCAGCCTCAGCACGTCCCGGTAGAAGCGGTGGCTGCGGGCCGGGTCGGTCGGGCGCAGCAGGATGCGGCTGCCGAGTACCTCCACGCCACGATCATCCTCCGGAACCCGCCGCCGCGGTGCCACTTCAGCGGCGGCGGCGCGGGCCCACAGAGCGCCGGCGGCGGCGCGGGGCTCACTTCGGCGAGCGGGCAGTGGTGTGGGCCTTCAGCGCGCGGGCAGTGGCGCCGCCGCCGTGCTGTCCCGGACGGTCAGCCGGGGCGGCAGCAGGCTGGAGTCCGGCACCGCCTCACCGGCCAGCTTGCGCATCAGCAGCCGGACGGCCTGGGTGCCCACCTCCTCCGCCGGAATCAGCACCGAGGTCAGCGCCGGGGTGGCTCGCAGCGCCAGCCCGTCCGGGCAGATCGCCACCACCGACACGTCCTCGGGCACCCGCCGGCCGTGCGCCAGCAGCGCCGCCAGAAGCTGGTCGACGACCGCCTCGTTGTGCACCACCAGCCCGGTCAGCGACGGGCGCCGTGCGAGCACCTCGCCGACCCGCTGTTCCACGGCGACCGGGTCCTCCTCGCACGGCCCGGCGTCGGCCGCCAGGTTCAGCGTCGCGGCCAGGTCCAGGAACCCCGTCATGGTGCGGCGGGCGAACCCGGTGCCCCGCTCGTACACCGCCCGGGGCGCGCCGATCAGGGCGACCTCCCGGTGCCCGAGCCGGGCCAGGTGCTCCACGCATACCTGCCCGGCCCGGTAGAAGTCGAGGTCCACGCAGGTCAGCCCGTCCGGCTCGGCGGGGAAGCCGATCAGCACGCTGGGCCGGTCGAGCTCGCACAGCAGCGGGATGCGCGCGTCGTTCAGCTCCACGTCCATCAGGATCAGGCCGTCGACCAGGGCGCTGGCGTCCATCCGGCGCAGCCCGTCGGGGCCCTCGTCGGCCGTCATCAGCAGCACGTCCTGGTCGAACTCGCGGGCGGTGGTGACCACGGAGACGGCGAACTGCATCACCACCGGGACGTGCATGCCGGCCCGCAGCGGCAGCACCAGGGCGATCACGTTGGCACGGTTGCTGGCCAGGGCCCGCGCCCCGGCGTGCGGGTGGTAGTTGAGCGTACGGATGCTCGCCAGTACCCGGGCCCGGGTGCCGGCCGAGATGGTCCGCTTTCCGCTCAGCACGTAGGAGACCGTGCTGGGTGCGACCCCGGCGTGCCGGGCGACGTCCAGGATCGTGATCACGCCGGTGCGCTGCGACCGCCGCGGGATCACGGCAGGGCCTCGAAGCTCAGGGTGCGCAGGGCGACCCCGGGGGCGTCGAACACCGCGTACAGGTCGCGGATCCCGCGTGCGGCGCACGGCGCGGTGGCGGTGGCGAACCCGTACCGGCCGGACCGGCACTCGGTCGCCAGCGCGCCGACGACCGGACCGTCCAGCGGGTCGTCCAGGCGCAGGGTGACGGCCGCCGGGCCGCTGCCGACCCGCGCCAACTCGGCCCGGCACCGCGCGGCACCGTCGCCGAAGTCCGTACCGTCGAAGCAGATCCAGCCGCCCGGCTCGGTGGCGGTGACCGCGTCGCCGCGCTCCGGGCCCGCGTCGCACAGGGTGATCCCCGCGTACCCGTCGAAGTCCGCGGCCTGCAGCGTCCGGCCCAGCGCGGCGCGCGGCGGGATCGTCTCGCCGGCCACGCTCAGCGCGGCGGCGCACCGGATGTCGGCGCTGGAGCGGCCGACCAGGACGTCGTGGGTGGCCCGCTCCACCACGAACCGCTGCCGGGTCACGTCCCAGAACGCGAGCTCGGCGGCCCTCAGCACGAAGCGGACGGTCAGGCGCTCGCCCGGCGCGAGGTGCACCCGGCGGAACCCGCGCAGCTGCCGGATCGGCTGCTTGACCCGGGAGCCGCGCTGCCGGGTGTAGAGCTGGACCACCTCGTCGGTGGCCCGGTCGCCGGCATTGCTCACCTCAACGCTGACGGTCAGCTCGCCGCCAGCGGTCACCGAGCCGTCCGGGCCGGCGCCGGGCGCGGACAGGCGCAGGCCGCCGTACTCGACGGGGGAGTAGGTCAGCCCGTGGCCGAACGGGTAGAGCGGGGTGCCGCGGAAGTACAGGTAGGTGGCGTCGGTGGCGACGATGTCGTAGTCGAGCAGGTCCGGTAGTTGCGCCGCGCTCCGGTACCAGGTCTGGGTCAGCCGCCCCGCGGGTGCCGCGTCACCGAACAGCGCGTCGGCCAGGGCCCGGCCGAACTCCTGCCCGCCGTGCGCGGACCACAGGATGGCCGGCACGTGCTCGTCTGCCCAGCCGATGGCGTACGGATAGCTGCTGGTGACCACCAGTACGCACCGGGGGTTGGCCGCGTACACCGCGCGGACCAGCCGCTCCTGGTCGGGCGGCAGGCCCAGGTCGACCCGGTCCTCGGTCTCCCGCCCGTTGATCATTGGGTGGTTGCCGACCACCACGACGGCGACGTCGGCCGTGGCGGCCACCGCGGCGGCCTCGGCGACCCCGTCGTCGATCAGCTCGACGGTGAACCCGGTGGCCTCCGCCGCGCTGCCGGCGTCGGCGCGCAGCGTTCCGTCCGGGGCGATGGTGATGAACCGCCCGCTGGCCAGGTGCCGCACGATCACCTCGGTGGCGCGGTCGACCAGCTCGAAGGTCTCGTTGACCACCCAGCCGCCGGGGCACGCGGACTCGTTGGCCAGCGCGCGGCCGGCGTCGACGGTGAGGTACCGCCCGTTGGCCACCGAGCGCAGGGCCAGCACTCCCCGGCCCCAGTCGCACACGTCCAGCCAGGTGTCCGGGCCGGCGCGGTCGGCCCCGGCGCACAGCGGTCCGCCGGTGGGCGCCTGGTCGGCCGTCACGTACCGGCCGGCTGCGGCACCGGCGCCCGCCGCCACCCGCAGGGCTATCCGGTCCACGCCCTCGGCGTAGCGCACCGCGCCCGGGTCGGGCAATCGGGCGGCCAGCCCGCCACGCGCCGTCGTCGCGTACGGCAGGGTGCCGCTGTACCAGTCCGGGTACACCTTGTCGGCGAGCGGCCCCAGCACCGCGACGCTGCCGAGCCCGGACGCGGGCAGCGGCAGTGCCCGGTCGTTCTTCAGCAGCACCATCGCCTCCCGTGCGGCCCGCGCCGCCAGGTCCTGGTGGGCCGGGCAGTTGATGACCTCCTCGGTGATCTCCTCGTACGGGTTGGACCCCGGCGGGTCGAACTCGCCCAGCCGGAACCGGATGGCCAGCAATCGCCGCACCGCGGCGTCCACGTCCGCCTCGGTGAGCCGGCCGCTCGCCAGCGCGGCGGACAGCCGCTCGACGGTCAGCGTCGGGTGCTCGCCGTTGTCGGTGAAGCTGTCCACCCCGGCCCGCACCAGCGCGGCGTGCCCGGATACGTGATCGGGGTAGTAGTGCTGCGCGTCGACCACATTGGACGGTGCCTGGGCGTCGCTGACCACCAGGATCTCGTCCTCGCTCCACCCGCGCAGCTCGGCGGCCAGCAGCGGCGACAGGTGCGCCGGCCGGCCGTTGACCAGGTTGTACGAGGCCATCACGGCGACCGCCGCGCCGGCGCGCACGGGTGCGGCGAACGCCGGCAGCTCGTACTCGCGCAGCACCCGGGGCGGCAGGTTGCTGGAGGTGGTGTCCCGGCGGGTCTCGTTGTTGTAGCCCAGGAAGTGCTTGAGCGTGGGCGCGGTCTTCAGGAACGTGGGGTGGTCGCCGCGCAGGCCGCGCGCGTACGCGGTGGCGAGCACGCCGGTCAGCAGGGGATCCTCGGAGTACCCCTCCTCGTTGCGGCCCCACCGGGGGTCCCGCAGCAGGTTGACCACCGGCGCCCAGACGTTCAGGCCGCCCCGGTCCGGGTTCTTGTGGTGAAATCCGCGCGCCTCGTCGCCGACGGCCGCGCCGACCCGCTGGACCAGCTCGGGGCTCCAGGTGCTCGCCAATCCGATGGCCTGGGGGAAGACGGTGGCCGGGCCGAGCCAGGCCAGCCCGTGCAGCGCCTCGGTGCCGGTGTGGAACGGGCCGATGCCCAGCCGGTCGACCGGCGCCTGGTGCTGGTGGAGCAGCCCGACCTTCTCCGCCAGCGTGAGCCGGTTCATCAGGTCGGAAACCCGCTGCGCCAGCGGCAGGTCCGCGTTCTGGAAGCTGTCCGGCTCACCCATGTCGAATCCTCCCGGCCGGTGACGCTGCCGGCGTCGGCGCCACTCGCCGGATGCTCGGCAGTCGAAGCGCTTCGATCATCGCGAACGGGCCGCTGACGCCGCGATGAGCCTTCGAAGCGCTTCGATTAATGATTTCCGTTAGGTTGCACCGCGGTCAGCGCCACGTCAAGAGGCGACATCGATTCGCGTTGACGCCCGGCGCCGTCACCCGCTGCGCGACGCTGCCTGCCGCCACCGTGCATGGAGGGTCGGTACCGGGAGGTGAGGGCAAGTCAAGATCGGTCAACCAACGTGGGCGCCACTTCTGGGTCCGGACGGCCCAGTTCCCCCGCGCCCGAACTCTCGACCGCGACGACCATCCGTCCGGCGCGATGCTTCAGGGTGCGGGGTCAGACGTAGCCCAGCGACCGGGTGGCTAGGCGGCGTGCCTGACCGTGCGGAGCAGCGTCAGCGCGCGTAGCGCGTCGGCGCGAGAGATCGGCTGATCCTCATCCGCCTGCATGGCCAGCGCCATCTCGATCGCCTGCCTGATCCACGTGCTCTTCGCTACATCCGAGGCGTTGGCCGCGGCGGTGACCGCTTCGTCGAGCTCCATCGACAGGCGTAGAGACCGGACGACCATGACCTCGGAACCGGGCGGCGGCAGCGTCGCCAGCAGTGCCGCCTCCCGGTCGGGGGCGGGCGCCGGCTCGAAGTCGAGGTTCTCCATCAGCTCACGCGTCTGCTCGGGGCTGCGCGGCAACCCTTGCTCGTCTGTCATTGCGTCTCCTCCCAGCGCTCGAATTCGACCAGGTTCTCGGGCGTCAGGTCCCTGGCCCCGATGATCTTCCAAGTGAGATCACTAACGTGATGCACGGCCACGATCAGGGGACGTCCGGTGAGCGTCCGGCCCCAGATCGTCAGTACCTGGAGTCCGACCGAGCGGTCGAGAGCCGGCCGGGGCCACCGGCGCTTGGCTTCGAGTACCTGGCGAACCTCATAAGGCTCGATGCCCAGGAGGGCTCGGATGGCCCATTCTTCCCACTCGTACGGCACGATGCCAGCGTACTACGCCAGTATTACATAGGGGCCGGGAACCGAGGCCGAGGATCCGGATCACCCGGGTGACCAACCGGACCGTTCAGGGATCCGACGTCGCCGAACGCAGCGAATCACGCGCACAAAGAGGTCATACCCGTCGTTCGGGCGACATTCCGGTCCAGACGGAATGCGCCGGCCGGACCGTCAGTCGAGACGGAAACGGGTGAGCGGGCGGCGGGGCCGGTCAGGCGGCGGGCAGCGGCAGGCGGCCCGCGTCGACCGAGTCCAGCACCGCGGCCGCTCCGCCGATCGCCGCCGCGTCGTGGCCCAGTGCCGAGGCGACCAGCCGCACGCCGGGCGGGCTCGGCGCGACCACCAGTCGGTCCAACTCCTCGGCCGCCGTGGGCAGGATCCACGGTGCGAGCGGCACGTAGTATCCGCCGAGGATGACCACGCCGGGGTTGACCAGGTTGGCCAGCACCGCCACGCCCTGGCCCAGCCGCCGGCCGCCTTCGTGCAGCGCCGCGAGCGCCGCCGGCTCCTGCGCGCGGGCGCGGCGCACGGCATCGGCCACCGCGGGCTCCAGGTCGGCGTCCGGCTCCGAGCCGCCCTGTCCCGGGCCGCTCTGCCCCGACCCGCCCAGCCCCGAGCCGCCCTGCCCCGAGCCGCTCTGCCGGCGGATGAGCGCCTCGACGCTCGCCACCGCCTGCAGGCAGCCGCGCCGGCCGCAGTCGCACTCCGGGCCCTCCGGGTCGACCGTCAGGTGGCCGATCTCGCCGGCGTAGCCGCCCGCCCCGCGCAGCAGCCGGCCGCCCGTCACGATGCCGGCCGCCACGCCCGCCTCGCCGTGCAGGAACGCCAGGTCCGGCGTGCCCGCGTACGGCCCGTACCGGTACTCGGCCAGGGCCGCGAGGTTGGCGCCGTTCTCCACGGTCACCGGGAAGGTCGGCTGGCCGAGTGCCCGGGTCAGCGGCTCACGCAGCGGCACGTCGCGCCAGTCCAGGCCGGTCGCCCGGCGGACCACCCCGGCCGGGTCGACCAGCCCGGCGACCCCGACGGTCAGGCCGAGCACCTGCCGGCCCTGCTCGTGCATTCGGGCCAGGGCGCGCCGGGCCAGGGCGGCGATGGCGGCCACCGACCGACTGGCGGGAGCGCCGCGTCCGTTCAGCGAGCGTCGCCAGGCCAGCAGCTGCTCGCCGCCCAGGTCCATGGCGACGGCGGTGAGGTGGTCGGCGGTGACGTCCAGGCCGATCGCGGCGTACGGGGCACCGTCAAGGACGATCATCGTGGCGGGCCGGCCGATGCGCCGCTCCGTCAGTCCGGTCTCGCGCAGCAGCCGCCGGTCGATGAGCTCGCCGACCAGGCTGGACACCGTGGCCTTGTTCAGCCCGGTGGACGCCGCGATGTCCGCCCGCGAGCAGGGCGCGTTGCCCCGCACGTAGCCCAGCACGACGGCGAGGTTCGTCGCGCGCACGTCGGCGAAGTCCGCCGGGGCCGGGCCGGTGTACGTCGTGGTCAAAATCTGTCCCGCTTCTCGCTCGGCTGGGCGCCGGTCCGGTTGCTGCCTGTCCGGGTTTGCGCCGGCACCTTTCTTTTGTTTGTGAACCAAACAAAACTGTACCGGCCGGTCACCGCCACCGCATCATCCATCACGGCCCGCGTGTCGGGCGGGTCAGGGGACCTCGGGTCAGGGCACCTCGGCGGTCGTCCGTCCGTCGACCGTCACCATGGCGGCTACCACCCCGTTCACGCTCACCGACGCGGGTACCCCGTCCGGAGGTACCGCGGCGAAGACCACCCGCCGTACCCGTGCCGGGCCGGCCACGGTTATCTCCAGCCGGCCGTCCCGGTACTCGGCGCTGATCCCGGTGTCGCCGTCCACGTCGCGCACCACGGTCTCGCGCATTTCGCTCTCGCGCGCCGGTCCGCCCGTCCCGGCGGGTTCGGCAGCCGGGGCCGGTTCGGCAGCCCCGGCCGCGCCGTCGCCCCAGAAGACCAGGGTCAGCTCCCCGAACGCGTGCTCGTCGACCGTGTCGCCGGCGTCGACCGTCGGGATGAGCGCGCCGCGGCGCACGAACAGCGGTAGGTTCCCGTCCGTCTCGGCGGCGGTGACGTACCGGCCGCCGGCCGTGCGGACGCCGGTCCAGTAGTCGATCCAGTCGCCCTCGGGCAGGTAGACCCGCCGCACGCCGGCCGGGTCGGTCATCGGCGCGACCAGCAGGTCTGGGCCGAGCAGGTACTCCAGGTCGGCGTGCCAGGCGCTCGGGTCGTCCGGGTACTCGACCAGCAGCGGCCGCATCATCGGCAGCCCGGTGCGCGCCGAGTCCACGGCCGCCGAGTACAGGTACGGCATCAGTTCGTAGCGCAGCCGCAGCGCGTCGACCGCGTCGCGGGCCGCCTCCGGCGGAAACTCCCAGGGCAGCCGGGAGGTGGTGCCGTGGAAGCGCACCAGCGGCGAGAGCGCGCCGAACTGGGCCCAGCGGGCGTACAGATCCGGGCCCGGGGTGCCGTGGAACCCGCCCACGTCGTGGCTCCAGAACGGGACCCCGGACAGCCCGTGCGACAGGCCGCCGCGCAGGTTGCTGGCCATCGCCGGGTACGTGGCGTTGGTGTCGCCGCTCCACTGGGCGCAGTGCCGCTGGCCGCCCAGGAACGACGAGCGCGCCCAGACCATCGAGTGCCCGGCCACCTCCCGGGTCACCCGCGCCACCGCGTCGTTGTAGAGCAGGCTGTACACGTTGTGCAGGCTGTTGCCGCTCATCCCGTTGCTGGCCACGGAGTCGACCGGTACTCCCTCGGCGAAGTCCGTCTTGAAGACCGCCACGCCCTGCTCCAGCAGCGCACGCAGCCGGTCGGAGTACCACGCGGTCGCGGCCGGGTTGGTGAAGTCGACGATGCCGCAGGCCGGATGGCTGCCGTGCCAGACGTCGGCGACGTAGGCCGAGCCGTCCTCGCGGCGCAGGAAGTACCCGTGCCGCGCAGCGTCCTCGAAGTCCGGGCTGAACTGGCTGATGTACGGGTTGATCCACAGGCACACCCGGAACCCGGCTTCGGCCAGGGCGGCCAGCATCCCGGCGGGGTCGGGGAAGCGCTCGGCGTCCCAGCGCAGGTCCGACCAGTGCCGCTCGGTCTGCCAGTAGCAGTCCAGGTGCAGCACGTCGCTGGGGATGGCCCGGTCCCGCAGGCCGCGGGCGCGGGCGAGCACCGCCTCCTGGGTGTCGACGAAGAAACCGGACGAGACCCAGGTGCCAAAGGCCCACTTGGGCGGCAGCGCCGGTGAGCCGGTGAGCCGGTCGAAGCGGGCGATCACCTCGGCCGGGGTGGGCCCGGCCAGCACGTAGTAGTCGATCAGGTCGTCCGGCACCACGATCTGCAGGCTGCTGTGGGTGGAGTGGCAGACGTCGAACTCGGTCGCCGTACCGCTGTCGACTATCACGCCGTAGCCCCGGCTGGACAGGTAGAACGGCACGTTCTTGTAGGCGCGCTCGGACTCCGCGCCGAACGCGTCGTAGTTCCACATCACCACGCGCTGGCCGCGCTTGTCGAAGCCGCTGAACTTCTCGCCGAACCCGACGTAGTGCTCGTCGGCGGCGGCGGCGAAGCTCTCGTGGTACGCCACCACCGAACCGTCCACCGTGGACCGGCCGAGCGGCAGGGTGCGCATCCGGCCGCTGATGTCGACCTCTCCGCGGTCCTCGGCGACCAGCACCCGGCCGGACCCGTCGAGGAAACGCAGGTGCCACGGGTCGAGGGTGATTTCGGCGGTGAGCGGGCCGGTGCGCAGACGCACCCGCCGGTCGTCCACCTCGACCCGGGCCCGCGGATCGGTGTCCGGTCGCACCAGCGTGGCGACCGCGGCCGAGCGTGATCGGGCGTCCAGATCCTGGGCGAGCCGCACCCGGACCACGCCCTCGCCGGCTGCGCTGATCTCGGCGGTGAGCACCTGGCCGTCGGCGGTGACCGCCTTGACGCTGATCCCGTGGGGATCGGTGGCCAGCAACTCGGCGCGGATGAGCGCGGACAGTCCTCCCGTGCCCGGCGGGCGCACCGGAAGGTCGACCGGGTCGGCGACGAAGGTCTCGTGGGGTACCAGCGGCGGGCGGTAGGGCATGGAATTAGTTTTCCGACTAACCAAACAAACGTCAACCTCCCGAACGACTCTTTGAGTGCCCGACGCTTGTGGTGCGCACTGGGGGTGGGCTAATTTGTTTAACGATCCTCCCAACTAATTCGACCTTCTCACTGACTCGACGGCAGCCAGCTCGCCGCGCCCACACCCCCATATCCAGACACCTCGAAGGGTGATCGTCATGCCACCCGAAGCCTCGCCATCGTTACCCCACGGCCTGTCCCGGCGCGGTCTGCTGTCCGCGGCGGCGGTCGCGGTCGGCGCGACGGTGGCCTCACCCCTGCTGTCGGCGTGCAGTGGGAAGAAGTCCGGCGGCCCCGGTACGACCAGCAAGAGCGACGTGGACCGCGCGCTGCCGGCCTACCTGGCCAACAACTCGGTCAACGCCGACGTCCCGAGCGTGACCGGCGTCAACGGTGCGATCTCCGATCCCTGCTTCCTGAGCTATCCGACCAGCCCGGTGACCACGGTCAGCGGGCTGGTCGGGTCCGGCGGCAGCTACACGACCATGACGCCGCTGTGGGGCGCCATCCCGGCGTCGAGCGGCAACGCCTACTACGCCACCGTCAACAAGGCGATCGGCGCGACCCTGAAGCTCCAGCCCTCCGACGGCAACACCTACGGCGACGCGCTGCCACCGGTGTTCGCGGCCAACAAGCTGCCCGACTGGATCATGATCCCGGGCTGGCTCAACGTGCAGCTGAACCTGGGCGAGGCGATGACCACCCAGTTCGCCGACCTGACCCCGTACCTCGCCGGCGACAAGGCCAAGCAGTACCCGAACCTGGCCAACGTGCCGCCGGCCGCGTGGGCCGCCGGGGTCTGGGACGGCAAGCTCTACGGCATCCCGAGCTACCCGTCGGCGGCCGTGTTCAACGGCGCCTACTTCTACCGCAAGGACCTGCTGGACTCCGCCGGCGTGTCGGTGACCGGCTTCAAGTCCGCGGACGACCTGGCCGGCCTGGGCAAGGAGCTGACCAACGCCAAGGGCGGGGTGTGGGCGTTCGATGACCTGTTCGGCCAGAGCGCCGCGTACGTCAGCCAGCTGTTCCAGTTTCCGAACCACTGGGGCATCGACGGCAGCGGAAAGCTCATCTACAAGTACGAGACCGAGGGCATCGTCGAGGCGCTCAACTGGTACGTCAAGCTGGTCAAGGCCGGCTATGTGCACCCGGACGCGATAGCCAACAACAACCAGAACGCCAAGCAGCGGTTCTGGAGCGGCAAGGTGCTGATCCAGGTGGACGGCACCGGCGCCTGGGACGGCCTGGACGCGCAGTCCGGCGTGGCCGCCAACCCCGGCTACGTCCGGCAGGCCCTGCCGCTGCTGTCCCCGGACGGCGCGAAGCCACCCACCATCGAACTGGGCAACGGCGCGGCCATGTTCAGTTACCTCAACAAGAAGCTCTCCGCGGCGCAGATCAAGGAATGTCTGGCCATCGCCAACTACCTGGCCGCGCCCTACGGCTCGGCGGAGTGGCTCAAGGTGAACTTCGGCGACGAGGGCGTCGACTACACCATGAAGGACGGCAACCCGGTGCTGAATGCGCAGGGTAACAAGGAGGTGGCCACCACCTTCCAGTTCCTGGCCTGCCCGCCCGCCGCGACCGTGCCGAAGAACGGGTTCACCCAGGTGGCCAAGGACTACGCCGCCTGGCAGGGCGACGCCGTCAAGCACGCGGTCAAGCCGCTGTTCTTCGACATGAACATCGCCGAGCCGAGTCAGTACAGCGCCATCAACAAGCCGGTCGACGACACCATCGACGACGTCCGGTTCGGCCGCAAGCCGATCTCCGCCTTCACCGACGCCGTGGACACCTGGCGCAAGCAGGGTGGCGACGCGCTGCGCACCTTCTACGACGGGATCCGCAGCAAGTACGGGACCGGCCAGTAGCGGGCAGACTCCGGCCCGCGCCCTTGCCCAGGCGCGGGCCGGTATCCGCGCGTCCGGCGCCGAGTGACGACCCAGACCGGTCGGGAAGGTGAGGAGATACATGTCCGCGATCACCGAGGACGGCGCGGCACCGGGCGCCTCGCGCGAGGCCGCCAGGGCCGGTGCTCCCGCGGCCCGGCGGACCCGGTGGTGGGTGCGGCTGCGCCGGGACCGGTCGCTGCTGATCATGACGGCGCCGGCGGTGCTGCTGCTGGCCGTGTTCACCTACGTCCCGATCGCCGGCAACGTCAGCGCCTTCCAGAGCTACGACATCTACCAGGGCTTCCGGGGCAGCGCGTGGGTCGGGCTGACCAACTTCGTCAACCTGTTCGGTGACCGCATCTTCTGGCACGCCTTCGAGAACACGCTGGTCATCAGCGCCGTGCAGCTGATCCTCTACTTCCCGATCCCGATCGTCCTGGCCCTGCTGCTCAACTCGGTGCTCAACAGCAGGGTCCGCTCGTTCGTGCAGGCGGTGGTGTACCTGCCGCACTTCTTCTCGTGGGTGCTGGTGGTCACCATCTTTCAGGAGATGCTGGGTGGTGCCGGCGTGCTCAACACGATCCTGCGCCGCCACGGCCTCGGGGTCTGGAACGTGATGACCGACCCGACCACGTTCAAGTACCTGGTGACGGCGCAGGCGGTCTGGAAGGAGGCCGGCTGGGGCATCATCGTGTTCCTGGCCGCCCTGGCCGCGGTCGACCAGTCGCTGTACGAGGCCGCCGCGGCCGACGGAGCCAACCGGTGGCGGCGGCTGTGGCACATCACGCTGCCCGGCATGCGCGGGGTGATCGTGTTGATGCTCGTACTGCGCCTGGGCAACGCGCTGACCGTCGGGTTCGAGCAGATGCTCGTCCAGCGGCAGGCGGTGGGCCGGGACGCCTCCGAGGTGCTGGACACCTTCTCGTACTACTACGGCGTGGCGGCCAACAACTTCAGCTACGGCGCGGCGGCCGGCCTGTTCAAGGGCGTGCTGTCGCTGATTCTGGTACTGGCGGCGAACAGGCTGGCGCACGCCTTCGGCGAGGACGGGTTGTACCGCAGATGACTGGCCGAACCTCACCTGACTGGGCTATCTCACATGACTGGGCGGTGCGTTGAATGACGGCGATGAGCCTCCGGCCGAGGCCGCCCGGCACCGGCCGTCGACCGGCGACCGAGCGCCCGATCTGGGAGGAGAAGCCCACCGCGGCCGGCAACGCGGCGAAGGGCGTCACCCTCGTGGTGGTGCTCGCGCTGATCCTGGTGCCGCTGTACGCGGTCGTGCTCACCAGCTTCTCCACGCAGGCGTCGATCAACGTCGCCGGCGGCCTGGTGCTGGTGCCGCACGGCGTCACCCTGGCCGCGTACCAGCAGATCTTCACCAACGAGCTGATCGTGCACTCGCTGCTGGTCAGCCTCGGGATCACCATCGTCGGCACGGCCCTTTCGATGGCGGTGACGGTGATGTGCGCGTACGGGCTGTCACGCGCGGGAACGTTCGGGCACCGTACGATCCTGATGATCCTGGTCATCACGCTGTTCTTCAGCGGCGGCATCGTGCCGACCTTCCTGCTGGTCTCCTCGCTCGGCGGATACGGCCAGTACTGGTCGCTGATCCTGCCCGGCGCGGTGTCGGTGTTCAACATCCTGGTGATGCGCGCGTTCTTCGCCAGCACCGCGCCGGATCTGATCGACGCGGCGCGGATGGACGGCGCGGGGGAGTGGCGCATCCTGTGGAGGGTGGTGCTGCCGACCTCCCGCGCGGTGACCGCCGTGATCGCGCTGTTCTACGCCGTCGGATACTGGAACGCCTTCTTCAACGCGCTGCTGTACGTGCCCGACAACGGGATGTGGCCGCTGCAACTGGTGATCTACACCTACACGCTGCACGGTAGCTCCATGGCCGGTACCGGGGTCACCAACACCGGCCAGTACGCGGGGCAGCAGCAGATCGCGCCGCTGTCGCTGCAGATGGCGGTGGTCACTCTCACCCTGCTGCCGATAGTGCTGATCTATCCGTTCGTGCAGCGGCACTTCACCAAGGGCATGTTGCTGGGGGCCATCAAGGGCTGAGAACCGGACAGGCGGGCCGCGACTGGGACACGCGGATCCGGCGAGGGGCACGCCCGCGCGGAGCGTGCCCCTCGTCACGTCTTCGCCGGCCACATTTTGTAAAGCCAGATTGATAAGTCTACGATTAGTATCCGTGGAAGCGGAGAAGGATGCCGCCGACCCGGTGAACCTCGGTCAAGACCTGCGCCTCGCGCTGGGACGCGTGGTGCGCCGGGTGCGGCAGGGGCACAAGGCCGGCGAGTTGACACTGTCCGAGGCATCGGTGCTGTCCCGGCTCAACCGGGACGGACCGGCGACCCCGAGCGTGCTGGCCGAGCTGGAGCGCGTGCAGCCGCAGGCGATGGGCGTCACGCTCGCCGCCCTCGAGCGGCGTGACCTGGTGACCCGCGCGGGCGACCCGGCCGACGGCCGGCGCGTCGTGCTGTCGGTGACCGATGCGGGTAGGCGGCTGCTGATGGATCGCGCCTCGGCGAGCGCCCAGCGCATGGGGGGCGCGCTGGCCGAGGGGTTCACCCCGGCCGAGTTGCGGCTGCTGGCGGAGGCGGTCCCGCTACTGGAGCGGCTGGCGGACCAGCTGTGAGCGTTTCGGAAGGGAGTACGTCCCCGGTGAGCACCCCGGACAGGTACAAGTGGGTCGCGCTGTCCAACACCACGCTCGGTGTGTTGATGGCGACCCTCGACGCATCGATCGTGATCATCTCGCTGCCGGCCATCTTCCGGGGCATCGGACTCGACCCCCTCGCACCGAGCAACATCGGCTACCTGCTCTGGATGATCCTCGGATACCTGCTGGTGTCGGCCGTGCTGGTGGTCGCGCTGGGCCGGCTCGGCGACATGTTCGGCCGGGTCAAGATGTACAACCTCGGCTTCCTGATCTTCAGCTTCGGCTCCCTCGCGCTGTCGGTCGACCCGTTCACCCACGCCAAGGGCGCCCTCTGGCTGATCGGCTGGCGGATCGTGCAGGCCGTCGGCGGCGCCATGCTCACCGCGAACTCGGCGGCGATCCTGACCGACGCGTTCCCCGCGCGCCAGCGCGGCATGGCGCTGGGCATCAACCAGGTCACCGCGCTGGCCGGGCAGTTCCTCGGGCTGGTCGCCGGTGGTCTGCTGGCGGCGATCGACTGGCGGGCGGTGTTCTGGATCAACGTGCCGATCGGCATCTTCGGCACCATCTGGTCCTACCGCAGCCTGCGGGAGATCAGCGTGGCGCGGCGGTCCCGGATCGACTGGATGGGCAACATCACCTTCGTCTGCGGCACCACCAGCCTGCTGGCCGCCATCACCTACGGCATCCAGCCGTACGGCAACAGCGCGACCGGGTGGGGCAACCCGTGGGTGCTCGGCGGCCTGATCACCGGTGTCGTCCTGCTGGCCGGCTTCTGCCTCGTGGAGACCAGGGTCGCCGACCCCATGATCGACCTGGCGCTGTTCAAGATTCGTGCCTTCGCGTTCGGCAACATCGCCGCGCTGCTGATGGCCATCGCCCGCGGCGGCCTGCAGTTCATGCTCATCATCTGGCTGCAGGGGATCTGGCTGCCGCTGCACGGGTACCGCTTCGAGGACACCCCGCTGTGGGCGGGCATCTACATGCTGCCGCTGACCTTCGGGTTCCTGGTGGCCGGGCCGGTCTCCGGCTGGCTGTCCGACCGGTTCGGCGCCCGGTCGCTGGCCACCGGCGGGGCGCTGCTGGTCGGGCTGTCCTTCCTCGGCCTGATGGAGCTGCCGGTCAACTTCTCGTACCCGCTGTTCGCCGCGCTGCTGGCACTGGTCGGCATCGGCATGGGCATGTTCTCCTCGCCCAACACCTCGTCGATCATGGGTAGCGTGCCGAACAACCGGCGCGGGGTCGCCTCGGGCATGCGCTCGACGTTCCAGAACTCGGGGCAGGCGCTGTCCATCGGCGTGTTCTTCTCGCTGATGGTCGCGGGGCTGGCCAGCTCGTTGCCGCACTCGCTGGCCAGCGGCCTGACCGCTCAGGGTGTGCCGGGCTCGGTCGCCTCGAACATCTCGCACCTGCCCCCGGTCAGCGCGCTGTTCGCCGCGTTCCTCGGGTACAACCCGATCGGTACGCTGCTCAAGGGCACCGGGGTGCTGACCTCCCTGCCGGCGCACGCCGTGTCCACGCTCACCGGTAACCACCTGTTCCCGCAGATCATCTCGGGCCCGTTCCACCACGGGCTGGTCACGGTGTTCGTGGCAGCGATGATCATGGCGCTGATCACCGCCCTGGCCTCGGTGCTGCGCGGCAAGCGGTACACGCACCCGGACAACGAGACCACGGGCGAGCGCGACGCGGACCGGGTGGAGGCCTCGGACTCCGGCCGCCGCTGAGCCAGCCGGTGGCGGGGCTATTCGAAGGCCCCGCCCCGGCCGCTCCCTTCGGCGAAGCGGGCGGCACCGGGTACCGCGTCGGTGTCCAGGGCCGCCCGCCCGTGCTCGTACTCGACCGCGAGCGCCCGGTCCAGGTCGAGCCCCTCGGCGTCGTACACCGAGGCCCGGTCGGAACGCAGGCAGGTCTGCGGGAACGCGGCGAGGGTTCCGGCCAGCTCCTCGGCCGCCTGGCGCGCGGTACCGGTGGGTACCACCCGGGTGGCCAGGCCGATGGCCAGCGCCTCCTCGGCGTCCACGGGCCGGCCGGTGAGGATCAGGTCCAGGGCGCGGCCCACGCCCACGATCCGGGACAGCCGCACGGTGCCGCCGTCGACCAGCGGCACCCCCCAGCGCCGGCAGAACACGCCGAACGTGGCGTCCCGCTCGACCACCCGCAGGTCGCACCACAGCGCCAACTCGAGCCCGCCGGCCACCGCGTACCCGCTGACCGCCGCGATGACCGGCTTGGCCAGCCGCATCCGGGTCGGACCCATCGGCCCGTCGCCGGAGGGCTCGAACCGGTTGCGCCGGCCGGCGGCGATCGCGTGCAGGTCGGCCCCAGCGCAGAAGGTGCCGCCGGCTCCCCACAGCACCGCCACCCGGGCCCGCTCGTCGGCGTCGAAGGCCCGGAACGCGTCGGCCAGCGCGGCGGCGGTCTGGACGTCCACCGCGTTGCGCACCCGCGGGCGGTCGAGGATGACGGTGGTCACCGGCCCGGACCGCTCCACCCGCACCGCTTGCGTGTCGCCGGCCATCAGCCCGGCCCCCGGCAGCCCGTTCGCATCCGGCAGATATTAACGTGACGGACGTGAACCTGGGCAGGACGCACAGCTACGAGCTGACCGTGACGTGGACCGGCGACCGGGGCAGCGGCACCAGCGGGTACCGCGACTACGACCGGACCAACGAGGTGACCGCGCCGGGGCTGCCCACCCTCGCCGGCTCGTCCGATCCGACGTTCCGCGGCGATCGCGATCGGTGGAACCCGGAGCAGTTGCTGGTCGCCGCGCTGGCGCAGTGTCACCTGCTGGCTTACCTGCACGCGTGCGTGAACGCGGGAGTGGTGGTGGTCGGCTACACCGACACGCCGCTCGGGCAGATGGTCGAGACGCCGGACGGCGCCGGCCACTTCACCGAGGTGCTGCTGCGCCCCCAGGTCACCGTGGCCGACGCCGCCATGGCGCAGCGGGCGGCGGAGGCGCACGAGACGGCGCACCGGCTGTGCTTCATCGCGAACTCGGTGAACTTCCCGGTGCGGCACGAGCCGACGACGCTGGTAACCACCGCCGTCGCGACCGACTGAGCCGCACCGCGCCGGCGGGAATCCGCACCGCGCCGGAGGCCAGCTATCCGGCGATGGCCAGCACCTGAGTGCGTTCGTCCTCCAGCCAGTGCGGGCCGGGCATGGCCGGGAAGGTGACCCGGTCGCCGATGACCCGCCGGCGCTGCCCGGTGAAGTCGGTCAGCAGGGTGCCGTCGGCGCCGACCGCCACCAGTTCGTCGCCCAGCCGCAGCAGGGCCGGCCCCTGCGGCGACTCGCCGATGGCCACCGGGCCGGTGCGCAGCGCGTCCAGCAGCACGCCCACGGTCGCCTCGCGCGGATCGCCGACCGGGCACAGTACCCACGTCGTGGGGCTGCCCAGCGGCCCGCCGTCGGACGGGCTGTGGAAGTCCGAACCGCCCACCGGCAGCGCGTCCGGATCGAAGGCGAGCAGCCAGGACAGCGGGGCCCCCCAGGTGCGGTCCCTCCAGCCGGAGTGCCACACCTCGACCAGCCGGGGCCGCCCGTGCAGCGGATGCATCCAGGCCATGTCGGCGGCGAGCGGATGGTTGATCGACATCAGTCCACCGCGATCATCCACAATGGACAGCCACTCCTCGGCGGGCAGCCGGAAGTCCACCCAACCGATGTCCCCGTACGCGTTCGCGTGGCCGCGCGTCGTGGTCACTTCCTGGCCGGGCAGCAGCACGATGCCGGACTCGTCGGGCAGCCACGGGTGATGGCTGACCGTGTTGTGATCGGTGACCGCGAGGAAGTCCAGGCCGTTCGACACGGCGAGCCGGGCCAGCTCCGAGACCGTCAGCGACCCGTCGGAGTGCACGCTGTGCGCGTGCAGGTCGCCGGCCAGCCAGCGGTACCCGGGCGGGGCCGGCAGCGGGGGACCGGGCCGGGCCGGCCGCTCGGGCCAGGGCGCCAGCGGTGCCGCGGCCTCGGGCGCCGGGCCGGGCTCCGGCGACGTGGACACGGTCACCTGCCAGGGCATCCCGTCGGCCGGGATCCGGTGCAGCCCCAGCATCACCTGCCAATGCCCCGCCGGCAGGGGGCCGGGCAGGTAGCCCGGGGTCGACCAGGTCTCGGCGATGGTGAACTCGTCGCGCGCCCCGCCGGACCAGCCGCGGAACGCGCCGGTCGGATCCAGGCACCCCAGGTCGAGGACGCCGGCCGACCGGTCGTAGGCCAACTCCACCCGTAGCGCGTGCTGTCCGGGGTCGATCTCGACCGGCAGGTACTGGTAGATCGACGCGGCCCGGTCCTCCGGCCGCCATACCCCATTGCGGACGCTGCTGCTCACCCGACAAGGGTGCCACCAACGCCCGTCCCCGCAAGCCGTATCACCGGTGGGACCATGCGCTCCCGGCCGGCGGCTCCCTCCGGTATCTCCTCTTTGCACAAGTCGTCACCCTTTAGCCCGATACACCGTTATTACCCGAGATGGGAGGCCGGTAACTCATGGACTTGCGTAGCTATCTGCGTGCCGTACGGCAGCGGTGGTGGGTCGTGCTCGCGGCGGTGTTGATCGCGTTGGGCATCGGTACCGCGCTGACGATGCAGGCCCAGCCGGAGTACGCCAGCACGGTGACGTTCTTCGTCAACACCCCGAACGAGGGGGTGACCGACGCCTACCAGGGCAACCTGTTCACCCAGCAGCGGGTCAAGTCCTACGTGGATCTGCTCAGCAGTGACCGGCTCGCGCAGAGCCTGGCCGCCAGCTCCAAGGTGGGGTTGTCCACCGACGCGGTGCGGAAACGGGTCAGCGGATCGACCGAGACCAATACCGTCCTGCTGCAGGCCACCGTGACCGACACCAAGCAGGCGCGGGCTCTCAAGCTCACCGAGGCGCTCACCAAGACCTTCCCGGCCCTGGTACAGCAGATCGAGACGCCTCCCGGCGCGTCGCAGCCCACCGTCAAGGTCGAGTTGGTGAACGGCCCTCGGCTCAGCAACGACCCCGTCTCCCCGCGCCCGGCCCGCAACCTCACCCTCGCCGGGCTGCTCGGCCTGCTGGCCGGCGTCATCGGGGCGATCCTGCGCGAGCAGCTCGACAACACGGTGCGCAGCACCGCCATACTGCAGCGGGTGGCCTCCGCCGCGGTCCTCGGCCAGGTGCCCTACGACGGGGAGAGCAAGACGACGCCGCTGATCGTCGGGTCCGCCGGCCAGTCGCTGCGCGCCGAGGCGCTCCGCAAGCTGCGCACCAACCTGCGGTTCGTGGACATCCAGGAACCGAGCCGGGTCATCGCGGTCACCAGCGCCACACAGGGCGAGGGAAAGACGACGACCTGCTGCAACCTGGCGATCACGCTGGCCGAGACCGGATCCCGGGTGCTGCTCATCGACGCCGACCTGCGCCGACCGAAGGTGGGACACTACTTCGGCCTGGCGTCGGAGGTGGGCCTGACCGACGTGCTGATCGGTGAGGTCACGGTGCGCGCTGCGGCGCAGCCGTGGGGCGAGAAGGAGCTGTACGTGCTCACCAGCGGTTCGGTGCCGCCGAACCCGAGCGAGCTGCTCGGCTCGGCGCGCATGACGGACCTGCTGCGCGAGCTCCGGGACTGGGTGGACATCGTCATCATCGACACCCCGCCGCTGCTGTCGGTCACCGACGGTGCCGTGGTCTCGGTGCAGGCCGACGGTACGCTCATGGTCACCCGCGCCGGGAAGACCACCCAGGCGCAGGTCACCGCCGCCGTACGGGCGCTGCAGACGGTGCCGGCGAGGCTGCTGGGCTGCGTGCTCAACATGACCAAGGCGTCGAGGGCGGACGCCTACTACTACAAGTCGTACAAGATCCTGGCCCCCGACGCGGCGTCGACGGCCCGGCCGGACGCCGCCGGCCCGGATGACACCCTGGTCGCGGAGTCCTCCGGCGAGGCCACCAGCCTGCCCGCACCGGCACAGAAGCCCCGTCCGCCGGCGGCGACCCCGGACCGGCAGTCGGTGCACGACGAGGTCCCGCGGGCTGTGCGCGACGATCCGCGCGCTGTTCGCGAGGACTCGCGGGCGACTCCGGAGCCGACGGACGCCGAGGAGCTTCGGACGGCGGAATCCCGGGGGATCGAGTCCCGGGGGATGGAGTCCCGATCGGCGGAGTTCCTGGCGGCGGAGTCCCGGGCGATGGAGTCCCGGGCGATGGAGCCGGGGGCGGGGGAGCCGGTCGAGCCGGCCCACGCGCGCCACGCGTCTGGCTCGGACGAGGACCAGGTAACTTCGATGTGATCGACTAGTTGGCAGTTCTCGGGCGGGCCGAGGCGACCAGAAGGTCGCCGAGGTCGGAGCGGCGGTAGAGCACCGACCGGCCGTACCGGGTACTGACCAGCAGCCCACCCGCGCGCAACGCCCGGAGGTGCTGATTGACCGCCGTCGGGGTGACGCCGAGGCGGACGGCCAACTCGGTGGAGGAGGCGGGCGTGTCGAGGTGGATGAGCAGGCCGGCCCGAGTGGCGCCAAGCAGCCCGGCGAGGCTGTCCGGCGTGGGCAGGGACTGCGGCTCCCAGAGGGTCGCTATGCCGCGCGCGGGGTAGAGGATCATCGGGGGTTCGTCGGCCGAGATGGGCGTCGAGGCGATGAGGGCCCACAGGGTCGGCACCAGGGTCAGTCCGCCGGTGGCCGCTCGCGAGTAGTCGAGCTTGGAGCGCAGGTGGACCTCGACGACGTTGTCCACGAGCCGCACCGTGTCCGACAGCCCGCTGAGCATCGCCGCGAGACCGCGCTGTGCGATCTGTCGCCCCCGGAAGGTCACGTCGCCTTCCAGGAGCGCGCGCATCCGTGGCCAGTACGGCTCAAAACACAGCCGCCAGTACTCGCCGAGGGCGTCGATGATCCGGGCGAGCACCCGCGGCGCGGGGCCGCGCAGCGGACCGGGTAGCGCCCCGCCATGTACGGCCCGCAGGTCCCGCCGGACGACGGCTGGGTCGACGTGCGCCAGTTTTTCCAGCTCGTCGGCGATCCGGGTCAACGGCGAGTACGGGCGCGGATTGAGGAAGTCGGGCGTCCACAGGCGAACGTTGGTCAGCGCGAGCAGCAGGGGCTCGTCGAGCCCGTCGCGCGCTCCGTCAAGCGCGTGTAGCCAGCGCAGATGCAGCGGAAATCTCCCCGGGTCACGCCAGGAGCGCAGAGACAGCACCAGTTCGTTGAGCGGAGACACCGCGAACCGGACATCGGCCGCGTCCATGCCCAGGAGCTCGTACCGAACCATGAAGCAAAACACTACATCGTTGGTGTTGCCGGGCGGCATGCTGCGAGAACTGTTGCCATGGTGCTTCTCACGAACCGTTCCGAGTCGAGGGCGGCCGGCTGGGTCCGGCGTTACCTGCGTCCCGACGATCCGGTCGCCCGCGCGCTGACCTGGGCCACCATGTCCAGTTCGCTGTCCAGGGGAGTCTTCTTCAGCGTCAGCGTGCTGTTCTTCACCCGGGTAGCCGGGTTCACGGCGACCACTGTCGGGTTCGGGCTGACGGTCGCCGGGGCGGTCGCCGTCGTCGCCGCGTTGGGCGCGGGCTACCTGGCCCGCCGGTTCGGCGCCCGGCGGGTGCTGCTCGCCACGACCGCCGGCCAGGGCCTGGCGCTGGTCGCCTACCTCGTGGTCCGCACGCCGACCGCCTTCGTCCTCGTCGCCTGCGCCGCGGTGGGTCAACAAGCGATGCAACGCACCGCGCTGACGACGATGATCGCGGAGTCGTTCGTCGGGCCGGACCGGGTGGAGGTCCGCGCCCGGCTGCGCGCGATCACCAACGCCTTCATCGGCGTGGGAACCGCGCTGGCGGCCATCGCCCTCGCCATCGACACGAAATCGGCGTACCTGCTGGCGATGCTCGTCACGGGAGCGCTGCTGCTGGTTTCCGCGCTTCCGCTGCGGCGGGTCAAGGGCACCGCCGAACCCGGTGTGGCCGACGGGCCACGGATGGCCGAAAGGCGCCGATCACCGCTGCGCGATCGCACGTACCTGATCGTCACCGGCCTCTACGCCCTGATAGCCATGCAGTTCAGCCTGCTCACGGTGGGTGTGCCGCTGTGGGTTGCCGGTTCCACGAGGGTGCCGACGGTGACCGTGGCGGCGCTCCTGGCACTGAACACCGCCATCGTGTCCCTGCTGCAGATCTGGGCGGCACGTGGGGCAAGAGACCTCCACTCGGCCGGGCGTGCGGTCGCCGGGGCCGGCGCGCTGCTCGCCCTGGCCTGTGGCCTGTACGCCGCGGCGGCCCACGGCGCGGTCGCGGCCGCCGTGACGGTACTGACGCTCGCGACCGTGGCGCACAGCCTCGCCGAGATCCTGTCGGAGGCCGGCAGCTGGACGCTCGCCTTCGAACTCGCCGACCCCGCCAACGCCGGCGCGTACCAGGGCGTCAGCCAAACCGGGGCGGCGCTGGGGTCGATGCTCGCGCCGCTGGTCGTCACCGCGACCGCGATCGAGCATGGCCTGGCTGGCTGGGCCGTGCTCGGCGTGCTCTTCCTCGTCGCGGGGTCATCGACGATGGCGCTTGTCCACCGGCAGGTACGACGAGTGGCCGCCTGACCGTCGCGCCGCGAAGTATCAGTGTTCCCGTCGTCATGGGGCACGCTACATGCGTTCAGGGGCCGCGATGCCGAGCAGGTCGAGACCTTGGCCGAGGGTACGGGCCGTGAGCTGGCACAGCGCCAGGCGGTTGTTCCTGACCGGCGGCTCGGCCGACAGCACGGGGCACGATTCGTAGAAGTCCGTGAACGCCTTCGCGAGGTCGAACAGGTAGCCGCCCAGCCGGTGAGGCTCCAAATCCCGGCCGACCTCCGCCACGGCGTCACCGAAGGCATCCAACTGCAGGGCGAGAACACGTTCGGCCGAGTGCGGCGGGATGGTCGGGTCGATCTCGGCGTTGGCGTCCGCGGCCTTGCGCAGGATGGAGCAGATGCGGGTGTGCGCGTACTGGAGGTAGACGCCGGTGTTGCCGTTGAAGGACACCATGCGCTCGACGTCGAAGGCGTAGTCCTTGATGCGGGACGTAGACAGGTCGGCGTACTTGACGGCCCCGATGCCGGCCTGCGCCGCGATGGTGGCCAGTTCCTCGTCGCTGCGGTCGTGGCTCCTGTCGAGGACGGTGGCGGAGGCCGCATCGACGGCGGCGTCGAGCAGGTCCATGAGTTTGACGGTGTCGCCCGAGCGGGTCTTGAACGGTCGCCCGTCGGGGCCGAGCACGGTTCCGAAGGCGACATGGGTGACGTCGACGTCGTCGGTGAGCCAGCCTGCGCGGCGGGCAGCCTCGAAGATCAGGGTGAAGTGCAGGGCCTGCCGGGCATCGACCACGTAGAGGATCCGGTCCGCCTTGAGGTCGCGGATGCGGTAGCGGATGGTGGCGAGGTCGGTGGTGTCGTAGCCGTAGCCGCCGTCGGTCTTGCGGACCATGAGCGTGACCGGGTTGCCGTCGGGGCCGGTGATCTCATTGGAGAGGGCGACGAGTGCGCCGTCGCTTTCCACCGCGATGCCGGCCGCGGTCAGCTCCTCGACGACCTCGGGCAGCCACGGGTTGTAGAACGACTCGCCGGCCGAGTCCTCGGGTTGCAGGAGCACCCCGAGGCGGTCGTAGATCTCGCGGAACGCGAACTCGGACTCGGCGACGATTTCTCGCCAGCGAGCGACGGTGGCCCCGTCACCGCCTTGCAGGGCCACCACTCGGGCGCGCGCCCGGTCAGCGAATGTCGGGTCGGCGTCGAACGCTTTGCGGGCGGCCCGGTACAGGCCGTCGAGCGCGGAGACGGTGGAGGCACCGTCGGTGAGTTGGTCGTGGTGCCAGGGCGCGTCCGGGTGCTCCTCGAGGTACTGGATGAGCATGCCGAACTGGGTGCCCCAGTCGCCGAGATGGTTCTGCCGGATGACGTCGGCGCCCAGGAACGTCAGCACGCGGGCCAGGCAGTCGCCGATGATCGTGGTACGCAGGTGACCGACGTGCATGTCCTTCGCGATGTTCGGCCCGGAGTAGTCGACCACCGTGCGGCGCCCCTGCTCACTGGCCGCGACACCGAGTCGGGTGCTGGCCAGCCGCGCGGCGATCTGTCCCCAGATCGCCGAGTCGCTCACGACGAGGTTGAGAAAACCTGGGCCCGACACGGTCACCTCGGCGACCGGTGTCGCCTCCGCCGTGCGTAGCGCGTCGGCAAGGGTACCGGCCAGTTCGGCGGGGCGGGTGCGAGCGCGCCTGGCGAGGGCGAGAGCGGCGTTGGCCTGGAAGTCCGCGTGCTCGGATCGACGCACCACCGGATCGGCATCGGCCAGGTCGGGCAGTTGCCGGCCGATGGCGCCGGATACGGCGGCCTCGACCTGGCTGTTCAATGAGCGGACATCGTCGTCGTTCACCCTGGCGCCCTCTCTGCTCGACTGGCGGGACGATACCTCGCTCGGGCGCGGACGGGCGGCTACCCGCAGGCCACGATGAGCCGCATCACCGGAGCCAGGGCGGCCTCGATCTGCCCGGCGCACTCGCGAAACGCCACCATCGGCTGGCCGATGGGATCGGCAAGGTCGTCCTCTTCGGGATCGACGGGCTGGAGCCGGCCGCGCGCGCGGGCGGCCGCGGCCACCGCGGCGGCCAGCCGCACGGCCGCGTCCCGGTCGCTGGGCGGGGCGCCACCGCTGCGTCCGTCTACATTGGATGTCTGTCGGGCCGCCGCCGCGAGCCGGGCGAATTGCCGGAGGGTGAAGGTCCGGTGGACGGCGGCCGGAAGCAGGGACACGCACGCGGCCCGTTCCCGGCGCGTGGCGGCCAGTACCAGTCCTGCCTCGGCG
Source organism: Rugosimonospora acidiphila (assembly GCF_039543385.1). Taxonomy (NCBI): domain Bacteria; kingdom Bacillati; phylum Actinomycetota; class Actinomycetes; order Micromonosporales; family Micromonosporaceae; genus Rugosimonospora; species Rugosimonospora acidiphila. Next base: position 44,859 of record NZ_BAABJQ010000030.1, read on the forward strand.
AGCACGTCGGTGCTCAGCCGCCGGCTGTGGAAGGCGGTCGGGTCGGCGCCGAGCCCCGCGGCCACCTCGGCGGCGTGCGGGTGCATCCCGTGCCCGGTCAGCGCGTGGGTGCCGGCGCTGGCCACGGCGATCGGGGTGCGCGGGGCGCCGAGTTGGCGGCCCAACATGTCGCGGGCGATGTACTCGGCCATCGGCGAGCGGCACATGTTGGCGTAGCAGACGAACAGGATCCCGGAGGCCAGCGTCGCCGCACCTCCCCGGCCGGCTCGGGGCTGCGACTCCACGGCCGAGTCACGCGGCGCGGCCGGGTCTGGCGGCGGGGCCGAGTTGAGTGGCAGGTGCGTGTCGCGGATGCCCGCGGAAGTAAGCACGGCGGTCCTCGTGGTCGGTCTAGCGCCGGATCCCGGCCCAGTCATGATGGCGGCGTACGGTGGACAAGATGAAGTCGACCACCCGGCGAGAGGTGTCGGCAACCTGATAATCGGCCGGGCAGCGGACCCCCTCGGCGGCGACCTGCTCCACGGTGACCGCGACCGCCTCGATCACGCCCTCGGGTTCCAGGCCGGTCATGATGATGCTGCCGCTGTCCAGCGCCTCCGGGCGCTCGATGGATTCCCGCAGGGTCACCGCCGGGAAGCCGAGGATCGCGGCCTCCTCGCTGATGGTGCCGCTGTCGGACAGCGTGCAGCGGGCGGAGGTCTGTAGCCGTACGTAGTCGAACAGTCCGAACGGCTCGTGGAACGCCACGCCGTCCAGGCTCATGCCGTCGCCGGCCAGCGCCTCCAGCCGCTTGCGGGTACGCGGGTGGGTGGAGACCAGGACCGGCAGGGACCAGGTACCGCGCACCGCGCGCAGGCAGCCGAGCAGGCGGCGCAGCCGGGCGGGGTCGTCCACGTTCTCCTCCCGGTGCGCGCTGACCAGGAAGTAGCCGCCGGGTTCGAGCCCCAGCTGGTCGAGGATGGTCGAGCGTTCGACGTCCGGCCAGTAGTGGTCGAGCACCTCGCGCATGGGCGAGCCGGTGTGCAGGATCCGGCGTGGATGCAGCCCCTCGGCGAGCAGGTTGCGCCGGGCGTGCTCGGTGTACACCAGGTTGAAGTCGGCGATGTGGTCGACCAGCCGGCGGTTGGTCTCCTCGGGCACGTTGAGGTCGAAGCAGCGGTTGCCCGCCTCCATGTGGTACACGGGTACCCGCATCCGGCGCGCCATCAGCGCCGCGATGCAGCTGTTGGTGTCGCCGAGTACCAGCAGGGCGTCCGGCCGCAGGTCGGCGATGGCCTCCTCGATCCCGGTCAGCACCCCGCCCAGCACGCGCCCGAGCGAGCTGGTGTCCACCCGCAGGAAGTGGTCGGGCGGGCGCAGCCGCAGCTCGGTGAAGAAGACGTCGGACAGGTTCGGATCCCAGTTCTGCCCGGTGTGCACGAGCACGTGGTCCACGGTGCTGTCCAGCCTGGACAGCACACGGGACAGCCGGATGATCTCCGGCCGCGTGCCTACCACCGTCATGACCCGGCTCACGCCGCGCTCACACCGCCTCACGCGTGCCGACCTTGGCCAGCATGTCCTCGATCTGGTCGACGCCGACCCGCAGCGACATCCGGTCCTGGTACAGCGCCAGGGCGCGGCGGCCGGTCTCGGCGCGCTGCGCCGGTGGGGTGGCCGCGGCGGTCAGGAACGTCTCGGCCAGCTTCTGCCAGTTTTCCGGGGCGCAGGTGAGTCCGGCGCCGGCGGACTCCACCAGCCGCGCGACGTCGCCGGCCGCCGACGCGATGACCGGCCGGCCGCAGGCCAGGGCGGCCTGGAGCTTGGACGGTACGGTGCCCCGCAACGCCGGCAGGTCGCGCAGGGTGAGCAGTTGGTACTCGGCGGCGGCGTACAGCGAGGCCATCTCCTGCGCGGGGCGGTGCCCGAGGAACCGCACGTTGGTCGCGCGCAGTTGCCGGGCGAGCTGGCGCAGCGCGGGCTCCTGCGTGCCGGAGCCAAGGATCACCAGATCCATCCGGTCGCCGGCCGCGGCCGCCGCCCGCACCGCCGTCTCCACCCGCTGGAACGGGCCCAGGTTGCCGGCGAACATCACGGTGCACCGGTCGCGGTGGCCGATCGCGCGCCGCGCCGCCGCGGTGGCCGGCACCGGGCGGAACAGGTTCTCGTCGGTCCAGTTCAGCACGGTGCGGACCTTGCCGGGATCCGCGCCCCGCTCGATCAGCAGGGCGGCCATCGACGGCGCGATCACGGCTATGCCGGACGCGGCCCGGTACAGCCGGCGCATGCTCGCGGCCAGGGCCCGGTGCAGCGCGGACCCGGCCCGGCCGCCCGGCGCCATGGTCGAGGCGGTGACCGACTCCGGCCACATGTCCTGCACGTGCAGGACGGTCGGGATGCGCCGGGCCAGTTGCAGCAGCCCGGCGGCCGCGTACGCGGTGGGCGGCGGGTGGTACACGTAGATCGCGTCGACGCCGTTGAGGTAACGCAGCCCGGCCAGCGAGCTGGTGGCCGCGAAGGACAGGTAGCTAGCCACCCGGCGGGCGGCGGAGTTGTCGTGGCTCGGGTACGCCGGGACCCGCCGCACCGTGATCGAGCCGGTGGTGGTGCGGTCGTTCCAGCGCTGCCGGTACCCGGCGTAGACCCGGCCCTCGGGGTAGGAGGGGAAGGCGGTGAGCACGCGTACCTCGTGGCCACGGGTGGCCAACTCGCGGGCCAGCTCCCCGGGGATGAAGGCGGGCTCCGGCGGGTACCACTGGGACAGGATGCCCACCCTCATCCGGGCACCGCCGGTGTCCGGCGGCGGCGTGTCCGGTGGGGCGTTCGGCGGCGGGGCGTCGCGTTTGCGTGCCCGGGCCTTGGCCGTGGTCATGCCGCCGCCATCAGTTCGAGCCCGGGTTCGCGTACCGGCTCGGGGTAGGTGTCCGGGTACCGCGGGTCGAAGATCTCGTTGCTCCAGAACAGGGTGAGCAGCTCGTCCCGGCCGGTGTTGGTGATGTTGTGCGCCCACATCGCGGGCATGTCCACCACCACCGGCTCGTCGCCGCTGACCGTGAAGCTGACCACCTCGTCGCCGCCGATGCGGCGCAGCGCGATCTCGGCGCGCCCGCGCATCACCGCGAACCGTTCGACCTTGGCCAGGTGGTAGTGCTCGCCGCGGGTGACGCCGGGCCGGGTGGTGGAGTGGAACGCCTGCCCGCCCGGGCCGTGCACCTTGATCACCTCTACCAGGTCGCCGCGCGCGTCGGCGTGGCGCACCAGCGGGATCGGGTAGTGGGCGGGGAAGCAGTGCGACCGGTACGTGTTGAAAAGTCGCACGTCGTGCCGGTCCCGCAGCGGCGGGATCTCCCCGGCCCGGTAGGTGGCGGCGGCGGTGGCCAGCCAGGCGGCCAGCTCCCGCACCCCTGTGCGCTTGGTCGGCATGGACGCGTCCCAGGCGCCACCGGGCGGTGCGCCGACCAGCCGGGCGGCGGCGTCGAGCGCGTGCACCAGCTCCAGCTCGCGGTCGCCGTGCACGCCGGGCTCGCCCCCGTCGGCCAGCTGCCGGCAGAACGTGGCCACCACCGAGTTGTAGAACGGCCGGCCGTGCTCCCCGTACAGGTTCGGCAGGCGGGCGTCGACAAAGTCGGCCCCCAGGCAGGCGTCGGCCAGGGTGGCCGCGGCGACCGCCTTGGCGTCCCCGTACGCGGTGCCGTTGCCGACCTGGGTCGAGTTGGCGAACACCACCGCCGTGGGCGGCACCGGGCACCGGCGCAGGCCCCGGGCCAGCGCGCCGGCCAGCTCCACGTTGCCGGCGGCCACGTCCTCGTCGCCGCCTCGGTTGACGCCGGCCAGATGCAGTACCCGGTCGACCCCGCTGATCCGGCTCGCGAGCAGCACCGGGTCGGCCAGTTCGGCGCGGCCCAGCACGACCGGTTCGGGCCAGCCCAGCGCGTGCAGCAACACCCGCACGTGCCAGCCCAGGAAGCCGCCGGCTCCGGTGAGGGCGATCTTCACGAGGCCAGCTCCAGCTCGGCGGCCACCAGCTCGTTGTTGACCTCGGGCAGGGTGCGCAACAACCGGACGATCTCCGGTACCGCCAGCCGGGGCGCGTTGGCCGAGTTGAAGGCCGAGGAGCTGGCCCCGGCCGGGTCGCCGTCCGAGACGTACAGCGCGTAGTTGAGGTCGCGGGCGTCCAGGGGTACCCGGAAGAAGTCGCCGAAGTCCTCCGCCTGGGCCAGCTCCTCGCGGCTGGCCAGGGTCTCGTCCAGCTTCTCGCCGTGCCGCACCCCGATCACGTCGAGCTTGGCCGGCACGTCGAACAGCTGGCAGATCGCGGTGGCCAGGTCGCCGATGGTGCAGGCGCTCGCCTTGCGGATGAACACGTCGCCGGCCCGGGCGTGGGTGAACGCGTGCTCCACCAGCTCGACCGAGTCGTCCAGCGACATCAGGAACCGGGTCATCGCGGGATCGGTGACCGTGGGCGCCCGGCCGGCCTTGATCTGCTCGATGAACAGCGGGATGACCGAGCCCCGGGAGCACATCACGTTGCCGTACCGCACGCAGGCGACGGTCGTGCGGCTGCGCGGATTGTTGCGGGCGTGCGCCTGGGCCACCTTCTCCATCAGCGCCTTGCTCATGCCCATCGCGTTGACCGGGTACACGGCCTTGTCGGTGGAGAGCACGACCACCGAGCGCACCCCGTTGACCTGCGCCGCCTCGACGACGTTCGCGCTGCCCAGCACGTTGGTGCGCACGGCCTCCAGCGGGAAGAACTCGCACGACGGGACCTGCTTGAGCGCGGCGGCGTGGAAGATGAAGTCCACCTCCCGGGTGGCCCGCAGCACGGTGTCCGGGTCGCGTACGTCGCCGACGTGGTAGCGCACCCGGTCGTCGCCGAGCCGGCGGCGCATCAGGTCCTGCTTGGCCTCGTCGCGGCTGAGTACCCGCACCTCGCCGATGTCGTGGCCGAGCAGCCGGCGCACCATCGTCTGGCCGAAGGAGCCGGTTCCCCCGGTGATCAATACCCGGCATCCCGCTGGCAGGAAGCTCATTCGCGTACACCTCTGACTGGCTCGACGCCTCTGGCTGGCTCGGCTGGCCGACCCGGTTCCACTACGCGCATTTAGCCAGCGTTTGGGTCAACGACCATCAAAGCAGATAGTTACCTCGAAAGACATAATATCGGGCATCATGGTCGTCAACGGGCGATAGAGGCAGACTGGCCACTGCTCGCCCGATTTTGACCGTAAATGGCGCCGAAACAGACAAGTATCCGGAAAGACGCCATATCCGGGCCGCTGGGCTGATAGAACGCCTTCGGGAGCTACAACGTGTCTTCTGCGGTCGGAGGCCAGATTCCGTGAAGCTTGATGCCCGCCGGGTGTACCTGTCCGCCCCGGACGTCGGCAGCGTCGAAGAGGCCTACGTCATGGACGCTCTGCGCTCGGGCTGGGTCGCGCCGCTCGGTCCGCAGGTGGACGCGTTCGAGCGGGAGGTCGCCGCCCGGGTCGGCCGGGCGCACGCGGTCGCGCTCAGCTCGGGCACCGCGGCGCTGCACCTCGCCCTGCAGACCTACGGCGCGTGCCCCGGCACCGTCGTCATCGTGCCGACGCTCACCTTCGTCGCCACCGCCAACGCCGTGCGCTACACCGGCGCCGAGCCGGTCTTCGTCGACTGCGACCCGGTCAACGGCAACATCGACGTCGGCCTGGTCGCCCAGCTGCTGCGCCAGCTGCGGGTCAGCGGGCGGCGGGTGGCCGCGGTGGTGCCGGTGGACATGTTCGGCGCCTGCGTGGACTACGGCGCACTGCTGCCGGTGTGCGCCGCCGCCTCGGTACCGGTGCTGGAGGACGCGGCGGAGGCGCTCGGCGCCACGTACCTCGGCGCCACCTACCGGGGCCGGCCGGCCGGGTCGTTCGGCCGGGCCGGAATCCTGTCCTTCAACGGCAACAAGATCCTCACCACCTCCGGCGGCGGCATGCTGGTCTGCGACGACCCGCTGCTGGCCGAGCGGGCCCGGTACCTGTCCACGCAGGCGCGGCAGCCGGTGCCGCACTACGAGCACACCGAGGTCGGGTACAACTACCGGCTCAGCAACGTGCTGGCCGCCCTCGGCCGCGCCCAGCTGGTGCGCCTGGACGGCATGTTGGCCCGCCGCCGGCAACTGCGCGAGCGGTACGCGAAACTGTTCGCCTCGGTCCCCGGCGTGCGCCTGCTCGGCGACGGCGATCCGGGGGCGAACTGCTGGCTGACCACGATCCTGGTGGACCCGGAGCGGGCCGGCTGGCAGGCCCGGGACCTGGCCGCCCACCTCGCCGCCGCCGAGATCGAGACCCGACCGCTCTGGAAGCCGATGCACCTGCAGCCGCTGTTCTCCGGCGCGCACGCGCTGATCACGGGTGCGGCGCAGCGGCTGTTCGAGACCGGGCTCGCGCTGCCCAGCGGGTCGGCGCTCGGCGAGGAGCAGCTCGGGCGGGTGTTCGGCGCCATCGGCCAGTTCCTGGACGAACGGTGAGTTCGGCCGGTCCGGCGCACCCCGCCGGACCGCTGAACGCGCCCGCGCCGCCGGCCACGTCGTCGCCGGCCACGTCGTCGCCGGCCACGTCGTCGTCAGTCGCGTCGTCGGGCGTGAACCGCGCGGCGGATGCCGCTGGCGCGCCGGGCACGGCCGCGCCGTCGGGCGTGGGGCCGGCCGGGCTGCCGGCGGCGGTCAAGCGCCTGGTCGACGTCATGCTGGCGGGGCTGGTGTTCGTGCTGGCCGGGCCGATCCTGCTCGTCGCGGCGGGCCTGGTCCGGGTGCGGATGGGCGCCCCGGTGCTGTTCGTCCAGGAGCGGACCGGGCGCTCGATGCGGCACTTCCGGCTGCTCAAGTTGCGCACGATGACCGACGCCCGGGACGCCCAGGGCCGGCTGCTGCCCGACCGCGACCGGGCCCGCCCGCTGGGCGGGTTCCTGCGCCGGTACAGCATCGACGAGCTGCCCCAGCTGATCAATGTGCTGCGCGGCGAGATGAGCCTGATCGGACCGAGGCCGCTGCTGCCCCGGTACGACAGCTGCTACGCCGGCCCCGAGCTGCTGCGCTTCGCGGTGCGCCCGGGCATCACCGGGCTCGCCCAGGTCACCGGGCGCAACGCGGCCAGCTGGAACGACCGGCTCGCGCTGGACGCGCGGTACGTCGCGCAGTGGTCGCTGTGGCTGGATGCCCGGATCGCGCTGCGCACGGTGGGCCGGGTCTTCGCGAGTTCCGGAGTGTCGGCCGACCCGGCCGGCGACATGCTCGACCTGGATGAGGAGAGGGGGATGTCCCGCCCATGATCGGGGAGACGGACATCCAGTCCATTGATGGCCACGACGGCGACGGGCGGCGGGCCGCCGCCCGGCTGCTGGCCGCGTCGGTACCCGTCGAGTGCCAGGGGCTGGTCGCGTACCACGCCACCGGCGCCGACGCGTACCTGGGCGCCGCGTTGTCCCCGGCGCCGGGGCAGCGCACGGTCATCCTGCGCGCGGCCCGGGTCGCCGGCGAGGTGATCGCCGTGGCCGACTGGCGGATCATGCACGCCCAGCTGTTCCTGAACGGCCTGTCGGTGCGCGCCCAGTACCGGGGGCACGGCTACGGCACCCGGCTGCTCGACGACGGGGTGCGGATCGCCCGCGACCTCGGCGTGTCGGCGCTCGGGCTGGACGTCGAGGTGGACAACGTGGGCGCGTACGCGCTCTACCAGAAGCTGGGCTTCGAGGAGATGGGGTACTCGTGGTGGGAGGACGTGCCGACACCGGGGGCCGGGGCGGCGCGCACGCCGCTGCGGATCCTCGACTGGCCGACCTTCCAGGCGCAGCGCGCGGCCTACGGATTCGGGGACCTGTCGGTCCGGCACGGCGACGGCCAGGTGAGCAGGGTGCGCATGGTGGGCAGCGTGCTGCGGGTCGAGCCCGGCGCGACCGGCGCCGGCATCGCGCACGGGCTCGCCGAACTGGTGGCGCCGTCCCGGGTCTACGCGGTGCGGCCCGGCTCCGCGGCCGGCTGCGCCACGGCGTGGTTCGCGCGCTTCGTGCGGATGCGGATGTCGCTGAGCGACCCCGGCCGGGGCCGCGTCGAGTACGGTGAGCGGCGCTCGGCGCGGCGCATCTGACCCCGCCCCGGCAGCGCGACGGAAAGACGAGATGAGATTCGAGATCTACAACGCCCGGGTCCCTCGCGACCGCGAGCGCTGGCAGGCCGTTCACGACGCCTGGCCGACCCGGGAGGTGTTCGCCCACCCGGCCTACGTGGGGCTGTTCGCCGGTGAGGGGCAGGAGGCGCTGGCCGCGTTCGCGGAGACCGACTCCGGCCCGGTGCTGTACCCGTTCGTCCTGCGCCCGGTCGACGCGCCCCACCTCGCCGCGGGGTTGACGCGCCAGCGGCCGATTGACCGCGACGCCTCGTTCCTCGGCCCCGCCAGCGGCCCCACCAGCGGCCGGGAGGGCCCGCCGGCCTTCGACGTGACCAGCGCGTACGGGTACGCCGGGGCGTTCTGCCAGGCCCCGCTGGACGAGCCCGACGCCAAGCAGTTCTGGGTGGCCTTCGACGAGTTCTGCCGGGACCGGCGGGTCGTCTCGGAGTTCACCCGGCTGTCACTGCTCGACGACCAGCGGCTGGCTCACCCCGGCCGGGTCGAGCCCAGGCTCACGAACGTCGTGTGCGACCTGCGGATGCCCGAGGACGCGCAGTGGCGGGGCTTCGACCACAAGGTGCGCAAGAACGTCAACAAGGCCCGGCGCGCCGGCGTGACGGTCGAGGTGGACGAGGTTGGCGCCCGGCTGGACGACTTCCTGCGCGTCTACGCCGGCACCATGGACCGCCGCAGCGCGGCGGACGGCTTCTACTTCCCGCGCGCCTTCTTCGAGACCATCGTCGCCGGGATGCCCGGCCGGTTCGCGTTCTTCCACGCCCTGCACGCGGGGCGCGTGGTCTCCACCGAACTCGTGCTGGTCTCGGCGGACACCCTCTACTCGTACCTGGGCGGGACCGACCGTGACGCGTTCGACCTGCGCCCGAACGACCTGCTGAAGTTCGAGGTCTGCCGGTGGGGGAGGGCGGCCGGCGCGAGCCGGTTCGTGCTCGGCGGCGGGTACGCCCCGGACGACGGGATCTTCCGGTACAAGCGGGCGTTCGCCCCGACCGGGCTGGTGCCGTACTCGGTCGGAACCAGGGTGCTCGACGAGCCCGGGTACGCGCGGCTGCTGGGCGCGCACCATGCCGAGGGGCTGCGCCGCGATCCCGGCTGGCGGCCCGGCCCGGCCTTTTTCCCCGGGTACCGCTGCCCGCTGCCGGACCCCGTCTCCCCGGAAAACGCCCAAGGAGCCTGAAAGACCCTATAGCGTGCTTTACGGGTACCTGTTACTCACGGGGGTTTGGGGCTTCAGGTGGAGCATGCACAGCGTCCCGTCGGGGACGGCGGCCGATCGGATGCCGGGGCGACGACTCTGCGGCCCGCCCGGCCGGGCCGAGCGGGCGAGCAGCGGACGTGGCAGGACCGGCGGCACCCGCCGCCGGTCGGCACCCCGTGCCCGACCTGCCGCACCGGCAGCGACCGGGTCTCCGGAGACTTCGACGGCTACGTCGAGGGCTACCGGGTCTGCGTGCTGGAATGCCCCCGGTGCCTGCTGCGGTTCAGTAGCCGCCTGGACGTACCCGCCGGGCTGTACGACACGATCTACCGGCACACCGGCAAGCTGCCCGGCTACGACCAGCGCGCCGGGTACGCGGCGGCGGTGACCCGCCACCCGCAACCGCTGGACCTGCTCGCCTCCTGCGAGCTGCCCTACTGGTACGTCCGCGATCACGTCCGCCACCGGCTGCGCCCCGGCGCCCGGGTGGTCGACCTCGGCTGCGGCGAGGGGCACCTGACGTACGCGCTGCGCCGGGCCGGTATCGCCTGCGTCGGCGTGGACCTCTCGGCCACCACCGTCGCCCGGGCGCGCACCCGGTTCGGCCACGACGACTGGTTCCTGACCACCGAGGAGTTCGCCGCCCGACCGCCGGAGGCCGTCGACCTGGTCATCGCGCTGGAGCTGATCCAGCACGTCGCGGCGCCGACCCACCTGCTGACCGGCGCGCTGGCGTCGTTGGCCGCCGGGGGCAGCGTGCTGGTGACCACGCCCAACCGGGACGCGAGCCCGGCCCACGCGATCTGGGACACCGACCTGCCGCCGGTACACCTGCTGTGGTTCGGTGTCGGCGCGCTGCGCGAGCTGGCCGCGCAGGTCAACTGCGACGTGGTCTTACCGGCCGTGCCGGGGCGCGTCATCGAGGCGCTGCGGCCCAGCCGGTCGCCGCGCGGCGCCTGGCCGCCGCTGCTGACCGCGTCGGGCGAGCTGTCGATCGCGCTGCGCCGGGAGCGCAGCCTGCCGTGCCGCGCCCGGCGCGGGGTGGCCCGATCCCTGGCGCTGATGTCGCACGCGGTCGACCGCGCCCGGTTCCGCGAGATCCCGGACGCCGGGCGCGGACACCGGCCGGCCACGCTGGCCGCCTGCCTCACGCCCCGGCCCAGGCGCTCGGTCGCACCGCGCCCCCCGGGCGATCCGGATGGCGGGAGCGAGCCCGCTGATCGCCGCCCCCAGGCATGAGCGTCGCGGACGAGCGGGCCGATCCGGTCCCGCCGGCACCGGCCGCCCGGCCGCCGGTACCCCAGCCTCCCCAACCCTTCCAGCCTCCCCAGGCGGCGCTGGCCGATCAGCCGACGGCCGCTGACGCGCCGGCGGTAGCCGATCCGGCGGCGGTAGCTGATCCGCCGACGGTGGCTGACGCGCCGACGGCGGCCGATCCGCCAACGGTGACTGATCCGCCGGCGGTAGCCGACGCGCCCGAGGTGGCCGAGCCGTCGGCGGTTCGGCGGCCGGGCGGATCCCGGCCGGCCCGCCGGCTGCCGCGCCTGCTGTTGCGCCCGCTTGCCGGGCGCGCGTCGACCCTGTTGACCAACGGCGGGCTCCTGGTCGGCGGGCTGCTGTCCAGCGTCCTGGTCTCCCGCGTGCTCGGCCCCGCCGGGCGCGGCCAGTACGTCACCTGGCAGACCTGGGCCTCCACCATCGGCGTGTTCGCGCTGGGCGGGCTGCCGCAGGTGCTCGTGCTCGACGACTGGACGCCCGGCCGGCACAAGCTGCGCGAGCTGGCCACGCCGCTGCTGCTGTCGATCGCCGCGGCGCTGGCGGCCCTCGCCGGGGTCGCGGCGTTCCTGCGCCCGGCGGCGGTGGTGTTCGTCGCCGCGGTGCTCATCGTGCTGGCCAACCAGTTCAGCTCGCTCGGGGCCGCGGAGGCCCAGCGGATGGGCCGGATGAGCGTCGAGTTCAACGCCGCTCGGATCGTGCCGCAGGCCGCTGCCCTGCTGGCCATGGGCGGCCTGCTGGTGGCCGGCTCCACCGGGCTGGCCGGCTGGCTGGTAGCGGTGTCCGTCGCCCAGGCCGCCGCGACCGCGCTGTGGCTGTGGCGCTGCTGCGAGCGCGGGCGGGTGGGCCACATCCCGATCGGCCGTACGCTCGCCGACTCGGTGCGCCTGGCGCCTGGCAACTGGATGACCCAGCTGCAGTACCGGTTCGACCTGCTGGCGGTCACCGCGCTGTTCCGGCCGGAGGTGGTCGCGTTCTACGCGATCGGGGTGGCCGCACAGGGGGCGGTGCTCGCCGCCGGGCAGTCCCGTGGGATGCACTGGTTCTCCCGCCGGCAGGGCGGCACGTTCGCCGCCGGAGCCGGCGCGCTGCGCCGGGAGCTGTGGCGCACCGCCGGCACCTCGCTGGCGGTGGCCGTACCCCTGACGCTGACCGTCCGGCTGTGGATCGGCGGCGCGTACGGGTCGGCGTTCCTGCCCGCCGCGCCGATCGTGGCGGTGCTCTGCGGCGTCGGGGTCATGCAGTCCGTGGACTATCTGCTGGGCCACGAGGCGCTCATCGCCGGGCTGGGCGGCCGGGTCATCCTGCTGCGGGTGCCCGGGCTCGCCGTGGTGGCCGCGGGCTTCGGCCTGGCCATCCTGTGGCACTGGCCGACCACCGGCATCGCGGTGATCCCCGGCGTCGGGTACGCGGTGTCCTCGGTGGTGTTCCTGGCGGCGGCGCGGTCGCGGCGCTCGGCGACGGCGGCGACGGCGGCTACGGGTTGCCGGCCGCCTCGACCCGCCGCGCCTTGATGAGCACCTGCCAGCCGAACAGGTTGGGCCACCGCCGGCGGCCCAGCTCCCGGATCCCGACACAGGTCCGCTCGGGCAGCAGCCTGCGCATCAGCCGCCACAGCGGCACGTCGCCGGAGACGGTCACCAGCTCGACGGCCAGCTCCGGCGCCGTCGCCAGCAGCTGCCGCGCCGCCGTGCGGTACGTGTAGAAGCGCAGGTGCGTCGCGTCGAGGGTGCCGATGTCCCGGTACTCGAACCGTCCCCGCAGGAAGTCCAGCCGGTCGCGCCAGTTCAGCACATTGGGCACCGCTATCACGCAGGTGCCGCCCGGGGCGAGGCTCGGCACCAGCCGGGCGACCAGGGCCGCCGGGTCGCGCAGGTGTTCGAGCACGTGGCTGAAGACCAGGCAGTCGAACTGGATCTTGTCGATCTCCGGCGGCAGCTCCGCCTCGAGGTCGGCGACCCAGCACAGCTCCATGTGCTCGCCGGCCAGCGCGCACTCCTTCGGCGAGCCGGTGATCCCGAAGATCCGCTTGTGCGGGTCGCGCCGCTGCAGCGACGCCGCGTTGTCGCCGGCGCCGCACCCCACGTCCAGCACGGTCACCGCGTCGCGGTCGACGAGGTCGAGCACGGCGGTGTTGCCCCGGTTGCGGTAGACCTTGTCGGCGACCTCGATCACCACTGGCCGCCCTGGACCGGGCGCCACAGTTGGCTGCGCAGCATCTCGCCGGGGCTGTACAGCGGCGTGGGCGCCGGAATCCGCAGCACCTCCCGGACCGGTGCGCAGCCGAACGGGGACAGCTCGATGTCCACCCACGAGCCGGTGTCCAGCCGGGTGTCCGGCCCGTGCGGCTTGTCGCGGTTCGGTTCCCGGGCGCGGTCGGGGGCCGGCACGTGCTCGGTCACCACCACCAGCGGGTACCGGCGGCACCGGTCCAGGATCGCGGTGATCTGAGCGTTGGACAGGTGCTGGAGCACCTGGCGGATGAGGCACACGTCGGCCTCGGGCAGGTCGTCGTTCGCCGCGTCGAGCAGCGAGAAGTTCACCCCCGGCCGGCCGTGCGCCTGAAGGTTGCGCGAGATCAGATCCGGTACGACGTCCACCCCCTCGTACCGCTCCAGGGCGTCGACGAACATGGACGCCACCCGGAAGTCGCCGCAGCCGATGTCGACGGCGCTGCGCGCCCCGCTGTCCTCGATGAGCCGCCGGATGAAGTCCGCGTAGCGCATCGGGGCGTCGCCGCGCGAACCGGTGCCGGAGTCGAAGCGGTCGCCGAGGCCCCACTGCCGGGCGGCGTAGACCTCCGAGAAGACCTCCTGGGCCGACCGGGAGGCGTTGCGCTGGCGCAGCCGGGCCAGCCGGGCCGCGGCCACCCAGTTGCGGACGGGCGCCGGGGTGCGCTCGGCGACCTGGTGCCGCCACTTTTCATACGACATCGAACCTCTTAGCGTCATCTGGGCGTTGTATCCGTATTCTAGGCTAACGTGGGTACCTTGATGACGCGCTCGGAAAGGCCGGTGCCCCGGTCGACCTCGGTAGTCGTGCACTACGGCGATGTCGAACCGACCCTCCGGCTGGCCAACCATCTCGCGGACTTCGACACCGACGTCGTCGTCGTGGCCAACGACGGCGCCGCCCGCCCGGACGCGCTGCGGTCGGCGGTGGAGTGGCTGGTGCCCGGGCGCAACCTCGGTTACGGCGAGGCGTTCACGACGGCCGTACGCGGGCGCCGCACCGAGGCGATGGTGCTGCTCAACAACGACATCGCGCTGCCCCGGGACACCTTCGAACGCTGCCTGGACGTGCTGCTCGCCGACCAGAGTGCCGGCATCGTCGGGCCGGTGCTGCGGCACGAGGACAACACCCTGCAGTCCGGGGCGGCCTGGCTGACCCGCTGGCGCCGGGTACCCAAGGTGCTGGTCGACCCGGGCCCGGTCACGGTCGAGTGCGCCTGGGTCACCGGGGCGGTGATGTTCATTCGCCGGGAGGTGGCCGACGGCGTCGGCATGGACGGCTCGTTCTTCCTCGGCGCCGAGGACGCCGACCTGTGCATCCGCGCCCGGCGCGCCGGCTGGCGGATCTTGTGCTGCGGCGACGCGGTGGCCACCCACCACGGGTCCCGGGTGATCGGCGCGCGGTGGAACTACTACTCCACGCGCAACCGGGTCTGGTACACCCGGTCGTGCTTCGGCCTGGGCCCGGCCATGCTCAACTGGCTGAGCGCGGCGGCGCTGCTGCCCCGGGTGGCGCTGGCCGACCTGGTCAAGCGCGGCGACATGACCGCGTCACGGCTGTGCCTGCTGGCCCTCGCGCACGCCTGGTGGCGCAAGCCGACCGCCGCCGAGGGTCCGCTCGCGGGGGAGCCCCTGCCCGACCGGCTGCTGCGCTCCTGACCGCCGGCCGGCCGTCCACCCCGGTGCGCCGGCCTCGCGCGCACCGCGCGCACCGCCGGCCCCGTGCGGATCGCCGGCCCCGTGCGGATCGCCGGTCCCCACCCGCCCACCCGGGCCGCGGCCCAGCAGGTCGTCGTAGACGTCGGTGAAGCGGCGCAGGGCGACCCGCGAGGAGAACAGGCTCAGGCAGCGCTCCCGCCCCCGGCGGCCGAAGTCGCAGCCCGGGTCGGACAGCACCCGCAGCGTGCGGTCGGCGACCGCCGCGGCGACCCCGCCGGCCGGCGACTGCGGCACCAGCCATCCGGTCGCCCCGTCCCGCACGGTCTCCCGGCTGCCGGCCGTCTCGGTGGACACCACCGGCAGCCCGCAGGCCATCGCCTCCAGCACGGTCATCCCGAGTCCCTCCTCGTGCGAGGTCTGCAGGAACACCGACGCGCCCCGGTACAGCTCGACGAGTTCGTCCGGGCGCACGTCGGCCAGTACCCGTACCCGCGCGCCCAGGTCGAGCCCGGCCACCAGTTCGCGCAGCGGCCCGGGCAGCGCTCCCCGGCCGGCGATCACCAGGTCCGGGGTGGGCTCGTGGCGGCGCACCAGGGCGGCGTAGGCGTGGATCATCCGGTCCAGGCCCTTGCGCGGGTCGCCGAGCCGGCACACCGAAAGCAGGTGGCCGTCGGGGCGCCACGGCCGGTCGGCGGGGGCGAACAGCGTCGTGTCCACCCCGGGTGCGGCCTTGATCACGCGGGCCGGCCCGGCGCCGCGTACCCAGTCGTACATGGCCGCGTTCTCCACCAGTACGGCGTCGACCCGGGCCAGGGCCGTGCGCTCGATCCGCGTGGTGCACCGGGTCATGGCCGCACGCCAGCCGCGCAGCGGCAGGGGCTGGCCGGTGCGCTGCGACTCCCGCTCCCAGCAGGCCCGCGAGGCGACCTGCAGCACCACGGGCACCCCGGCCCCGGCGACGGCCGCCGCCCACGCCGGCCCGCCGGCCACCACCTGCACCAGGTCGTACCCGCGCAGCACCTCGGTCAGCTCGTGGCGTGGCCGGTACCGCATGAACTCGACCTCGACCGCGTTGGCGCCCCAGCGGTGCTCGCGCGCGTCCCCGCGCGGGCCGGCATCCCCGCCGTCGAGGCTGCGGCGCAGCCAGGAGCCCGGTGCGGCCAGGCGCCGGCTGTGCCGGTCCCGGCTGGAGGTGGCCAGGCTGTGCACGTCCACGCGGTACTCGCCGGTGGAGCGCAGCCCGTCGCGCAGCCAGCGGGTCACCGTGCCGACCCCGCCGGTGGTGTCGAACCCGTGGGTGACGAGCGCGATCCGCGCGCTCACGTCGCGGCCGGCCACAGCGCCCGCCGGACCTGCTCGACGATGTTGACCTCACGCCCCCGGGTCTGTTCGCGCCACTGCCGGTAC
Organism: Rugosimonospora acidiphila; assembly: GCF_039543385.1. NCBI lineage: Bacteria > Bacillati > Actinomycetota > Actinomycetes > Micromonosporales > Micromonosporaceae > Rugosimonospora > Rugosimonospora acidiphila. The sequence continues at coordinate 60,758 of NZ_BAABJQ010000030.1, forward strand.
GCCGCCCCGGCGCACTGCCGGGCGAGCAGGCGCTGCGGCGGGCTCATGGCCACCACGCGCTGCATCGCTTCGGCCAGGCCGGCGACCGTCAGGTCGCGCACCACCGTCCCGCCCCCCTTGTCCAGCACGTCCGTCCACGGGGTCTGGTCGGAGCAGATCACCGGGCAGGACGCGGAGAGGCTCTCCGCGATCACGTGCCCGAAGTTCTCGCCGAGGGTCGGGAAGACGAAGGCGTCGTAGCGGCTGAAGGTCTGCCGGACGGCCTCCGGTGCCAGCTCGCCCCGGTACCTGACCCGGATCGGGGCGGGCAGCGACTCGGTCAGCCGCTGGCAGCGCGCCCAGTATCGGGCGTCCTCGAGCGGCCCGTAGATGTCCAGGTCGACCCGCCCCCGCAGGGCCGGCAGCGCGCGCAGGACCAGTTCCAGGTTCTTCTTCGCGGTGATCCGGCTGATGAAGACGAGGCGGGCCGGGCCGTCGACGGTGTCCGTCGCCGGTACCGGCTCGACCGGCAGTGAACTCTGATCCTGGTTGATCTCGACCCGCGCCCAGGGGCAGACGGACCTGATGTCGTCGGCCTCGCGGTTGGTGGAGGCGTGCCACACCACGTCCGCCCGCCGCAGGTACGACCCCCACCACCTCAGGAACAGCCGCTTCTTGCCGGCCTTGAGGGCCAGCGCGCCGGGCGACAGCTCGCCGCGCGGCGCGATGAGGATCCGGGTGGCGTGGATCAGCCCGAGCCGTGCGGCGAGCACCGGCATCACCGTGTACGTCGGGGCCCAGAGGCTGTTGAGGTACAGCAGGTCGAAGCGCTCGCCGCGAAGCTCGCGCCACAGCCGCAGCCACTGGTCGGGCCGGCCGGTGTTGAGGTAGAAGACGCGGGCGCGGGGGCGGCTGACCCAGCGGCCGGACAGCCCCGGGTACGGCTCGGGGGAGCCCAGGTCGCGATCCCGGGTGACCAGCGACAGGGCGGTGTTCTCCGGCAGCGTGTCGAGGATGTGCGCCATCGACCGGACCGGGCCGCCGCCGCGGAAGCCGGGCTCGAAGGCGCCACACGTGCTCAGCACCCGGAACCCGGGCCCGTCGAGGCCGGATCGGGACACTGCGTCCATCGGGTCCTCCCGTCGTCGAGGCACCCCGTTCAACGAGACGACGCCCCAAAAGTGACTGAAGCCCCTTATAGGCCCCGTAATTCCTCAAAGCCGCTAGAGTGGTTCATACGTCCTTTTCAGGCGAAATCAGACATGTTTCGTATGGGTCTGCCGTCGTTCGATTAATCGGCATTGATCGACCAGGAGCACGTGCATGCAGGTCATCGCGCCCGTCGCCACCCGTCCTTCGGGCGCGGCCCGCCCCCGAACGGAGTCGTGGCGCCGGACATCGACGCTGTTCATCGCCGACACGGCAGCCTGGATCGGCGGCTTCCTTCTGGCCGCGTGGGCCCGGTTCGAGTTCGACCTGAGCAGCCACGTGGTACCCGTGCTCCTCGGCGGCCTGGTCGCCGCCGTGCTGTACCTGGCGGCGGCGACCGCGCTGCGGGCGCGCCGGGGCCGGGACCCCCTGGGCAGCCTGCAGGAGGCCCGGTCGCTGGCCGTTACGGCCGCCGGCACCGCCCTGGTGATGCTGTGCGCCGTCGTACCGCTGGGGGAGCGGCCGGTCCCGGCCAGCACCCCGGCGCTGGGCGCGGCCGTGGCGCTGCTGCTCATGCTGTCCGTTCGCGCGATGTACCGGCACCACCAGGACCGGCTGCTGCGGCCCGACGCCAACTCGGCGCGCCCGGTCCTGCTGTTCGGCCTCGGCTCGGCGGGTCGCGGCCTGCTGCGCGCCATGGTCTCCGACCCGCACGGCGGGTACCTGCCGGTGGGGCTGCTCGACGACGACCCCGGCAAGCGGCAGCTGCGCATCGACGGCGTGCGCATGCTCGGCGGCCGGCGCGACGTGGTGTCCGCGGTCGAACAGACCGGCGCCAGCACGGTGATCCTCTCGGTCAGCAACGCCGACGCCGAGCTCATCGGCGAGGTGCGCACGCAGACCCTGCGCGCCGGCGCGCAGTTCAAGGTGGTGCCTCCGGTGCGCGAACTGGTCAACCACCGGATCAGCGTCGCGGACGTCCGGGACGTGAGCATCGATGACCTGCTCGGGCGCAGGCACGTGGTGGCCGACCTGGCCTGCGACGCCGGGCTGGCCGGGCGCCGGGTGCTGGTGACCGGAGCGGGCGGCTCCATCGGCTCCGAGCTGTGCCGGCAGATCATGCGGGCCAACCCGGGCGAGTTGATGATGCTCGACCGGGACGAGTCCGCGCTGCACAGCCTGCAGATGTCGCTGTCCGGCCGGGCGCTGCTCGACGGCCCCGAGCTGATCCTCGCCGACCTGCGCGACGGGGCGGGCATAGCCCGGATCTTCGCCGACCGTCGACCGGACGTGGTGTTCCACGCGGCCGCGCTCAAGCACCTCACGCTGCTGCAGAGGCATCCGGCGGAGGCCGTCAAGACCAACGTCTGGGGCACGCTGAACGTCCTGGAGGCGTGCCGCGACGTGGCGAGGTTCGTGAACATCTCCACCGACAAGGCGGCGAACCCGGTCAGCGTGCTGGGCTACTCCAAGCGGATCACCGAGCGCCTGACCGCGCACGCGGCGGAGGCGGCGGACGGCACGTTCCTGAGCGTGCGCTTCGGCAACGTGCTGTCCAGCCGCGGCTCCGTGGTCACCGCGTTCCGGGCGCAGATCGAGGCGGGACTGCCGATCACCGTCACCCATTCCGAGGTGACCCGGTACTTCATGACCGTCCAGGAGGCCGTGCACCTCGTCCTGCAGGCGGCGGAGATCGGGCGGGACGGCGAGGCGCTGGTACTCGACATGGGCCGGCCGGTCAGCATCGACAGCGTGGCGCGGCAACTCGCCGCCCTGAGCCCCGGCCCCGCCCAGATCGTGTACACCGGCCTGCGGCCGGGCGAGAAGCTGCACGAGGACCTGTTCGGCGAGGGCGAGGACGACGTGCGCCCGCTCCATCCGCTGATCTCGCACGTCTCGGTACCCGTGCTGGATCCGCGGGAGGTCGTCGACCTCGATCCGTTCGCCGAGCCGGAGAAGCTGATCCATCAGCTGGCGTGGCTGTGCGGGCAGCCGCCCCGCCCCTAGCGGGCGACGTCGGCGGCCGAAGCGTTCACGGCGGCGCGGGCGGGTGGACGACCAACGTTCATCGGTGATGGAAACGTTGTGTGGTAAGGGTTTGCGGGCCAGCGGCGAACGGCTCCCGCCCGGTTCGGCGAAGATCGCAAATAGTTGGCCGGAGGCCTTCCTTCCGAATTGATCAGATGTTATCTATACGGCACCGGTCTCCATCCCCCAGGAGGACAAGTGCGAAGCACGCGTCTGGTCACCCTTGCCATCGGCGTCGCCACGGCCACCGTCGCCGCGCTGGCCATGGCCGTTCCCGCGCAGGCGGCCACCGCCGTCCACTACGTCGCCCTCGGCGACTCCTACGCGTCCGGCCTCGGCTCTGGCAGCTACATCAGCTCCAGCGGCTCGTGCGACCGCAGCACCAAGGCCTACTCGGCGTTGTGGGCGGCGGCCCACGCCCCCGCCTCCTACACCTCGGTCGCCTGCTCCGGGGCGACCACCGCCACCGTCATCAACTCCCAGCTGTCGGCGCTGAGTTCCAGCACCACGCTGGTGAGCGTCACGGTGGGCGGCAACGATGTCGGGTTCTCCAACATCATGAAGACCTGCGCGCTGCAGGGTACCGACGCGTGCGTCAGCGCCGTGCAGAGCGCGGAGAACTCCGCCCAGTCGACGCTGCCGGGCCTGCTCAACAACGTCTACAACGGGATCCGTTCGCACGCGCCCAGCGCGCGCGTGGTGGTCCTGGACTACCCGGTCTTCTACCAGCTCGGCACGACCTGCATCGGGCTGAGCGCCACCTCCCACTCGAAGATCGACGAGGGCATCAACCTGCTCGACGGCATCCTGAGCACGGCCGCGTCCCAGCACGGCTTCACCTTCGGCGACGTGCGCTCGAAATTCGTCGGGCACCAGCTCTGCGCCAGCGGCACCAACTGGCTGCACTCCCTGAACATCCTCGACATCAGCGAGTCGTACCACCCGACCGCAGACGGCCAGTCCGGCGGCTTCCTGCCGGTGTTCACCTCCGCCGCCGGCTGATCATCCCGCCGGCGCCGTCCGGCGTCCGCCCACTCAGATCATGGTGGCGATCCCACCCTCCGGGGGAGGTTCGCCACCATGATCTCGAATGGACGGTCGGGGTCAGGCCTGTCCGGGTCCGATCAGCGGGCCGACCAGGTCGGCGACGGCGTGCACGAACGCGTCGTTGTCGACCGTCCCGTCCCAGGCGGTCTGCAGCATGAGCCCCTGGTAGATGGCGATGAGCACCCGGGCCAGGGCGTCGGGGTCGAGCGTGGCGGGCAGGCCGCCGTCGCGCTGCGTCGAACGGATCACCCTGGCCGCGAACTCCTGGAACCGCTCGACGCCGCCGAGCACCAGCGCGTCGATGGCGGGGGAGCGCAGCGCCTCGGCCCAGACCTGCACGCCCAGCCGCAGGTCGGCGGCGGACTCGGGCGCCCCGATCGCGCGCAGCATGTCGAGGTAGGCGGGCAACGCCGCCGCGGTGGCCCGCTCCGCCGGGTGTTTCCTCGCGGAGTCGCTGGTCGCGGAGTCGCTGGTCGCGGGGTTGTCGGTCGCTGAGTCGCCGGTCAGCAGCGCCGCGCGGTGCTCGTGCCACTGCCCGACGATCGCCGCTATCACCTCGTCCTTGCTCGCGAAGTAGCGGTACACCAGGCCGGCGCTGATCCCGGACTCACGGACGATGTCCTGCATCGAGGTGCGGTGGAACCCGTCGCGGGCGAAGCACGCCGCCGCCGCGTCCAGGATTTCGCGGCGGCGGGCCTGCCGGTGCGCGTCGCTGACCTTCGGCACTATCGGACCTCCGCCTCGGCGACGCGGTAGAACTCGGCGGTCGGCTCGTCGCGCCCCAGCGGGGCCAGGTACCGCACGGCGGCCTCGCGGGTGGACAGGTCCGACATCAGTACGAGCCCCCGGTGCGTCAGGTACCCGGGCAGTTCGTCGGGGTGGAAGCCGAACGTCCACGGCTCACCGGCGTCGCGTACCGAGTCGCGCCACCGCTCGAATCCGGCGAACCGTCCGGTGCCGTCCAGGGCGGCCCGGTCGACATAGGTGAAGATGATCCGGCTGCCGGGTCCGGTGGTGCCGGCCAGCAGGCGCAGCGTGGCGTCCACCGCCTCGGCGGTGAGGTAGTTGGTCACGCCCTCCCAGATCACCACCGTGCGCTGGGCGCTGGCGAAGCCCGCCCGTCGCAGCGCCGCTCCGAGGTCGTCGTGCAGCAGGTCGACCGGGACGAAGTGGACGTGCGACATCCTCCCCGCCGGCAGCCGACCGCGCAGCAGCCGCCGCTTGGCCGCCTGCGTCGCGGGGTGATCGACCTCGAAGACCGTGGTGGTGCTCGCCGCCGGTAGCCGGTACGCCCGGCTGTCGTACCCGGCGCCGAGCAGCAGGAGCTGGCACGACCGGTCTGGGTCGCCAGCCGTGCCGGCCAGGGCCTCGGTCACGAGGTCGTCGATGAGCCGGGTGCGCACCACGGCGGAGGCGCGGGGGCCACCGTTCCACCGCCCGTCGATGTACCGCTCCAGGCGCCGACCGAGCGGCGCGACGGCGGCCAGCCGGGCCACCAGCCGGTACTGCCCGGTCAGGAACGCCGCCGCGTACGGGTCGTCGAACAGCCGGTCGCCGCGCCGGCGCGACTCCAGGGCCCGGAACAGTGCCACGTGCTCGGCGGTGCGGCTCGCCCGATCGGCATCCATGCCGCGAAGTTTAATGAATGAGCGCTCATTTTCGATACCGGTGTCCGGGTCGGATCTGTGATCGGGGCGACAGGCCCGGGTCATACCGGAATGCCCGAGCCCCGGCCTAGGTTCTTCTGAACATGTCTGGACAGGTGCAGCCGGTGAAGCATCGGCACATAGCGGAGACGCTGGCTCGGGAGATCCGGGCGGGGTCTCCGGGCAACGGCGCCAAGCTGCCGGGCGAGCACGCGCTGGCCGTCCGCTTCAAGGTCAGCCGTAACACCGTCCGGCAGGCGCTGGCCGAACTGGCCCGGCAGGGGATGATCGCGACCGAGTCCGGCAAGGGGTCGTTCGTCGTGTTCGACGACCGGACGCTGGACCAGCGGCTCGGCTGGGCCCGCGCGCTGGCCGGGCAGGGCGTCACCACCGATACCAGGATCGTGCGGATGGAGCTGGTCCGCGACCCGGGACTGGCCGACTCACTCGGCGTCGAGGACGACGAGTTCCTGGCCGTGGACCGGGTGCGCGCGATCGCCGGCGGCCCGGCCATCTCGCTGGAGTGCGCCCGGGTGCCCGCCGTCGGCCGGCTGCGCGAGGCGCCCGACGACGGCCTGGTCGCGGACTCGCTGACCGCCACCCTGCACGCCGCCGGGCGGTACGCCGACCACGGCGAGGAGCGCATCGACATCGTCGCGCTCGACGAGCGCCAGGCGGCACTGCTGGGCCGGCAGCCCGGAGACACGTTCCTGCACACACTGCGGATCAGCCGAACCCTCGGTGGGGAGTTGGTCGAACACACCGACAGCCTGCTCGACCCCGCCAGGTTCCAGATCCGGCTTCAATTCGGGGAGCGACACCAATGAACGACATGGATACCCGGGCCAGGGGAGCCCTCTATGGGCTGGCCATCGGCGACGCGCTGGGCATGCCTACCCAGTCCCTGTCCCGGGAGCGGATAGTGGCCCGCTACGGTGCCCGCCTGACGGGGTTCGCCCCGGGCGAGGCGGACCAGCCGATCGCGCCGAACATGCGGGCCGGCTCGGTCACCGACGACACCGAACAGGCGGTCCTGGTCGGCCGGCTGCTGGTCGACGGCGGCGGGCACATCGCGCCCACGCACCTGGCCAGCGAGCTGCTGGCCTGGGAGAAGGCCATGGCCGCCCGCGGCTCGCTCGACCTGCTCGGCCCCTCCACCAAGCGGGCGGTCGCGGCGGTCGCCGCGGGGGTACCCGTGGCGGAGACCGGCCGGTACGGCGACACGAACGGCGCGGCGATGCGCGTGGCGCCGGTGGGCATCGCGGTGCCGGGGGAGGACCTGCCGGCCCTCGTGGACCGGGTGGTGGAGGCCAGCGCGGTCAGCCACAACACCGGCGTCGCGCTGGCCGCCGCCTCGGCCGTGGCCGCCGCGGTCAGCGCCGGGTTGGAGGGGGCCACCGTCGAGCTGGCCACCCGGCACGCGATCGACGCGGCCCGGCTCGGTGCGCGGCGTGGCTACTGGATCGCGGGCGCCGACATCGCCACCCGCATCGCCTGGGCCACCGCCCTGGTCGGCGGGCTGCCCGCCGACGTCGCCGCCGAGCGCATCTACCAACTGGTGGGTACCAGCGTGCACAGCACCGAATCGGTGCCCGCCGCGTTCGCCGTGCTGTCCGTGTACCCCGACGACCCGTGGCAGGCCGTCCTGCTCGCCGCCTCGCTCGGCGGCGACTGCGACACCATCGCCGCGATGGCCGGCGCGATCGCCGGAGCCGTACACGGAATCCAAGGCTTTCCCACCGCCGCGGTCGACACCGTCCGCGACATCAACCAGCTGGACCTCGACCGGCTCGCCGGGCAGCTCCTGGAGCTGCGAGGACAGGCACAGCTAAACACGACGAAAGTGTGAGTGTCATGGCACAACAGGAGAACCGATTCGGTGCCGTGGAGACCCGCGGCATCGAGCCGGTACCCGATGGCCAGCGCACCGGTAGCTCCCGGCAGCTGTTCTGGGTGTGGTTCGCGGCCAACATTTCCATCCTCGGACTGCCGCTGGGCGCGACCCTGGTCGCCCTGCGCAGCCTGAACCTCTGGCAGGCGCTGATCGTCGGTGCGATCGGCTCGTTCGGATCGTTCGCCCTGGTCGGTCTCATCAGTGTGGCCGGCAAGCGGGGCGGGGCGCCGAGCATGACCCTGTCCAGGGCTCCGTTCGGACCGCACGGCAACAAGGGCCCGACCCTGGTGTCCTGGCTCTCCCGAGTGGGCTGGGAGACGGTGAACACCACCACCGCGGCGTTCGCGCTGCTCGCCCTGCTGGACATCGCGTTCGGCTGGCACTCCACGACGGTGCTCACGGTGATCTCCATCCTGGTGTTCGTGGCCGCGACCCTGGCCGTGTCCGGGCTCGGACACGCCACCCTGCTGGTCATCCAGAAGTACGCCACGTGGGCATTCGGCGCGCTGAACATCGTGGTCGCCGGATTCCTGATCGACCGGGTCAACTGGCACGCGGTCGCGCACGCGCCCGCGGCACCGGTCTCGGCCATCATCGTGGGTATCGGCACCATCGCCGCCGGTACCGGTATCGGTTGGGCGAACGCCGGCGCCGACATGGCCCGGTACCAGCCCCGCCGCGCCAAGGGGGCGCACCTGGTGGCCTCGGCGGCGGCCGGCGCCGGCATCCCGCTGGTGCTGCTGATCACGCTCGGCGGACTGCTGTCCTTCGGCGACAACAGCATCGCCGTGGCCTCCGACCCGGTGGCCGCGATCCAGCAGATGCTGCCGGCCTGGATGGCCATTCCCTACCTGATCGCCGCGTTCGGCGGTCTGCTGCTGTCCAACAACCTGTCGGTGTACTCCGCCGGGTTGACCCTGATCACGCTGGGCGTGCGGCTGCGCCGGACCCTGGCGGTCGGCCTCGACGTGATCCTCACCCTGGCCGGCGCGATCTACCTCATGCTGATCGCGAAGAACTTCTACGGCCCGTTCATCACCTTCATCTCACTGCTCGCGGTGCCGATCACGGCCTGGGTGGCGGTGTTCCTGATCGACATGATCTGGCGCAAGGAGTACGACGCGGAGGGCCTGATGAACACCCACCGCGGCGGCCGGTACTGGCACCACGGCGGCATCGGCTGGCCGGCGTTCATCGGCTGGCTCGCCGGCATCGGCGTGGGCCTGCTGTTCACGGTGGCCGAGACGTCCGCCACGGACGTCTGGTTCGCCGGGCCGCTGGCCGACAGCTGGTTCGGGCGCAACGGCCTGGGCTGGGTGGTCGCGTTCGTGGTCGCCGGTGTGATCTACCTGCCGTTCGCGGCGCTCGCGCACCGGCGGGCACACCCCGACGGCCGGTCCGCGTCGGCACCGGCCGGGCCCTCGGGACCGGTCAGCCCGGCCGAGCCGGTGGGGGTGGCCCGGTCATGATCGAGCGCCTGGTACACGTCGGGAACGTCGTCATCGACCTGGTGATGAACGTGCCCTCGCTGCCGGTACGCGGTGGCGACATGCTGGCCCGCTCGTCGCAGGTGACGGCGGGCGGCGGGTACAACGTGATGACCGCCGCCAGGCGCCAGGGGCTGCCGGTGACGTACGCGGGAGCGCACGGCACCGGCCCCTTCGGGGACCTGGCGCGGCGGCAGCTGAGTGAGGCCGGGATCGACCTCGCGCAGCCGGCCGAGCCCGACGTGGACACCGGGTTCGATGTGGCCCTCGTCGACGCCCAGGGGGAGCGGACGTTCGCGACCAGCCTGGGCGCCGAGGCGCGGTTGACCCGGCGGCACCTCGACGCGGTACGGGTGGGCCCGACCGATGCGGTCTACGTGTCCGGTTACGGGCTGGTGTACCCGTCCAACGGGCCGGCCATCGCCGGCTGGCTGGCCGGGCTGCCCGGGGAGGCGGTGGTGATCACCGACCCTGGGCCGCTGGTGGCGGACATCCCCCAGGCGGTGCGCGACGCCGTGTTGGCGCGCACCGACTGGTGGAGCGCGAACCTGCGCGAGGCGCAGTCGCTGACCGGCGAGTCCGACCCGGTACGGGCGGCCGAGGCGCTGTACGAGCGGATTGGCCGGGCCGGCGTGCTGGTGCGTACCGGGCCGGACGGCGCCATACTGCGGGAACGGGGCCGACCGGCGGTGGTGGTGCCCGGCTTCGCGGTGTCGCAGCTCGACGCCAACGGTGCCGGGGACGCGCACGTGGGCGCGTTCCTCGCCGGGCTGGCCCACGGCCGCAGCCCGGTCGAGGCGGTACGGCGGGCCAACGCGGCGGCCGCGATCGCGGTCACCCGCTCGGGACCGGCCACCGCGCCGACGGCCGGGGAGACGGATGCGTTCCTGGCCGACGCGCTGGCCGCACGCTGACCGATCGCCCGCGCTCCAACGCAGCCCCGACGGTTCGCCTGAAGAGAGTTAGCCCGAAGCGAGTTCGCCCGAAGGAAGAAGAGCAATCGCCGGGCCCGACGCATGGTCGGGCCCGGCGATTTCGCGTCCGTTCCGGGGTTTCTCGTGCGGCTTGGCGGAGCCGGCGGGGTGGGGTGGGGCCGGTCGGTCCGGGTGGGATTCGGTCGGTCCGGGCGGGCCTGGGTGGTCTGGTGGGCTCGGCCGATCTGGCCGGCTCGCTCGCGGCAGCCGAGCCCGGCGGGCTCAGCGAGGCCGGTGGGTCGGCGGCTGGTTGTGCCGGGCGAGCGGATCGAACAGCGACCCGCTCGCGCCCGACGTGGGCCGCTGGGTGGGGAAGATGACGTGGTCGCGCCGGTCGGGCAGCGACCCGGCGAACCCCGCGCCGTCCCGCCCAGGGGTCGTGGGGGGCGCGGGCGGCCGCTCGTCGTTCGCGGGCTCGATGAGCAGGGCGTACGCGAGCACGATGCTGCCCAGCAGGACGAAGACCAGGATCGGCGGCACGAAGTCGAGCGCGCTGATGCCGTGCAGCGCCTTCGGCGTCGTGAGCAGGTGCACCTGCATCGCGGACATCCCGGTGTAGTGCATGCCGGTCACCGCCACGCCCATGATGGCGGCCGCGACGGCGATCCACCGGGCACGGCTCAGAGTGACGGTGAACCAGAGCGCGACGGTGGCCGCGACGACCGCGATCACCACGGACAGCACGACCCTGACCACGTTGTAGTGCACGGTCGCGTCCATGCGCATGCCGGCGACGCCGGTGTAGTGCATCCCGGCCACGCTGGTGCCGGTGAGCGCCCCCGCGGCGATCACCCGCACGGCGCCGGGACGGTCGCCGTAGCCGACGATGAACAGGCCGACGCCGACGGCCAGCACCGCGAGCAGGAAGCTGGCGGCGGTGATGCTGACATCGAACCTGATCTCGCTGCCCGGGACCTGCACGCCGATGATGGCCATGAAGTGCATGACCCAGATGCCGGTGCCACCGATGGCGAAGGCACCCATGACCAACCAGCGACCGCGGGAGCCCTTGGAACTCCGACGGGCACGGGCGGTGGCGATCAAGCCGACCAGACAGCCGAGATAGGAGAACGCATACGCCAGAATCAGTGTCAGCGGGGTAGCGATGGATATCAACGTTTTCACACCGTTCACGCGTGGGAGCCTCGGTGGCACCCTAGATCAACGCCACCATCGCATGGTGGCCTGGGCTTGGTTCCCGATCAAGAGCACTTCCGGTCGGCTCTGACGCCCTCCCGGCCACCCCGATCGGTCCACCCAACCGTTGCGCCTGATACGTTCGATGCCGCTCACGCGCCAGACGGTCAAATACGGCGTACGGCGCGAATCCCATGAGACAGCCGGCCGCTGCCCCCACAGCCCGGAAAGAGCATTATTCATCGCTGCTCGATCCACCGGCGCTCGGCCCTGTTCGGGACGGGGCAGCCCGTGTGACGATGTGCGCCATGATCGTTCTCGAACCCGATGACCAGACGCTGCACGGATACTTTTCCCGGGAATACCCGCCGGTCCTCACCGTCGACCCCGGGGACTCGGTACGGGTGCGCACGCTCGACGCGTTCTGGTCGCAGGGGCCATACCCCGGCGGTGAGCACGCCGACCGGCCCAAGGTGCCCCAGCACCGGTCCGGGTACGGGCACGCGCTGACCGGTCCGATCGAAGTGCGGGGCGCCGAGCCCGGCATGGTGCTGGAGGTGCGCGTCGACGCCGTAGTGCCGGCCATGTGGGGCACCACGGTGTCCGGCGGCTGGCCGTCCCCGTTCAACCAGCGGTACGGCGTGGCCGACCGCACCACCGTGCACGCCTGGGAGCTGGACCCGACCGCCATGGTCGGTCGCAATCAGCACGGTCACAGCGTCGCGCTGCACCCGTTCCTGGGCGTGATGGGCATGCCGCCGGCGGAGCCCGGCGAGCACTCGACGATCCCGCCCCGGGCGCACGGCGGGAACCTGGACTGCAAGGAACTGGTCGCGGGCAGCACCCTGTACCTGCCGGTACCGGTACCGGGCGGGCTCTTCTCGGTGGGAGACGGGCACGCCCGGCAGGGCGACGGCGAGGTGGGGGGCACCGCCATCGAATGCCCCATGGAGCGGGTGGACCTGACCTTCGGGCTGCGCGAGGACCTGGTGCTGGCCGGGCCGGTGGCGCACACGCCCGCCGGGTGGCTGACCATGGGGCTGGCCGACGACCAGACCGATGCCACCTTCATGGCGTTGGAGTCGATGTTCGAACTGCTGGGCAGGCTCTACGGGATGTCCCGACGGGACGCGATCGCGATGGCCAGCGTGGCCGTCGACCTACGAATCACCCAGATCGTCAACCGCGTGGTCGGCGTGCATGCCGTGCTACCACCCGGCGCTATCCGGTAGCCGCCGCTTCGTCGTGCCGACCCGGGCCGCCACCCGGGTCAGCGCGTCGCGGTAGTCGGACTTCGGCGACATGGCCACGGCCAGCCGCAGGTGCGGGAGGGCCTCGGTCGGGCGGCTCAGCCGCTCCAGGGTCCGGCCCAGCACGTGGTGGGCGAAGTGGTCGCTGGGGTCCCGTTCCACCAGGGTGCGCAGCTCGGTCTCGGCCCGGCGCAGCTGCGCCGAACCGAAGTACGCCAGGGCCAACTGAAGCCGGACTCCGGCGTTGCCCGGATCCGCCTCGATGACCGGTTCCAGGATCCGGGCAGCCTCGGCCGGATCGCCGGCCTCCAGGAACAGACCTGCCCGCCGGTACTCAGCCATCAGATCCACGGTCATCTCCCCTCATCGCTGAAAGTACTCATCCGGTAGCGATCAACGCGGCACCACCGTCCGCTATTCCGCCGGCCCCGTCGGGCAGCGCCCGCCGGTGCGCCCGCCGGTCAGCTTGGACAGGGTGGGGCGAACGGCAGCTCGGGGATGAACCGCCGCCACTGGGCCTGGTCGAGCACGCCGCCGGTGGTGGCGCAGATCCGCCGCGCGGCCTGGGCGGTGGACAGCGCCGTCAACCCGACGGTGTGGTCGTCGCTGGCGCTGGCCAGCAACGCGCCGCGCGGCGAGAAGGCGACCTGGTCGATCGGGGCGGTGTGCCCGATCACCGGCTGACCCATCGCGGTGGGGTGGGCCCGGTCGCCGACGTTCCACAGCCGGATGGTGTCGTCATCGCTGCCGCTGGCCAGCGTGCGCCCGTCCGGGCTGAACGACACCGAGTACACGAAGCTGGTGTGGCCGGTCAGCGGCGCGCCCAGCGGCACCGGGTGGGTCGGGGCGTCGACGTTCCACAGCCGTACGGTGTGGTCGGTGTGGCCGCTGGCCAGCGTACGGTCGTCCGGGCTGAACGCCACGCTGAGCACACCGCCGGTGGCGAGCACCAGGGTGCTGTCGGGAACGGGGTGGGCCGGATCGGTCACGTTCCACAGCCGGATGGTGTCGTCCGCGCTGCCGTCGGCCAGCAGCGCACCGTCGTGGCTGAAGGCCAGGCCGCGCACCGCGTGCCCGTTGCTGGGGTCGCCGGTCAGCGGCGTGGCCAGCACCCGGGGCCGGTCGAGGTCGGAGATGTCCCACAGGCGCATGGTGCCGTCGTAATCCGAGGCGGCCAGGACCGGCCGGGCCGGGTCGAAGGCCACCGAGGTGACCTCCTGCAGGCCCAGCGACAGGGGCGAACCCAGCGGGCGCGGGTGCCCGGGGTCGCTGATGTCCCACAGCCGCACCTTCCGGTCGCGCCCGCCGGTGGCCAGCGTCCTGGTCTTCGGGCTGAACGCCACGCTGATCACGGCGTCGGCGTGCGCGAGCAGCGGGTCGCCGACCTCGGTGGGGTGCGCCGGCTCGGTGACGTCCCAGAGCCGGACCGTCCCGTCGGTGCTGGCGCTGGCCAGCAGCGCGCCGCTCGGGTCGAACGCCACCCCGTTGAGGTAGCTGGGACAGGGCAGCACGGTCCGGGGCAGACTCCACAGCCGTACCCCGTCGGCGCCCGCGCTGGCCAGCCGGCCGTCACGGTCGAACGCCAGCCAGTACACGTAGCCGGTGTGCCCGAACAGCGGCTGGCCCAGGGGCACGGCGTTGGCCGGGTCGGTCACGTTCCACAGCCGGATGCCCTGGTCCGCACCCCCGGTCGCGAGCGTGTCGCCGTCGGGGCTGAACGCCACCGCGTACACGGTGTCCTTGTGGCCGTTGAGGGTGGCCAGACTGCTCGGATGGGCCGGGTCGCGCACGTTCCACAGCCGGACCGTGTCGTCGTTGCTCACGCTGGCCAGCATGGTGCCGTCGGGGCTGAACGCGGTCGCGAACACGGTGTCGGTGTGGCCGGTCAGCGGTGTGGTCCAGGGAACCGGATGGCGCGGGTCGGTGACGTTCCACAGCCCGATGCGGTGGTCGTGGCCGGAGGTGACCACGGTGCGCCCGTCGGGGCTGAACCCCGCCGACGCGATGGCGTCGTCACCGGCGCGCACGCCCGGCCCCAATGGCACGGCATGGGCGGGATCGTCGACGTTCCACAGCCGGAAGGTGCCGTCGTCGCCCGCGCTGACCAGCGTCTTGCCGTCCGGGCTGAACGCCACCGAGAACACCAGGCCGCCGTGGGCCGACAGCGCCGCGCCCCACGGCACGGGGTGCGACGGGTCGGTGATGCGCCACAGCCGGACGGTCCCGTCGTGGTCGGCCGTGGCGAGGGTGCGCCCGTCCGGGCTCAGCGCCACCCAGTACACCTTCTTGGGATCGGCGTGCAGCGGTGCGCCCCAGCCGACCGGGTGGTCGGGGTCGGACACGTTCCACAGCCGCACCGTCCCGTCGCCGCCGGCCGTGGCCATGAGCCTGCCGTCCCGGCTGAACGCCACCCCGTACACCGTCGCGGTGTACCCGGGCAGCGTCCTGGCCAGCGGCGCGCTCTGGGTGCTGAGCAGGTCGGTGTAGCTCTGCGGGTTCGGCTGGATCCGGTTGGCCGCCAGGCTGAGCTGGGCGGACAACGACACGTCGGTGGTCCGCACCTGCTCGCCCTCGACGGCGGTCTGGGTGGCGACCGCGCGGTTGAGGTCGTTCCTGGCGGTGGACCGCTGCTGCAACGCCACGATCGCGGCGCCCGACGCGACGAGGGTGAGCACCGACAGCACGACGAGCGCGCCGGTACGCAGCCGCCAGGCGCGGCTCTCCTGCCGGCGGGACGCGTCCAGGAACCGCGTGGCGACCCCGCCCGGCGGCAGGTCGCCCGGGTGCTCCTCGGCCCACTCGAGGGCGCTGGCCAGCCGGCCGCCCCGGTACAGCGCCCCGGGATCGCGGTGCTCCCGGTCCCACAGCGCGGCGGCGTCGACGAGCTGCTGGTGCAGCAGCAGCCCGGCCCGGTCCTGGTCGATCCAGCCCCGCAGCCGGGGCCACGCGTGCAGCAGCGCCTCGTGTGTCAGCTCGACCGTGCCGAGGTCGAGCGTGACCAGCCGCGCGCTGGCCAGCGCGTCGAGCACCGGGCCGGCGCCGGGGTCGAGCTGGTCGCGGTTGACCCGCCGCTTGGTGTCGTCGGTGCCCTCGCCGAGCGCGATCAACCGCAGGAACACGCCCCGCGCCAGCCGCTGCTGCGCCTCGGTCAGGCCGGTGTACACGGTCTCGGCGGTGCGGGCCAGCGCGTGGCGCATGCCGCCGGACGCCTCGTAGCCGGCCAGCGTGAGGGTGTTGCCCCGGCGGCGCGACCAGGTCTCCCGCAGCGCGTGGGAGACCAGCGGCAGCACGCTCGCCTGCCCGGTCGCGTCCGCGACCACCCGGGCCAGCAGCGCGCCCTCGACGGTGGCGCCCGCGTCGATCGCCGGCTGGCTCACCGCCCGCCGCAACTGCTCGGTCGTCATCGGCCCGACCAGCAACTGGGCGTCGCGCAGCGCCTCGACCAGCCCCGGGTACTCGGTGCAGTGCGCGTAGAAGTCGGAGCGGACGCCCAGCACGACGCGGGTGCGGGAGTTGTCAGCCCGGGTGGCGGCGGACAGGGCGGCGATGAACGAGGCGCGCTCCCGCTGGCCGCGGCACAGGGTGAAGACCTCTTCGAACTGGTCCACCACGATCAGCAGCTCGCCCTCGCCGGACCGGGCGGCCAGCGCCTGGAGCACGCTCAGGTGCAGCGCGGAGGGGTCCTCGACCAACTCCCGGTGAATGGCCGCGGCGCTGCCGCCGCCGATGGCGGCCAGCCGGGCCGCGCACTCCTCCAGCGGGTGCGATCCCGGGGTGAACAGCAGCGTGGGTCGCGCCTGCCCGCGCATCCGGGGTATGTCCCCGCGCAACGCGGGGATCAGGCCGGCGCGCAGCAGCGAGGACTTCCCGGATCCCGAGGCGCCGAACGCGATGACGAGCCGGTGGGCGCGGACGTGGGAGACCAGATCCTCGGTCAGCTCCTCCCGGCCGAAGAACCGGTCCGCGTCCTCCGGGGCGAACGCGGCCAGGCCGGCGTACGGGCACGGCACTCCGGTGTCCTCGGGCCGCGCGTCGGCCCCGGTGCCCGGGTCGGCCTCGGCCACCTCCGCGGCGACCGCGTGCCAGCGGGCCTCCCACTCCGCCGGGTCGCCGCCGCACGCCCGCACGTACGCCTGGGTCACCTGCAGGCTGGGCAACTTCCGGCCGCCGGCCGCGTCCGCCAACG
This sequence comes from Rugosimonospora acidiphila, assembly GCF_039543385.1. Taxonomy (NCBI): domain Bacteria; kingdom Bacillati; phylum Actinomycetota; class Actinomycetes; order Micromonosporales; family Micromonosporaceae; genus Rugosimonospora; species Rugosimonospora acidiphila. The sequence goes on from NZ_BAABJQ010000030.1 coordinate 77,535, forward strand.
TCGTGGACGAGTAGTGCGCGCGCCTGGCCAGCTCACGGTACGGGGGGCTGCCCGCCTTCTCGCGCAGCCGGCGCAGGTCGGCGGCGAATCTGGTCAGCACGTGGTCGTCGGCCTCGAGTGGTCTCTCGTTGCGCGGCACGATCTCCACCCCTTGACGCCCGGATAGGTATCAACGCGACTGAATCCGGCGTTTCTGTCGCGCGGCCATTATCCGGAGTCTGTTGTCCGGCGTCCAGCCAGCGACACCGGACAACGTTTGGCGGATATAACCGGCTGGCCGGTGTCTGCCGACGGGACGGCTCCCGCCAGCACCAACCCGGTCGGGCCACGTCGTACGGGGGCGGCACGACATCGGCGAACTTCATCGCCAACCGAAGCCGATTTAACAGCCGAGCCTTTCACTTGCTTGAGAAAAGCGAGTCGAGGCGGCATCGAAAGTCCGATTTCGACACCAGTCAGGGAGCCTCGATGAGCACGAGTTCGTACCGCGGCGACAGCGCCGGCATGGGTGGCAGCCATCACGAGGCCAGACCCGCCTAGGGCCTTCCGGGGGGAGCGCAGCCGGAGCCGGCGTGTGGCGGTGCGAGCACCCCCGCCCCAGCGGGAAGCGCCCCGTCTACGCCGCCTCGGCGAGGGTGGCGGCCGACAGCCGTTGGGCCCAGGCGCGCGCCGCCGCTCCCGGATCGTCCGCCTCGGTGATGGCCCGCACCACGACCACCCGGCGGGCGCCGCGGGCCAGCACCTCGTCCAGCCGGTCCAGGTCGATCCCGCCGATCGCGAACCAGGGCCGGGTACCGGAGGCCGACCGCGTGGCGTGGCTGAGCAGGTCCAGGCCGGCGGCCGGCCGGCCGGGCTTGGTCGGGGTGGCCCAGGTCGGGCCGGCGCACAGGTAATCCGCGCCCGGCTCGTCGCGCGCCGCGTCGAACTGCTCGGGCGAGTGGGTGGAGCGACCGATCACCGGCCCGTCCCCGATGATCCGGCGGGCCAGCGGCACCGGCAGGTCGTCCTGGCCCAGGTGCAGCACCGGCGCCCCGCAGGCGTGCGCGAGGTCGACCCGGTCGTTGACCGCGAACAGCTTGCCGTGGCGCTCCGCCGCCTCCGCGAACACCTCCAGATAGCGCAGTTCCTGCCGGGCCTCCAGCCCCTTCTGCCGCAGCTGCACGATGTCCACCCCGCCGGCCAGCACGGCGTCGAGGAAGTCCGCCAGGTCACCCTGGCGGGTGCGGGCGTCGGTGCACAGGTACAGCCGGGCGCCGGCCAGGGCGGCCCGGACCTGCTCGGGTGATCGTGAGCTCATGGTCGGCGACGGTACCCGATGCGCCGGTATCGGCCGGCGCGTATGGTGAACCGTGCACGGGAGCCCGGTAGACCGGGCTGAGAGGGCTGGCTGGGAGCCGCCGACCGTTGAACCTGATCCGGGTAATGCCGGCGCAGGGAGTGCTCACCGACCCCCAGCCGCCGCGTTGCCTCGCGCACGCGGCGTGACCACGGGAGGCCGGATGGGTAGCGGCGCCACCGACGTCGTGGTGGTCGGCGCGGGCGTGATCGGGCTGTCCATCGCCTGGCGCTGCGCGCAGCGGGGGTTGGCCGTGACCGTGCTGGATCCGGCGCCGGGCTCCGGTGCCACCTGGACCGCCGCCGGCATGCTCGCGCCGGCCACCGAGCTGCACTACGAGGGGCGCCCGCTGCTGGCGCTCACCCTCGACTCGGCGGCCCGGTACCCGGGCTTCGTCGCCGAGCTGGCCGACGCCACCGGGGTGGACGTCGGGTACCGGCGGTGCGGCACCCTGCAGGCCGCCTGGGACGCCGCCGACCTGGCCGCCCTGCGCGACCTGCACGCCTTCCAGTCCTCGCTGGGCATCGAGTCGGAGCTGCTGACCAGCAGGCAGCTGCGCGCCGCCGAGCCGGCCCTGGCGGCGGGGCTGCCCGGCGGCCTCTGGGCGGCCGACGACCACCAGATCGACAACCGGATGCTGCACGGCGCGCTGCGCCGGGCCGCCGGCGGTGCCGGCGTGCGGGAGGTCACGGCCCGGGTCGGCGGCTGGCTGAGGCGCGGCCAGCAGGTGGTCGGCGTGCGGACCGAGAGCGGGGACCGGTTCGAGGCCGGCACGGTGGTGCTGGCCGCCGGAGCCTGGTCGGCGGCCGTTGCCGAACTGCCAGCCCAGACCGGGCCCTCGACACCGGCGGGGCTTCAGGTTCCGGCGGGGCTTCAGGCTTCGGCGGGGCTTCCGGCGGAGGTGGTGCCCCCGGTCCGGCCGGTCAAGGGGCAGACGCTGCGCCTGCGTGGCCCGAGCGACCTGCTCAACCACGTGGTACGGGGTGCCGTGCGGGGCAGCCCGGTCTATGTGGTGCCGCGCGGCGATGGGAGCCTGGTGATCGGCGCGTCCAGCGAGGAGGCCGGGTTCGACCTGGGCCCGCGCGCCGGGGCCGTGTACGAGCTGCTGCGCGACGCCCAGCTGCTCCTCCCGGTGCTGGGCGAGGTGCGGTTCGACGAGGTGAGCACCGGCCTGCGCCCCGGCTCGCCGGACAACCTCCCGATGATCGGCGGCACCGTCGTGGACGGCCTGCTGGTGGCGACCGGCCACTACCGCAACGGGATCCTGCTCGCGCCGCTGACCGCCGACGCGGTCGCCGGCCTGATCACCGGCGAAGACCCGGGCATCGATCTGACCGCCTGCGACCCGCGCCGGTTCTCTCGCTCGGAGGTATCCGCATGACGCTGACGATCAACGGTGAACGGGTGGACCTGCCCGACGGGTCCACCCTCGCCGAGCTGGTGACCTCGTGGGCTCCCGCGGTGCGTGGGGTCGCCGCGGCGGTGGACGGTGCGGTGGTGCCGCGCGGCACCTGGACTCAGGTCGCGCTGTGTGAGGGCCAGCAGGTCGAGCTGCTGACCGCGGTACAGGGAGGTTGACGTGGACGATCCATTCATCATCGCCGGACAGGAACTCGGCTCCCGGCTCATCCTCGGCACCGGCGGCGCGCCGAGCCCGCAGGTGCTCGACGAGGCGGTGGTGGCCTCGGGTACCGCCATGTGCACGGTCGCCATGCGGCGGGTGGACCCGGGCACCTCGGGCTCGGTACTGGACGTGCTGGTGGCCCGCGGCGTACGGGTGCTGCCCAACACGGCGGGCTGCCGTACTGCCCGGGAGGCGCTGCTGACCGCGCGGTTGGGCCGGGAGGCGCTGGAGACCCCGTGGGTGAAGCTGGAGGTCGTCGCCGACGACGAGACCCTGCTGCCCGACCCGGTGGAGCTGCTGGACGCGACCGAGTCGCTGGTCGGGGACGGCTTCACCGTGCTGGTCTACACCAACGACGACCCGATCCTGGCCCGGCGCCTGCAGCAGGCGGGCTGTGCCGCGGTCATGCCGCTGGGCGCCCCGATCGGTAGCGGCCTGGGCATCCTGAACCCGCACAACATCGAACTGATAGTCGCCGAGGCGACGGTGCCGGTGGTGCTCGACGCCGGCATCGGTACCGCCTCGGACGCGGCGCTGGCCATGGAGCTGGGCTGCGACGCGGTCCTGCTCGCCTCGGCGGTCACCCGCGCGCAGGAGCCCGCCCTGATGGCGGCCGCGATGGCCGACGCGGTCCGGGCCGGCCGGATGGCGCACCGGGCCGGGCGCATCCCGCGCCGGGAGCATGCCAAGGCGTCCTCGCCGACCCGGGGCATGGCAGCGCTGTAGCACCACACCGTGGTGCAGCGCACCGCTGTAGCACCACGCCGTGGTGCAGGCGAGCGCTGTAGCACCACTTCCATCACCACCGCGGGAGCTCGGGGTGTACCGGGCTGAGAGGGCGGCTGCCGCCGCCGACCGCCGAACCTGACCGGGTAATGCCGGCGTAGGGAGCGCAGATGAACCAGACAGTCCTCGAACCGGTGGCGCCGGCCAGCACCGAGCCCGGCCTCACCCTGGCCGACCCGCCGCCGCGCACGCTGGGCCTGCTCGACCAGGTGGCGCTGTGGGGCAACCTCGGCATGACGCTGCTCGGCCCGGTCAGCGCCCTGTTCGTACTGATGCCGGCCGGGATGCCCCAGCTGTCGCTGGCCGCGGCGTTCACCGCCACCGTGGCCGGGACCCTGATCGGCACCGTGCTGCTGTCCCTGGCCAGTTTCGCCGGGGCGCGGACCGGAGCGCCCGCCATGGTGCTGATGCGGGGGCTGTTCGGCGGTCGGCTGTCGTACCTGCCCACCATCCTGAACCTGGTGCAGTGCCTGGGCTGGGCGATTTTCGAGCTGGCCGTGATCTCGGCCGCCGCGCAGCGGCTGCTGCCCTGGCGGGCGCACTGGGTGTATGTGGTGGTGGCCGGCGCGGCGACCACGGGCATGGCGCTGCGGCCGCTGGGGGCGGTGCGGCTGCTGCGCCGGTACGCGCTGGTGGCGATCGTGCTGGCCGTCGGGTACCTGATGGTGCAGGCGGCCCGGCACCCGCTGCCGTCGCTGACCCACGGCTCCTGGTCGGGGTTCTGGCCGGCCGCCGACGTGGCCATCGCGGTCGCGGTGTCCTGGATCCCGCTGGCCGCCGACTACTCGCGCCACGCGCGCTCGGCCCGCTCGGCGTTCACCGGGTCGCTGATCGGCTACGCGGTCACCCAGATCGCCTGCTACAGCCTGGGGCTGCTGGCCTTCAGCACGCTGGCGTCCGGCTCCGGGGATCCGCAGGGGCAGCTGTTCGGCGCGTTCCTCGCGGTGCCGGTGGGCTGGCTGGCGTTCGCCATCCTGATCGCGAGGGAGCTGGACGAGTCGTTCACCAACGTGTACTCCACCGTGGTGTCCATCCAGAACCTGCGGCCGCTGACCGACCGGCGGGTGCTGGCCGTGGCGGTCGGCGCGCTGACCACGCTCGGCGCGCTGGTCCTGCACATCGCCGCGTACCAGGACTTCCTGTACCTGCTCGGTTCGGTGTTCGTGCCGATGTTCGCGGTCTTCACGGTCCGGTACTTCGTGCTGGGCCGGGGCGGCACGTGGGACACCTCGCCCCGGGCGACGTCCCGTCCCGTGCTGCTCGTGCCGTGGCTGCTGGGCTTCGCCGCGTACCAGCTCGTCAACCCCGCGACGGTCGGCGGGTGGCACGACTTCTGGATCCACGCCCGATCGTGGCTGGGAGTGACCCCGCCGTCCTGGGCGAGCGCGTCGATCGTCTCGTTCGTGGTCGCGGCGGCGGCCACCCTGTTGTTGGCGGCGGTGTTTCCGGCGCTGGGCCGCCGGGGGCTGCGCGAGAGCGTGGAGGTGGCGTGATGGTGGCGAACCTGCTCACGATCGCCGGCAGCGACCCCAGCGGCGGCGCCGGCATCCAGGCCGACCTGAAGGCGTTCGCCGCGCTGGGCACCTACGGGATGAGCGTGGTGACCGGGCTGACCGCGCAGAACACCCGCGGCGTGCGGGGCATCCACCCGGTGCCGGCGCGGTTCGTCGCGGATCAGCTGGAGGCGGTTCTCGACGATGTGCGCGTCGACGCGGTCAAGATAGGCATGCTGGGTACCGCCGAGGTGGTCCGCGCGGTGGCCGAGGTGCTGGCCGCGCGCCGGCCGCCGTACGTGGTGCTGGACCCGGTGATGGTGGCCAAGAGCGGCGACCGGCTGCTGGCCGCCAACGCGGTAAGGGAGCTGCGCGGGGCGCTGCTGCCCGTGGTCGACCTCATCACGCCCAACCTGCCGGAGGCGGCCGACCTGCTCGGGGTGCCGGAGGCGGCCGACGAGGCCCAGATGCGCGAGCAACTGGCGAGCCTGATGAGGCTGGGCCCGGCGGTGCTGCTCAAGGGCGGGCACCTGACCGGGCCCGAGTGCCCCGATCTGCTGGCGTTGGACGCGTCCGGTGAGCCGGTGCGGCTGACCGCCCCCCGGGTGGCCACCCGCAACACGCACGGCACCGGATGCACCCTGTCCTCGGCGATCGCGGCGCTGCGCCCGCAGCGCGGCGGCTGGGCCGAGGCGGTGGCCGACGCCAAGCGGTACCTGACCGCCGCGCTGGCCGCCGCCGACGGCCTGGACGTCGGCTCCGGCCACGGCCCGGTGCACCACTTCCACGAATGGTGGAAATGAGGAGCGGCCACGAATGGTGGAAATGAGGAGCAGCCACCGTTGGTGGAGCTGACGGGAGGGTTATCGCTGGCCCGCGGCCAGCACCGATCTGGCCTTGGCGACCGCCCCGCGGCGCGCTACCACCATCGTGGCGATGGTCGCGAGGTCGGATCGTGGCAGGCTCGCCACGAGCGACCGGCGAATCTGGAGAAGTGTGGTGGGTAGGTGCACGGCGAGCTGGCACTCGCCGTCGTCGACCGCCGTGCGCAATTCGAGCTGTTCGAGGGCTGGCGTCATCCCCGAGGCGTCGTACCGTGCCCGCAGGGCGGGCTCGACGTCGTCGGGCCGGGAGTACGAGTAGCCGCGGGAGTTCATGCACGATCGCCAGGTGGCCAGGGCGACCGGGTATCTGGGGTCGTCGTACATCGCGGCGTACATCCGGTCGTCGAACTGCTGCGGCACGTAGTACAACCGGGCCCAGGTCGCCAGATCGCCGGCCAGTTCCCGATATCCCTGCGCGACGCAGCCGGCGCTCGGCGTCAGCACCGTTGCCTTGCCCTCGAGACTCACCTTGATTCTCGGCTTGCCGGCGCCGAACTGCGCGGCGCTGAAACCGACGTCGCCGACGAACGTCGTGGGTTCCGGGGCGGGCGCGGAGTGTTTGGCGAGCCCGTACCCGACCGAGCGACGGCCGGGCAGGTCGATCGCGGCGGCTTCATCCTGAGGTACCGGAAGGGCCAGCGGGGGCGCCGCCGGTACGGCGAATCCGTGTGCCCGCAGGCACTGGCGGTCGAGTTGGTTGGACGCGTTCTCCAGATCATCCTCGCTGCTCGGCCATGACCCGGACCGGGTGGCGAAGTCCACCACGTCGACGTCGAGGCTCGGTGGGCTGTGGCTCACCGACCCGGCCGGCGGGCTCGGGGCGCCGCGCGAGGCCGGCCGCGGGTTCCCGCAGCCGGCCAGCATCACGACGAGCACCAGTCCGGCCGCGCAGGTGCGGGCGAGACCTTTCACCGTTGATGCCATCAGCCAAGAGGCTTGCTGGTGCACCAGCTGTTGGAGCTGATCTTGTCGTTGAACGAGGAGTCGTGGAACCCGATGCCGAAGTCCGAGACGTCGTTGTTGACGGCCAGGCTGTGCCAAGCGCCCCGGTAGCTGGCGTCGACGAAGAAGTACACCGTGCACAGGAGGCCCTGGTTGTCGACCGACTCGATGCAGTCGTTCCACGTGCCGGTGTGGCACTCGCTCGTGGTGTGCGGCATCTTGCTGAAGTCCGGGTTGTTATCCTTGACCTTGCCCTGGTGGCCACCGAAGTTCTTGAACGGGTAGAAGCACACGTACGAATCCGGGCAGGATGGCAACACCACCGAACTCGGCGTGGCCGTGGCGGCGGACGCGGGAGACGCGATCGACAGGCCGGCGACCGCCAGGCCGCCGGCCATCGCGGCGGCGGCGACCGATCGTCTCGTGATCGGGCTAATGTTCATGGCGAGGCACTCCTTCGCTGGGGGTCCGGCGAGCGGTCGCCGTCGGTGTGCCCGCGCGCCTGCGGCGCACGCGGCCGACTGCGTTCGCGGACCGGCTACTCCCAGTGCATGGGAGCGGTCTTGCCAAAGCCCTTGCCAAATGTTCGCCAAAAACCCTGCCGCAAGGTCGGGCCGGTTCGCCCCGGCGCAGAGGTCCTACCAGGTATTACCTGCCGGCGGGCGGCGAACACCCGCCGAAACCGGAGTGCGCCCCGACGGTCCGTCGGGGCGCACTCGTTGGTCCACTATGGACGGTGTTGATCAGGGATAGCTGACCACGTTCACCGGTACCGTGGCCGTGCCCTGGGCCGCGCCGCCGGTGGAGTTTATGACATGGTCGATGGTGCCCTTCCCGCCCAGCGACACGGTGAGCAGATCATGGAACTTCACGTTCGCGTTGTTGGGCGCCTCGAACGCGTGGTCGGCGTGGATCGAGGGGTCGGCGGTGAAGTTGCAGTAGCTGCCCAGGCCCCACGCCTCGTGCGAGGTGACCGTGTCCGCCACCTTGTACGCCGCGTATCCGTTGGTTCCGCTGCGCCAGGCGGCCTGGCTGGGTGGGTCGTAGGGCATCTCGTTCTGCAGGAAGATGGTGCGCCCGCCGTTGCCGTTCCAGAGCACCTCGTACTGCTGGTAGTGCTCGACGAACAGCCCGTAGGCCATCACGTTGTTGCCGTTGACTATCAGGCCGGTCTGGGCCGGGTTGGTGGTCCATCCGGCCCCGGCGCCGTGGTCGGCCCGCCAGGCCCAGATGTGGTCGATGATGGTGTTGTTGCTGTTGACCACGAGGCTGTTGGTCGCCGAACCCGGCCCGGCGCCGCCGATCCGGAAGAACACGTCCTGGATGGACGTCGGGTTGCTGGCGTGGCTGGCCGTAGAGCCCGCCGTGCCGACCTGTAGCAGGTTCTGCGAGTTGGTCGTGCCGGCGTCGAACAGCAGCCCGCCCAGCTTCACACCGTCTACATCGGACACATGCATCGCGTCCACCCCGTTGTCCGGGATGATGGTCGGGTATCCGATGCCGAGCACCACGGTGTTGGCCCGGGTCACGTTGAGGGTCTGGCTGACGTGGTAGATGCCGGGCGTGAACAGCAGGTTGTAGCCCTGGCTCAGCGCGTTGTTGATGGTCTGCGCGGAGTCACCCTGCTTGACGACGTAGAACTGGGTCAGCGGGATGGACGAACCGGGAGTGTTCCCGTTGGCCCAGGTGACGCCCGAGGAGTTGGTGCGCATGGACGGGACGAACACGTTGTAGTTGCCGCCCGAGTCCAGGTACAGGTATGGCTTCTCCCGGGTCACCGGGCTCTGCGGGACGTTGGTGTACGGCGGGTTCGGGAAGCTGGTACCCGGGGCGCCCTGTACGCCGGAGAACACCATGTTCCACACGCCGTTGAGGTTGCCGCCGATCTGGCTGTCCCGGGTGAACCACTGCTGCTGCGAGTACGGCTGCAGCGTGCCGCTGACCCGGCTGTCGGCGATGTACCCGCCGCTGGCCCAGCCGTAACCGTTCGGCGCCAGGTTCAGGTCGCCGTGGATGTCCATCCGGCGGAACGGCGCGGCCTGCGCCACGGCCCACCGGGTGAAGCCGGCCGACGGGTAGACCGACATGTTCTCGGCGGAGCGCCAGAAGTTCTGGGTGGCGTTGCCGCCGAACCAGCCCGCGTCGACCGTGATGTCGCCGTGGATCTGCACGTCGTCCGGGTTCTGGCCGAGGCCCAGGATCGACGTGTAGAAGCCGATCTGCGCGTTGAACCCGCTGTACGAGCCGGGCTTGAACATCAGCGCGTAGCGCTGGGTGCCGAACTGGTTGCTCTCCTGCTGGTGGAACACGGTGTCCAGCTGACTTTGGATGCTGGCGCTGGACATCGAGGGGTCGAACACGATGACGTTCGGGCCCAGCGATCCACCGCCGCTGACCGGCGGGCCGGTCGGCGTGGTGGTGGGGGTGGGCGACGGCGACGCGCTCGGCGGCGGGCTGGATGTGCCGCCACCGGTGAAGATCTGGAACTCCCAGAGCGAGTAGCCGTAACCGGTCGCGCGCACCGTGCCGTTCATGCGCACGTACCGGCCGGTGCCGGTGACGTTGAGGGTCTGTACGCCGCCGGTGCCGGTGGTGGTGGTGTAGATGGTGGTCCAGGTGTTGCCGTCGTTGGAGGTCTGGATCTGGAAGGACTTGGCGTACGCGGCCTCCCAGTTGAGCACGACCTGGCAGACCTGCGACGAGGCACCCAGGTCGACCTGCAGCCACTGCGGGTCGCTGAAGGCCGAGGACCACCGGGTGCCGGTGTTGCCGTCGACGGCCGCCGACGGCGGGGAACCCGCGTTCTCGGTGGACGAGGCGCTGACGGGACGGTTCAGCGCCGCGTTGCTCGTGCCGCAGCCGGTGCCGGAGGTCGAGCCGTAGACCTGGAACTCCCAGAGCGAGTATCCGTACTGGGTGGCGCGCACGCTGCCGTTCATGCGCACGTACCGGCCGGTGCCGGTGACATTGAGGGTCTGTACGCCGCCGGTGCCGGTGGTGGTGGTGTAGATGGTGGTCCAGGTGTTGCCGTCGTTGGAGGTCTGGATCTGGAAGGACTTGGCGTAGGCGGCCTCCCAGTTGAGCACGACCTGGCTGATGCTGGCCTGGCTGCCGAGGTCGACCTGCAACCACTGCGGGTCGCTGAAGGCCGAGGACCACCGGGTGCCGGTGTTGCCGTCGACGGCCGCCGACGGCGGGGAACCCGCGTTCTCGGTCGACGACGCGGTGACGGGCTTGCCCTGGGACAGCAGCGTGGTCGCCGCGTTCGCGGTCGAGACGGCGCTGACCGCGTAGCCGGCCAGCAGCGCCACGGCGGTGGCGATCAGCGCGAGCAGGTAGATCGGTCTGCGCCGGCGCGTGGCACCGGGGGGAGCGAGTGGTGAAGCGGGCTGCATGGCGTCTCCATGGTTCGCAGGTGCGCGGCATCGCGCGGCGGTGGCCGATGGCGGCGCCGACGCGCTGGCCGTGCTGGGACGGAAAACCGCGCCGGAGGCGGGCTCCGGCGTTTTGGATGGGGAAGCGCTCTCCAAGAGAGTTGCCGGGGTTCGAATCCGTGTCAAGGTAACCGGCAGGGCACGTTTCGGTAACGGAAGATCGATTGATCTCGTTGTCGTCGAGGTCAAGCACCCTGGCCAGGGTATTTGTTGTGGCGGGCACCATTGCTCGGTCGGGCGGCTTCGCGGAAAACTCCGGCCGGCGGTTCGGCTACCCGAACAAACGACATACCGGTGGATTACCCGTTGCCGGAGCATCGGGGAGAACGCTCTCTGCGGCGCCTGCCTGCGGTGACCGGGCACCGGCCCGCCCCGGGCCGGTGCCCGGCCGCCGGCGAGGCCGCGATGATCGGGCGACTTTCCGTTATCCGGGCACGGCCGTACGGGTCCACCGACCGGGGCGCCGCTCACCTGGTCGGCGTGCCTTGGCGCGATCCCGGGTTGGCGGCCGCCGAGCGCGACTACCGTCGGTGGTGGATCGGACTCTGGCCGACGCCCCGGCTGTCCACCGCTGGAAGGAGCCACATGTCGAACCACTTCAGCGCCGACAACCTCAAGTTTCCCGGGGACGACCGGCGTCTCGAACTCACCGACGTGTTCGCCTTCGCCTCACCGGAGGACCCGGGCAAGACGGTGCTCATCATCGACGCCAACCCGACCAGTGCTCCGCCTCCGATACCGGCGCCCGTCACCGGCCCGGAGTTCTATCCCGGCGCGATCTACCGCATCAACATCGACAACGACGGCGACGCGCTGGCCGACGTCGCGTTCACATTCACCTTCTCGGAGTACCGGGACGGCGGCCAGACCGGCACCGCCTGGTGCGCGTCCGGACCCGAGGCCCGCGGGCCCGAGCCGGCCGGACAGCTGCTCGCCGAGTCCTTTCCGGTCAGCTTCGACGGCGCGGCGCAGCCCGTTCCGCTGGACGGGCCCAGCCCGCTGAGACTCTTCGCCGGGCTGCGCAGCGACCCGTTCTTCGCCGACGTCGAGGGCGCCCTGCACGGGTTCGACTGGACCGGCCACGACGACTTCGCCGACAACAACGTCGACAGCATCGTGCTGGAGGTGCCGTCCGACCTGCTCGGCCCCGGTTCCGCGATCGGGGTGTGGGCCTCGATCAGCCGGCGTACCGACGGCGGGCTGGAACAGCTGGACCGCGGCGGGAACCCCACCATCAACCCGTTCCTCAACCCGGAGGGCGAGAAGAACCTCTACAACACCCGGCAGCCCGTCGATGACATGGCCAACTACCTGGGCCCCTGGACCCAGCTCCTGCAGGACAAGGGCGGCTACTCGGCGGAGGAGGCCAAGGCGGCCGTCATGCAGGTGGTGCCGGACATCCTCCGCTACGACCGGAGCAAGCCGGCCGCCTACCCCAACGGCCGGGCGCTGACCGACGACGTGTTCAGCATGCGGTTCGCCTGGCTGACCCGCGGCAAGGTCCCGCCGACCGGCCTGCGACCGCACACCGACCTGATGACGCACTTCCCCTATCTCGGCCCACCCAACCCCGGCCACTGACCGGCCCGGCACCGATCGGCCCGGCATCGCTCGGCCCGGCACCGATCGGCCCGGCAACGCGTCACGGTCCGCGGCGTCCCGGTGCCGGCGCGCCGCATGGGTCCGCGCCGGGCCGGGACCCGGGAGGTCGCTTGCCGCCGTTACTTGCCGGCGCCGGTACCGGCGCGCAGGGCGGCTTGCACGTCCGCCACGATGCCGGCGTGGTCGGCCGCCGTGAGGCTGTTGGTCTGCGAGGCGATGAGCTGATCGGCCGTCGCCTTGGCCAGCGCGTTGATCTGCGCCTGGGTCAGCGTCGGCGGGTTGCTGGCGAGGTTGGCGATCGCGGTGCGGATCTCCTTGAACCGCAACGGTGCCTTGAACCGGCCACCGTCGGTGCTGCTGCCGCCGCCCTCGACGGTCTGTCCGACCGTGGCGTACCAGATATCCGCGAGTGCCTGGGCGTTGGACACGCCCTTGACGATGTCCTGACCCTGAGGATCCATGTCCACCTCCAATGTCTGATTGACGAAGGGATCGAAGCCCGTCGCGTGCGCGCACGTGACGTGGTCGGATCGCCATGAGCAGTGGATGTGCCCGGTGTCGGTGCTGGTCTTGGTCGCCTCGCTGGCCTGCCAGGAGGTGTGCCAGCAACGGCCGTCGGCATCGGTCCAGTTGATGTACTTCAGGCACGGCAGCCGGCCCGCGCGCTTGGCGGCGATGATCCGCTGTGCCACCACGGGGCTGGTCGTCATGATGTCGATCGCCAGCACGTACGGATACGGCTGCGCCACGGGCCACGGGGTCGCGCTGTACGGGCAGTGGTCCTCGGGCGGTTTGGCCTTCAGATGCGTCGTGACGTCCCCGATGATCCCGTACACGGTGCCGTGCGCCTTGCAGGCCAGGGCGAGCGCCGCCGATGGATTCGAGGGCTTCCAGGGAGATCCGTCGGCGAGCCACTGCTGGTAGGTGGTAACCGTCGCCATTAACGCCTCCTTCCCCACGACGGCGCGTTCGCCGTCGGGTACCGCCGGATCCACCCGCCGCGCGCGGTCGCGCCGCCGCTCGGCACGGTGTGGCCGGCGCCGTCGGGGAATCCGCAGGGCTCTCGGCCGGTCCAGGGACGCGAGGGATCACGGGGGACCGCCGCCGAGGTGAGGTAGCAACTCTGGTGATGACTGACGAGGACGCCGCCTGCGACGCCCGGCGGTGACCGGGACGGCGGCCCTCGGGGCGCGACCGGAGCCGCGCGGCAGGGCGGTGAGTGCCGCGGGCGGCACGTCCGTCGCTGCGCAACGCGCCGGCCCTGCCCTTGGTTTCTGCTGATGACCTGCCTTGATGCTGCTGGTAAAAAGCCTGCTCCGAGGCTTGGGCGGTGTCAACGGCGGTCCGCCGAAGCCGATCTTGACGGTGCGCTGGGTGTCACTGATCCGACCGGCGCGAACGCGCGATGACCGGGGCGGTCGGCCGGCCATCGGCCGGCGGTTGGCGGGCAATCCGCCGGCACCCTGCCGGCGATCGGTCAGCGGATCGGAAGAGCGAGCCGGCGATCGGTCAGCGGATCGGAAGAGCGAGCCGGCGATCGGTCAGCGGATCGGAAGAGCGAGCCGGCAGATCAGAAGACCGAGATGGTCACGACGGCCGTGTAGGTGCCAGCGATCGTCTGTGGTGGCAGCGTGACCGTCAGGGACGGGTTCCACGCCGCCGAGTTCGCGGCGTTCGCACCGGACCACCGCGCCGCCACCTGGGCGCTGCTGAGGATGGCGCCGGGCTGGGCGAAGAAGGTCCCGGTTCCGGTGGTGGTCAGCGCGGGCCCGGACGCGTACCCGACGTTGTTGTGCGGGATGGTCAGCGGGGCCGTACCCGCGCCGGTGGTGAAGTCCGTGGTGGACACGGTGGCTATCCAGTTGCCGGAGCCCGGTCCGCGGTCGTCGGTGACCGTGACGACGCCGAGTTGGCCGGTCACCGAGCCGTCCGGCACGCCGGCCGTGCCGAGGTCGGCGGTGGCCGGCACGGTGATGGACAGGCCGCCGACCGGAGTGATCACCAGCGTGACGGGCCGGGTCGCGCTCTGCCCGAATCCGTCGGTGACCCGGACGGTGAAGGTGAAGCTGCCGGCGGCGGTGGGGGTGCCGGACAGCAGGCCGGTGGACGGGACCAGGCTGAGGCCGGCCGGCAGCGATCCGGCGCTGACCGACCAGGTGAACGGCGCGGTGCCGCCGGTCACGGTCAGCTGGTACTGGTACGGCTCGTACTGCTTGCCGGCGGGTGGGTCGGGGAAGGTCAGGGTGGGCGCCGCCGCGATGGTCAGAGTCACCGGCTGCGTGGCGGACACTGAGCTGGCGTCGGTGACCCGGACGGTGAAGGTGAAGCTGCCGGCGGCGGTGGGGGTGCCGGACAGCAGGCCGGTGGACGGGGCCAGGCTGAGGCCGGCCGGCAGCGATCCGGCGCCGACCGACCAGGTGAACGGCGCGGTACCGCCGTTGACCGTCAACTGGTCGTGGTAGGCGGCGCCGACCTCGCCCGCCGGCGGCGGCGGGAACGACAGGCTGGGCGGCTGGTTGACCATGACAGGCGCGGAGGCCGCCGAGGCGGGGCCGGTGCCCGCGGCGTTGACCGCGGCGACCCGGAACGTGTAGATGGCTCCGCCGGTCAGCCCGCCGAAGGTCTGGGTGGTGTTGGTACCGGGGAAGAGCTGTGACGGCTGCGCCACCCCGGCCAGGTACGGGGTGACCACGTACCCGGTGATCGCCGAGCCGCCGTTGGACGGCGCCGTCCAACTCAGCACGGCCGAGGCGCTGCCCGCGGTGACCGAGGTGATGGTCGGCGCCCCGGGCACCGTGTACGGGGTGACCGAGTTGGACGCCGGGCTGTTCGCGCCGGTGCCGAAGGCGTTGACCGCCGCGACCTGGAAGGTGTACGCGGCACCGGCGGTGAGCCCGGTCAGGGTACGGGTGGTGGTCGAGGCGTCGAAGGACACCGGTGGCTGGGCCACCCCGTCCCGGGTGGGAGTGACCACGTACCCGGTGATCGGGCTGCCGTTGGCGGCCGGCGCGTTCCAGCTCACCGTGGCGCTGGTGATCCCCGCGCTGGCGGTCGGCGCGGCCGGCGCCGCGGGACCCGCGGCGTAGACGTAGCTGGCGAAGCCCGCGACGCCGAGCGTGACCACGGTGACCCGCACCGTGGCGGGGGAGGACCGGCCCGGCATTGAGGAGATGGACAGGCTGCCGTCGGCGTTGACGGTGAAGCAGCCGGCCGCGGGGCCGGAGGCGCAGGGTGGCAGCACCACCGGGGTGCCGGCCTGCTGCTCGGCCGTCGTGCCGATCTCGACGGCGTTGGCGCCGGTGAGGTTCGTGCCGGTGATGGTCACCGCTATGCCGCCGGCGATCGAGCTGATGGCCGGCACGACGGTGATGCCGGAGGGGGTGGCGGGCAGCGTGCCGGGCGTGGATGAGGAGGAGTAGCCGGGATTCGCGTCCGCCGAGGACGAGGTGACCACCGACGCGGTCTGGATGAGGGAGGGGGTCACGCCGGTACCGGTGACGATCGCGGTCACCGTGATCGGCGGCAGCGAGGTGCCGGCGCCGAACGGGCCGTTGCTGTTGACGCACGTGATGGTCTGGCCGGATGGCGCCGCGCAGACCCAGCCGGAGCCCCTGGCGGTCACCGGAACGACGCCCGCGGGCACCGTCTCGGTCACCGAGACCGGCGAGTTCTCGTTCGCTCCCGGGCCGACCCCGGCGGTGACCACGTAGCTGACCGGATCGCCCGGCTGCGGCGCGGTGCCGTTGTAGCTGACCTGCGACACGGTCAGGTCGGGCACCGGGGTGAAGCTGGTGGCGACGGTGTTGTCCACCTCGTGGAAGTCCGTGACGGCGCCGGTCGAGCCGACCCACCCGAACGCGAGCTGCTTGGGAATGCCGTTCGCGTTCAGCCAGCTCGACGACGGGTACAGCGTCGAGGACACCACGGGCAGCGCGCCCTGCATGGTGATGGGGCTGCCACCCACCGGCGTGAACCGCACCCGGTACTGCCCGGCGGGCACGACCATCCCGGAGTTCGTGGTGAAGGTCGAGGCGGTGCTGTTGATGACCACCTCGACCGGGATCTGGGAGGCCGCTCGGGTCGCCGCGCGCAGCGCCAGGGCGGGCGAGGTGGTGGTAGTGGCGGTGCTGTTGAGGGCGCAGTACCCGACCGTGTTGCGGCCCGGCCCGCGGATCAGGACCTGGCCGGGTACCCGGCCGAGGGTCGCGATGTAGGCCGGGTTGGTGCAGCCGGTGCCCTGGTAGGTGGTGGTGCTGTAGTTGCCGAAGGTGTCGAACCCGATGCCCAGGTACCCGTTGGGTAGCCCGGCGGTGGTGCCGAACGCCGCCGAGTACCCCAGCGAACCACCGGTCGGGCCGAGCGAGGCCGGCGACAGTGGGCTGGCGGGGTCGACGGCGGCCAGCACGAACGCCAGCCCGTCGGCCCCCGGGCTGATGCCGCCGTACTGGTACGTGTTGAAGGTGATGTCCAGGCCCTGCGAGGTCGGCACGCTGACCGCCCCGAACACCCCGCCGGCCTTGCTCGCAGTGGCGTCGGTGAGCCGCAGCTTGCCCGAGCCCTGCGGGTCGGTCGAGGTGGTGCAGCTGAGCAGGGGGCCGGTGGTGGAGTTGCCGGCGGCCGACAGGCAGGCGCTGTTGGGTCGGGCCAGCGCGGCCGGCAGCACCACCGCGCCGGTGCCGTTCGCGGTGTTGTTGTGGAACGGCTGGTTGAACAGCGTCGAGCCCGCCGCCACCGCTGGACCGGACGTGGACGCCAGGCCGGCCGCGACGACAACAGCCACAGTGACCGCCGCCAGCAGGCGTGGCCGGCACCCTGCCATCGCGCTTCCACCCCGATCCGTGCGCGTTGAAACGGCCGGCGCTCGGGCCGCGCGGCTCTCGCCGCTGGTGTGATCCGTTCGAGCCGGCCGTTCGTCATCCGAATGCTTGTCGCGATCGGCCTTCGTCGGCGGTCGATCGACGTGCAGACGATAGCGAGGCGGCGCGGGCGTGGCGTTTCAAATGGCAATTCTTCCGGAAAAATCAGACAGAGCCGTGCCGATCCATAGTGGACGCGCGGCGTGCCGGCATCGGTCCCGTTATTGGGCAAATGAGCGGTGTAAGTCCGTTTTGTTCGTTTATGCTCCGGACCGCGGGGGTGGGAGACAGCCTCGCGCTCACATCGAGAAATTTGGAGTCTTCATGAAGAAAGCTCTCGTCGGATCCGGGCTGGCCGGTCTTGCGCTGGCCGTCGGATCGGCGGTACCCGCGATGGCCGCGGACACCGCCACCACCCTCACTGTCACGTCCGCGGGGTTGTCCATCAGCGTGCCCGGCACGGCGAACATCGGTACCGGCGGTCCCGGCACCACCATCTCCGGGCAGCTCGGCACCGTGACGGTGACGGACGCGCGCGCCCTGCTGAACGCGAGCTGGAACGCCTCGGTGATCTCGACGGACTTCACCACCGGCACCGCCAGCCCGGCCGAGACCATCCCGAACATCAACGTTCTGTACTGGTCCGGTCCGGCGACCGCCACCGCCGGCCCCGGCACCTTCACGCCCGGCCAGCCCGCCGCGGCCGACGCGGTGATCATCAACGTCCCCCGCACCGCCTTCAGCCTTACCGGCGGCACCGGCAACAACGCCGCCTCCTGGAACCCCACCCTGCAGGTCAATGTGCCGAACGGAACCGTCGGCGGCATCTACACCGGCACGGTGACCCATTCGGTGTTCTAACCGCCCCCGCCGGCTGGTGATTCTGGCATCCGCCGCCCTCGCGGCATTGGCGATGCCGGTGTCACCAGCTGGTGCTGGGCGGGCCGTGGCGGCGCCGACGGCGGACCCGCCGAGCCTGAGCATCAGGGTCCTGGACGTGCCGACGGCACGGATCGACGATCCCCGCGCGCTGGCCTACATCATCGACTTCCTGAACCCCGGGGACACGATCCGCCGCCGGGTCGAGGTGAAGAACACCTCACCACAGACGCAGCACGTCGACATGTACGCCGGCGCCGCCGCGGTGGTCAACGACACCTTCACGCCGGCCACCGCCCCGCCGGAAGAAGACCTGACCGGCTGGGTGAGCCTGGATTCGCCCAGCCTGGACCTGAAGGCCGGGGCCACCCAGAACGTCTGGGCGACCATCACGGTGCCGCGCGACGCGGTCAAGGGCGAACGCTACGGCGCCATCTGGGCGCAGATCAGCCGGCCGCCGAAGCCCGGCAGCACGGTCGGCGAGAACAACCGGGTGGGCGTGCGGATGTACCTCGACATCGGACCGGGCGGCGAGCCGCCGACCGACTTCCGCATCGGGGACATCACCATCTCGGGCGGCCACGGCCCGTGGCCGCTGGTCACCGCGAGGGTCGACAACACCGGCGGGCGGGCCATCGACATGACGGGAAGCCTGACGCTGACCAACGACGACGGCTCCGTCAAGGCCGGTCCGTTCGAGGTCACCAACGGCGTGACGATCCTGCCCGGTCAGAGCGGACCGGTGCAGGTGCCCATCGACAAGCAACTGCCGGCCGGAGCCTGGACCGCCAAGCTCACCCTGGCCAGCGGCACCACCACGCGTACCGCCTCGGCCACCTTCACCCTCCCGGTCGCGGGTACGCGGGCGGCCATCATGGCATCCGGCACGCCGTGGACGAAGCTCGGCGCCGCCGCGACCCTGGCGGTGCTGCTCATCGTGGCCGCGCTGCTGCTGACCCGGTACCTGCTGCGGCGGCGCGGAAATCCGGGGCAGCCGCGACACCGCAGGACCCGCCGCGCCACGGCGCCATTCGCCGCACGGGAATTCCGATGACCGACCGTGCGACGCCGGGTCGCCGCACGCCGGGCCCCCGGCGTGCGGTGGCGACCACCACCGCGATGATCGCGATCGCGGTGGCCGCGCTCGCCGCGGTCGCCGTGGTGGCGTTGCCCGCCGTCGGGCTCGGCCCCGCGCCGCGCACGGTGCGTCCGGCCGCACAGGTACGCGCCGCGACCGCCGCGCCCGGCAGCGTCATTCTCGAGGTGACACCCGCGCCGCCGACCGCGAGCCCGAGCCACACCCCGAGCCCGAGCCGCACCGCGACGCCGGGCCCGGCCCGGACCACGCCGCACGGGCCGTTGCCCATCACGGGGAACACCCCGGCGACCGGCATGCTGGTCGCGCTCGGCGCCCTGCTCCTGCTCGCCGGGGCAGCCGTGGCGCTCGCCGCCCGGAGCCGGTCCGGCCACGGGCCCTCGCGCCCGGCACCGCCCGGTGCCTGATACCGCCCGGTGCCTGATACCGCCCCGTGCCTGATACCGCCCCGTGCCTGATACCGGGCGGTGTCTGATAGCGGGCGGAGCCGGCGTGGTGTTCTCGAGATGCCGATCGGGCCGACCGGGCCGATACTGGGCTCATGCGCGTCTCGGACTTGGTCGCGATCCCGATCGGCGTGGTCCTCGGGGTGCTCGGCCGGCTGGTGCTGCCCGGCCGGCAGCGCATCGGCGTGTTCGTCACGTTCCTGATCGGGGTCGCCGCCGCGGTGGCCGGCACCTGGGTCGCCGGGCGCCTCTCGCTCGGTCGCTGGGACGTCCACTGGCACCGGCTGTCCTGGAACTGGGTCCTGCTGGCCATCCAGGTCGGCTTCGCGGCCATCGGGGTCGGGCTGGCGACCATGGTGACGCACACCGCGATCGCCGACAACGACGACCGCCCGCGCCGGCGCACCCGGCACGGGCCGAGAACCAGCCGCTGAGCCCACGGAGTACGGTGTCGGGACGCCGTGAGGTTGATCCTCCGGGAGGGCGTACCGAGGGTGGCGCATGTCTGAGCATCTGCGGCTGGAGTTCGACGACCGGCTGGCCACGATCGTCATCGACCGGGGTGCCAAGCGCAACGCGCTGAGCCTGGACATGTGGCGGGCGATCCCCGGACACGTGGAGCGGGTGCGCGAGCGTGGGGCGCGGGTGCTGATCGTGCGTGGCGGCGACGACTTCTCCGCCGGGGCGGACATCAGCGAGTTCGGCACGCTGCGCAGCGGCATCGACGGGGCCCGCCGGTACGCGGAGGCGGTGCACGCGGCCGGGTGCGCGCTGACGACGCTGGAGATCCCGACGATAGCGGCGATCACCGGGGTCTGTGTCGGCGGTGGCTGCGAGATCGCGCTGGCGTGCGACATCCGGGTCGCGGCGGCCGACTCCCGGTTCGGCATCACGCCGGCCAACCTCGGCATCGTGTACCACTTCGACTCGACCCGCCGGCTGGTGGAGGCGGTGGGCCCGGCATGGGCCAAGCAGATCCTGTTCTCGGGGGACATCTTCGACGCGGCCACCGCGCTGCGCGTCGGACTGGTCAACGAGGTGCACCCGGCGGCGGAGGTGCGCGACCGCGCGGTCACGTTGGCACGGCGGATCGCCACCCGGGCCGCGGTCAGCGTGCGGGGCGCGAAGACCATCGTGGGCCGCATCGTGGACGGCGAGCCCGGCGACGATCCCGCCGTGACCGCGCTCTACGACGAGGCGACCGCCAGCGCCGAGTACGCCGAGGGCGTGTCGGCCTTCATGTCCGGCCGGCCGCCCCGCTTCTGATCGGCCGCCCCGCTTCTGATCGACCGCCCCGCTTCTGATCGACCGCCCCGCTGTTGACCGGCCGCCTCGCTCCTGACCGGCCCTTCCGCTTCTAAGCAGCCCCGCCGCTGGCTGGTATTGGCTCCCGTCCGCTCCGTCTGGCGCGCCATCGCATCGACGGATGACTATTATCGACGGGAACCGCGCTGTGGCCGCCGGGGCCTCGCCGCAGCCGGTCGCGTGCGCGCGGCCGGTCCGTCATGCACGCCAATCCCCGAGCGGCAAGGACTCTCACCATGGTCAAGCGCATCATCGGCGCCGCCGTCACGGCGGCCGCCCTCCTGCTCACCGTGCTGGCGATCGCCCAGCCGGCCTGCTCGGCGGCCACGCCGATCCGCATCATGCCGCTGGGCGACTCCATCACCGGCTCACCCGGCTGCTGGCGCGCCCTGCTCTGGAACAGGCTGACCAGCGCCGGGTACACGAACATCGACTTCGTCGGAACCCTGCCACCGCAGGGCTGCGGGGTGTCCTACGACGGGGACAACGAGGGGCACGGCGGCATCCTGGCCACCGGCATCGTGAGCCAGAACCTGCTGCCCGGCTGGTTGTCCGCCACCCACCCGGACATCGTGCTGATGCACCTGGGTACCAACGACGTGTGGAGCAACCTCTCGCCGGCCACCATCCTGTCGGCGTTCGGCACGCTCGTCGACCAGATGCGCGCCAGCAATCCGAACATCAAGGTGCTGGTCGCCCAGATCATCCCCATGAACCCGAGCAACTGTGCCGAATGCGCGGCCCGGGTGGTCGCGCTGGACAGCCAGATCCCGGCCTGGGCGAGCGCCAAGAGCACCGCCGCGTCCCCGGTGACGGTGGTGGACCAGTGGACCGGGTTCGACGACAGCACCGACACCGTGGACGGCGTACACCCCAACGACTCCGGCAACCAGAAGGTGTCCGACCGGTGGTACCCGCCGCTGGCGGCGCTGCTGAGCCCGTCGTCGTCGCCCTCCCCGTCCCGGCCGGCCTCGCCGTCGCCGTCCCCGTCCCGGTCGCCCTCGTCCCCGCCGCGTACGGATTCGCCGACGCCGCCGCCCACCGGCGGCTCGGCCTGCGCGGCGACCTACGCGGTCGCCAGCCAGTGGCCGGGCGGCTTCCAGGCCGGCGTGACCATCCGGAACTCCGGCGCGGTCCCGATGTCCGGCTGGCGGGTGAGCCTCGGCTTCACCGCCGGGC
This sequence comes from Rugosimonospora acidiphila, assembly GCF_039543385.1. Lineage (NCBI taxonomy): Bacteria > Bacillati > Actinomycetota > Actinomycetes > Micromonosporales > Micromonosporaceae > Rugosimonospora > Rugosimonospora acidiphila. The sequence continues at coordinate 99,397 of NZ_BAABJQ010000030.1, forward strand.
AGGCGGTCACCCAGGCGTGGAACGCGGTGGCGACCCAGGCCGGCGGGACGCTCACGTTGACAAACCTGTCCTACAACGGCTCCCTCGCGCCGGGCGCGAGCACCAGCGCCGGGTTCCTGGCGAACTGGACGAGCGGCAATCCGGCCCCGTCCATCACCTGTACCCCCGGCTGAGCCGGGTACCGGCAGCTCATCCGCCGGAGGCGGTCCCCGCCAGGGGTCGTCTCCGGCCGGGTCCGGAGGCGGGTTGACAGTCATTGGCTAATAGGATTAGCCTAATGGCTATCAAGGACAGCTTAGAGAGGCGCCGACCATGACCACCCAGTTTCTTGACGTGCCCGACGGGCGAATCGCCTTCGACGACACCGGCGACGGCCCCCTGGTCGTCTGCATCCCGGCGATGGGTGATATCCGCGCCGAATACCGCTTCCTCGCTCCCCGTCTGGTTTCGGCGGGCTACCGGGTGGTCACCTTCGACCTGCGTGGCCTGGGTGAATCCAGCGTCAACTGGCCGGAGTACGGCAGCGCACCCACCGCCCGCGACCTGATGGCGCTGCTGCGCCACCTGGACGCCGGCCCCGCCGTCGTCTACGGTTGCTCGCTCGGCTCCGCCTCGGCCGTGTACGCCGACGCCGAGGCGCCCGACCTGATCCGGGGGATGGTGCTGGCCGGGCCGTTCGTCCGGGACGCGCCGACCACCCGGGCCACCCGGATCGGCGCCAAGATGCTGCTCACCCCCGGCCTGACCAAGCCGCTGTTCCTCAGCTACTTCCCGAAGTGGCTGCCGACGCGGCCGGCGGACTTCGCCGAGTACCTGACCAGGCTGCGCGCCAACCTCGGCGAGCCGGGCAGGATCGACGCCGTGCGCGGGCTGCTCCGCAGCTCGCACCGGGAGGCGGAGGCCCGCCTCGACCGGGTCAGCGCCCCGGCGATCGTGCTGATGGGCACCAAGGACATCGACTTCCCGGACCCGGCCGCCGAGGCGCGGTGGATCGGTGACCGCCTGCACGCTGAGGTGGTCATGCTCGACGGCGAGGGGCACCACCCGCACGTCGGACACCCGGACCAGGTGGCCGAGCTCGTCGAGCGATTCATCAAGGGGCTTCCGGCCTGACCCGCGGCCCGACACCGCCGGCATGGCGCCGCGCCTCAGCCGCCGTGGAGTGGGGGACCGCGTCTCAGCCGCCGCGGCGGGACAGGCGGCTCTGCATGGTGGGCTGGCGGATCACCGTGATGCGGTCGCCGCGGGTACGCACGATGATCCGGCCATTGCGGCGGCGGAGTACGGCCAGATCGAAGGTGGCCTCGCCTACCCGTACCCCGTGCAGTTCCAGGTCGGGTAGCCAGTCGGGCAGGTGCGGATCGACCAGGATGGTGCGCAGCGGCGCGACCGGGCGCAGGGCGAGCAGCGCCTGCACGATGGCGACGATCGCGCTGGCCGACCAGCCCTGCGGCGAGCACGCCTGCGGATGCACACCGGGGTGCGGATGCGCCGGATCGCGCGGCAGGCCGCTCATCGCCTCGGGGAGCCGATGCCCCTCGAACAGTCCGGCGGCCGAGAAGGTGGCCTCCGCGAGCCGGTGCAGCTGGTCCACGCAGCCGTACCGGGCCAGGCCCAGCGCCGTGGTACCGGCGTCGACCGGCCAGACGGTGCCCCGGTGGTAGCTGAACGGGTTGTAGGCCGGGTGGTCGGCCGACAGCGTGCGCACGCCCCAGCCGCTGAACATGTCGTCGGCGAACAGCCGGCGGGCCAGGGCGTGGGCGTACCGGGGCGGCACGATGCCGCTGGCGAGCAGGTGGCCGTCGTTGGAGCTGACCGAGCGCACCTGCCGCCGGTCCGGCCCCAGCGCCTGCGCGTAGCTGTGGTGATCCGGCATCCAGTAGGCGGGGTGGAAGCGCCGGCGCAGCCGGGCCGCCCGGGCCAGCAGGCCGGCGGCGCGACCGCGCTCACCGATGAAGGCCAGGGTGACGGCCGCGTGGCGCAGGGCGGCGTAGTGGTAGCCCTGCAGTTCGCTGGTGGCGATCGGGTTCTCCACCACCCGGCCGTGCTCGTCGACGATGGCGGTCTCGGAGTCCTTCCATCCCTGGTTCTTCACGCCGCCGGGCGAGCGCCGCCGGTACTCCAGGAAGCCGTCCCCGTCGCGGTCGGCGTCGCGCGACAGCCAGTCGAGCACGCCGTGCGCGGTCGGCCGCAGCTCCCGGACCGTCGCGTGATCACCGGTCCAGGCGAGGTACTGGCCGAGGAACACCAGAAAGTCCAGCGGGGTGGCCCAGTCGCCGTAGTAGGCGCCGAGCGGGTCGAGGCCGAGCGCGGACAGGGGCCCGTGGCGCGCCTCGTGCATCAGCTTGCCCGGCTCCTCGTCGTGCCAGTCGTCGACGCGCCGGCCGATGCGCGCGGCGTTGAGCCGCAGGCTGTCCCGCAGCATGGTCGGGCCGGCCAGCAGTGACTGCCACGAGATGGTCAGCGTGTCCCGGCCGAAGAACTGTTGGTAGAACGGCACGCCGGCGAACGGCGCCGCGGGCCCCGGCTGATCGCCCAGCGGCATGGTGGCCAGATCGTCGACGGCCGTCGCCCACGCCGTCGTCACGTCCCGATTGGAGCTGTGCAGGCGGGCGAACTCCCCGGCGAGCACGGTGCGGGCCCGCCCGGCGTCGTCGTGGGTCTCCGCGTAGCTCGCCTGCGGGGCGGTCATCCGATGGCCGTCGAACACGGGCTCGGCGACCAAATCGATGAAGGTCGAACCATTGGGCTGCACGGTCAGGATCGCCTCGACGGAGTCCGGTCCGGTGTGCTCCACCGGGACCGGGGACTCGACCCGGATCGCCACCGCGCGGTCCAGATCGGGGTGGTCGGGGTCGGGGTGGCCGTAGACCAGGCGCAGTTCCTGGCTCGGTTGGCTCCACTCCCGGCGCACCGGCACCTGCCGCTGCTGCCAGCCGCGCACGGCCTCCTGGGTGTCGGCGAAGTCGGTCTCGAACTGGACGCCGACACGCACCTGGCGCGGTCCCTCGGCCCAGCTGTGCAGGGCGAGCCGGGTGCGCAGGCCCTCGCCCAGGAACCGCTCGATGGTGAGGTAGCAGGCCTCGGACGGCAGCTTCTCACCGTCGGACAACTCCACATAGGACAGTTGTGCGTGCGCACCGACGTTGACGGTGTGGAAAGAGACCGGTTCGCGGCCGTCCACGGTGATGCGCTCCCGGCACAGCAGCCGGGTGTTGTGCGCGAAGAATCCCTGCGGGTTCACGCCGTTGATCCGCCCGTGTACGTCGGTGACGAGCGTGGACCATCCGCTGGCCAGGTACAGCAGGGCGGGGCGTACCCGTGCGTCCCGTACCACGCCCATCGTCGCCTCCACGCCGTCGGCGGTCCCGTTGCGGCGGGCTGTACCCGTCCGGTCGCGGATCACACGCCGGACGGTGCGGGCGGCGGCAATCGGCTCAGGCGGCGCGGTTGCGGGTGGCGACGGCTCAGGTGGTGTCCGGGCGGACGGCGCGGGACGAACGGGACGATCGGCCCCGCCGCGCACCCCGGCCGAGGTGCCGGCTCATGATGCCGGTGGCCGCCTCGACATCGCGGCGCTCCAGCGCCTTCACGAAGTCCAGGTGCTCCCGGGTGCCGCGGCCGGCCGTCCTCGGCGCGACCTCCTGATCCTCCCGCGTCGACCCGAGCAGGGGACCGTGGAAGCTGTGCACCAGCATCTCGATCGCGGCGTTGTGGGTCGCGCCGGCGACCCGCACGTGAAACCGTGCGGACAGGCCCGTCGAGGTGTCCTCGTCGTCCCGGGCGGCCCGCTGCTGTTGGCACAGCCGGTACAGGTCGGCCAGATCCTCGTCGGTCACCCGCTCCACCACCAGCGGCACGATGCCGAGTTCGAACACCCTGCGCGCCTCGTTGACGTCGTCGACGGTCAGCGGGCTCAGGCCGACCAGATCCGCGAGGCTGGCGCCGACCCGCTCGGTGGACGGTACGGTGACGAAGGCACCGCCTCGCGCACCGACCCGGATCTCCACCAGACCGCCGGCCTCCAGCACGCGCAGCGCCTCCCGCACGGTGACCCGGCTGACCCCGAACGACTCGCACAGGTCGCGCTCGCTGGGCAGCCGGTCACCGGGCTTGAGCCGGCCCTGCCGGATCAGCAGCCGCACCTGTTCGACTATCGCCCCGGAGACCCGACCGAGGTGTACCGGGCTGAACAGGTCACGCCTGGCGCCATCGCCGGTGATATCCGCAGACATGGCGGCCATTGTTACAGGTAACTTCCGCGCTGTGTGGCCGCCGGCCCGCCGCCGGCTGATGGTATTACCAAAATGCGCGGCGGTGCCTCACCGACCTCCGTCCGTTGTGGACGGTCGATCGTGGCTCGGCGCGGGGCGCTACCGGCCTACCACGCCGGGTCCGGCGATTCGCTCGTCGCGCTCACGACCGTGCCGAGCAGTTCGGGAATCCGCTCGGGGTCGACCGGTTCGGCGAGGTGGAATCCCTGCCCGAGGTCGCAGCCGAGCCGGGTCAGGCGCTGCGCCTGGGTGGCGGTCTCGATGCCCTCGGCGGTGATGGTCAGGCCGAGGTCGTGGCACAGCGAGATCAGCGCCGGCAGGATCGTGCGGTTGGACCGGCGCGGCGCGTCGGAGCTGCCCAGACCGCGCAGGAAGCCGGTGGCCAGCTTGACCGCCTGGATCGGCAGCTCCGAGAGGTAGGCGAGGCTGGAGTAGCCGGTGCCGAAGTCGTCGAGGGCCAGCCGGATGCCGAGGTCGTGCAGCGCGTGCAGGTTGGCCAGGGCCGAGCCGCCGGTGTCGTCGAACGCGTTCTCGGTGATTTCCAGCTGAAGCTGGTGCGGGGGCAGCCCGGCCCGGTCGAGCACGTCGGCGACGAGGGCGGGCAGCCCCGGATGGCGGATCTGCGTGGTCGCGAGGTTGACGCTGACCAGGTGCGGCCCGGAGGCCAGGTCCTGCCACCGCGCGGCCTGGGCGCACGCCAGGCGCAGCAGGTGCAGGCCCAACGGCTCGATCAGGCCGGTGTCCTCGGCCGCCGCGATGAACTGCGCCGGGCCGAGCACGCCGAGCCGTGGGTGCCGCCATCGGGCCAGGCCCTCCACGCCGACCACCGTGCGGTCGATGAGCCGGACCAGGGGCTGATAAACCAGGGTGAATTCGCCGTCGCGCAGGGCCGCCGGCATCTGCGCGCCCAGCGCGTGCCGGGCCACGTCGGCGGCGTTGCGCTTCGGATCGAACACCGCCCACGAGCAGTGCCGGTTGCGGTTGACCCAGCCGAGCGTGATGTGCGCCGCGCGCAGCAGTTCGGTGGGGTCGGTGCCGGCGGCGGGCCGCTCCACGATGCCGGCCCGGCCGGTGACCGAGATCTGGTGGCCGTCGAGCAGGACCGGCTCCGGCAGCACGGCCAGCACCTCGTCCGCGGCCTTGACGACCTCGTCCGGGCCGCTGGTGCGCTCGATCAGCAGGGCGTACTCGTCGCGGCCCAGGTGGGCGAGGAAGCGACCCCGGCCGGCGGCGAGGGGGCACAGCCGCTCGGCGACCGCGAGCAGGACCTGGTCGCCGGCGGCGGGCCCGAGGCTGTCGTAGACGGCGCCGAACCGGTCGAGGTTGAGCAGGCAGATGCCCAACCGCAGGCCGGCGGGCGGGTCGGTGAGCAGGTCGGTCAGCCGCCGGGTCAGCGCCGCCCGATTGGGCAGGCCGGTCAGCGGGTGGTGGAGCAGGGCGTGCTGCAGGTCCTCCTGCAGGCGCTCCTGCCTGCGGCGCCACGCGGCCCGCTCGGCGTGGCGGATGCCTTCGGCGGCGGTCAGCGCCTGCTCGCGCAGCGCGTCGGTGAAGCCGGTGGCGAGCCGCCCCAGCAACGTGGGCAGCCCGACCCGCGCCTGGTCGTCGTCGAGGCTCAGGGCCGCCGGCAGGCGCCGCCCGAGCAGGGCGAGGCTGGCGCCGAGGGCCTCGGGCGCGGACAGGTTGGCGTCGACCAGGTCGGCGCCCACCCGGCACCCGGCGAGCTCGTCCAGCGGCTTGGCCGAAAGCGCCGCCGCGAGCCGACCGAGGCAGTCGAGCAGGACCGGCAGCGCGTGGACGCGCCCGCCGGGGACGAAGGTGGTCCGGGCGACCGCGTCGAACCAGTCCCGCGCGAGGTCGCGCAGCGCGGGTGGGGCACCGTTGCCGGGTGCCGGAGCGAGCTGGGGCTCCGTCATCAGTGCCCCTTTCGGATCGCGGGGGTGCGGCGCGGGGTGCCACCGCCGCGGGAGGTGTGGTGCGAGGGCGACCGCCGCGGCGCCGGTCCCGCGATTATCGTCCCGTCGCGGGCGAGAATCCAGTCGCCAAGATAAGCATGGTTATCGATGCGTGATCACGGCTTGCGGCCGACCGCGGCCAGCACGCCGGGATGGGCCACGACGGTGTCGGCCGGATCCGGGTGCCACTCCGACACCGGCACGATCCCGGGCTCCACCAGGTCCAGGCCGGTCATCAGGGACCCGACGGCATCCACGGTGCGCAGGTGCAGCGGCGTGGTGGTCTGCTTGTACATCGTGCTGATGGTCTGCACGTCGGCCTCGACCGGAGTGCCGTGCGACATGGCGAGGTAGCTGCCGGAAACCAGCGCGTCGCGGATCTCGGAGACGATGCCGGCCGGGTTGTCGTCGTCCGACACGAAATGCAGAACGGCGATCATCAGCACGGCCACCGGCTGGGAGAAGTCCAGCATCTCCACCACGTCGGGGTGGTACAGGATCTCGCCCGGGCGGCGTAGATCGCCCTCGATGGACACGGCCCGGGGATTGGCGGCCAGGATGGCCCGGCCGTGCTCGACCGCCACCGGGTCGATGTCCACGTACACCACGCGGGCCTCGGGCGCGGCGTCCTGCGCCACCTCGTGCACGTTGCCCAGCGTCGGGATGCCCGAGCCGATGTCGAGGAACTGGCGGATGCCCGCGCGTGCCAGCCACTGCACCGCGCGACCCAGGAACGCCCGGTTGGCGTGGCCGAGCAGCCTGGCGCCGGGCATCGCGGCCTCGGCCCGCTCGACGAACTCCCGATCGATCGCGAAGTTGTGGTAGCCGCCCAGGGCGTAGTCGTACATCCGGGCGGCGTTGGGCACGTTGACGTCCAGACCCTCCGGCACCCAGTCAGGCATCTCCATCGGACGCTCCCGTTTCACGCGACGGCCAGTCCTCGCCGGTCCGCCGCGGGCAACGGCCCCGGCCGCCGGCCCTGCCACTCTATGGGCATGACGGGTCGCGGGTCGGGGCGGGGGCACGGGCACACGCCCGGGCGAAGCGCTCAGGCCGGTGCGGCGATCAGTCGCCGGGCCGCGGTCAGGATGGCGTCCACCCCGATGCCGGCGGCGTCCATCAGTTCGGTGGACGTGCCCGAGGTGGGCAGGTCGCGCACTGCCAGATGAGTCAGGTGCAGCGGCTCCCCGAGGTCGGCCAGCGCCTCCAGCACGGCCGAGCCCAGGCCGCCCTCCGGGTAGTGGTCCTCCACCACCACCAGCCGGCCTCCGGTGGCCCGGACGGCGGCGACCAGCGCGTCGCGGTCCACCGGCTTGACCGAGTACAGGTCGATGACCCGGACGTCGGCGCCCTCGGCGGCCAGCGCGTCCGCGGCGGCCAGGCAGTTGTGCACGGTGACCCCGGCGCCGATGAGCGCCACTCGGTCCCGGTCGCCACCGCGCAGCTGCTTGCTGCCGCCGATCGGGAACTGCTCGTCGTTGCCGTACAGCACCGGGTAGGTGCCTCGGGTGGTGCGCAGGTAGCTGATGCCCTCACGGTCGGCCATCGCCGCCACCAGCGCCGCGCAGGAGACCGCGTCGCACGGGTACAGCACCGTCGACCCGTGCACCGCGCGGATGCTGGCCAGGTCCTCCAGGCCCATCTGCGAGGGGCCGTCGGCGCCGATCTCCACCCCGGCGTGCGAACCGCACAGGGCCAGGTTCGCCCGCGAGATGGCGGCCATCCGGATGAAGTCGTACGCGCGGGACAGGAACGCGGCGAACGTGGAGACGAACGGCCGGTACCCGCGCACCTGCAGCCCCACGGCCGCCGAGACCATCTGCTGTTCGGAGATGAACATCTCGAAGAACCGGTCCGGGTAGGTCTTGGCGAACTCCTCGGCGTGCGTGGAGTCGCTGACCTCGCCGTCCAGGGCTACCACGCTGCCGCGCGCGCCCACCGCCAGCAGCGCGTCCCCGTACGCCTTGCGGGTGGCCACCTTGGCGCCCGGCTCGTAGTGTGGCAGCCGGATCTGGCCCCCGCCGTCCGGCGAGTGCGGGGTCGTCGGGTCGGGCGGCGTGCCGGCCACCACTATCTCGCGTGCCCCGCCGAGCGCGGCCAGCGCCCGCTCCGCGACGTCGGGCTTAAGCGGCTTGCCGTGGAAGCCGTTCTGGTCCTCAATCTCCGGGACCCCGCGCCCCTTGACCGTGCGGGCCAGCACCACCGTCGGCGCCTCGGCGCCGCGCGCCCGCAGCAGGGCGGCGTCGATCTGCTCCAGGTCGTGCCCGTCGACGCAGATCGCCTCGCAGCCGAACGCCTCGACCCGCCGCTGGTACGCGTCCAGGTCCCACTCCAACTCGGTCGGCCCGCGCTGGCCGAGCCGGTTGACGTCCACAATGGCGGTGAGGTTGCGCAGCCGGTAGTGCCGCGCCTTGTCCAGCGCCTCCCAGATCGAGCCCTCAGCCATCTCGCTGTCCCCGCACAGCGCCCAGACGTGGTACGGCAGCTTGTCGAGGTACCGGCCGGCGAGCGCGATGCCGACGGCGATGGGCAGCCCCTGCCCGAGCGAGCCGGTCGCGACGTCGACCCACGGGATCTCGGGCGTCGGGTGCCCCTGCAGCCGGGAACCGAACCGGCGGTACCCGTTCAGGAGTTCCTCGTCGGAAATCGCGCCGGTCGCCTTGAACACGGAGTACAGCAGCGGACTGGCGTGGCCCTTGGAGAAGATGAGGTGGTCGTTGCCGGGGTTGTCCGGGTGGGCCCAGTCGTAGCGCAGGTGCCGGGAGATGAGCACGGCCAGCAGATCGGCCGCCGACAGGCTGGACGAAGGGTGCCCGGAGCCCGCGCTGGAACTGCTGCGGATGGAGTCGGCGCGCAGCTGTGCGGCCAGCTCGCGCAGTTCGTCGAGGTCGGCGGGGCGCAGCCCGGATACGGTCTTCGTCCTGACGGCCATGCTCGCCTCCAGCGCCTGGGTCGCGCGCCCCCGGCGGCGTACGGGTGACGCCGCGCCGTACCGCAAGCCGGCCGACCCGCGTCGCGGGCCGGCCGACCGCCCTACGCGAACGATAACCACGGGAACCGGCGCGCGGGCGCCGACCGGGACACCGTCCGCCAATCGCGTGACCCGCGACGGGTTCATCCCTTCCGGGTGATGCCCGGGCACCACGGGGGGCGCGATGCTTGCCTCGCCAGCCGTGCCTTTCCGCCCGGCTCGGCCGGTGTGCCCCGGTCCGGCGTCGCGACCCCGGCCGGCGGCGCGATCGGCACCGATCGGGCTCGTCGCGCCTGACGAAGGGAGGATCTGATGCCGGATCCGACCGTCGAGCTGTTCGAGCGGCTCGGCCGCCGGGCCCACGATCCGATGCTGGAGTACGTGCGTGGCACGGTCCGGTTCGACCTCGCGACGGACGCGGAGATTCTCTACTGGTTGGTCACCATCGACGACGGCGACCTGAGGGTGACCAGGGAGGAGGCGGACGCGGACTGCGTCGTGCACAGCACCAAGGCCCGGTTCGACCGGATCGCGATCGGCTCGGAGAGCGCGATGGCGATGCTGCTGCGCGCGGAGGTCGTCGCGCACGGCGACATCCAGCTGCTCGTCCTGTTGGAGCGCCTGCTTCCCGGACCGCCCGGTGCGAAGGGCCCGCGACTGGCCAAGGGCGCGCGGTGAGTGGGGACGATGAGCGACAACCTGGTCCAGATCCTCCACGGCAACACGTTCGTGGTCAGCGACTCGAACGGGGACTTCGAGGAGTCGCCGGCCGCGGCCACCGGGCTGTTCTCGTTCGACACGCGGTTCCTGTCGACCTGGGTGCTGACCGTCAACGGTGATCGGCTGCAGGCGCTGTCAGTGGACGACCTGCAGTACTACGAAACCCGGTTCTTTCTGGTGCAGGGCGAGGCGACGCAGTACATCGACGCGAACGTGTCGGTCATCCGGCACCGCTGGGTCGGCAACAGCTTCCAGGAACGGTTGACCATCATCAACCACGACCAGAAACCGGCCGACCTGACTCTGCGCATCGAGGCCGGCTCCGACTTCGCGGACCTTTTCGAAGTCCGCAACGTGCAGCCGAAGAAGGGGCGCAAGTACGCCCGGATCGAGGACGGTTCGCTGTTTCTCGGATACGAGCGCGGCGCCTTCCGGCGGGAGACCACCATCACGCCGGTCGGGCCGGGGACCGTCGACGAGCACGGGCTGACCTACCACGTGCGCATCGACCCGCAGCAGACCTGGACCACCGACGTGCTCGTCAAGACCAGGCTGCTCGGCCCGGGCGGCTCGGATTTCCGGGCGCCGCTGTCCGGCCGCGAGCAGCAGCGGCCCCAGGTGGCCCAGGACCTGAAGGAGTGGATGAGGAAGGCGCCGCGGCTGGACAGCGACTGGAAACTGCTGGTCTCCACCTACCGGCGCAGCCTGATCGACCTGGCCGCGCTGCGGTTCACGCCGCTGGCCGCACGCGGGCACGAGCTGCCCGCGGCCGGGCTGCCCTGGTTCATGAGCATTTTCGGCCGGGACAGCATCTTCACCAGCCTGCAGGCGCTGCCGTTCTACCCGGAGCTGGCCGAGGCGACGCTGGGGATACTCGGCCGGCTACAGGGATCCAGGTTGGACGACTTCCGGGAGGAGGAGCCGGGCAAGATCCTGCACGAGTTCCGGTACGGGGAGTCGGCGGCGTTCGAGGAGCAGCCCCACTCGCCGTACTACGGTGCGGCCGACAGCTCCGCGCTGTTCGTGATCCTGCTCGACGAGTACGAGCGGTGGACCGGCAAGGCGAAGGTGGTGCGCGCGTTCGAATCGCGGGCGCGGGCCGCCCTGGAGTGGATGGACACCTACGCCGACCTGGTCGGCAACGGGTACGTCTACTATCAGCGGCGCAACGAGCAGACCGGGCTGGAGAACCAGTGCTGGAAGGACTCCTGGGACTCCATCTCCTACCGGGACGGCCGGATCCCGGCGGGTCCGCGGGCGACGTGTGAGCTTCAGGGGTATGCGTATGACGCGAAGCGGCGGGCGGCGCGGTTGGCGCGGGAGTTCTGGAACGATCCGGGGTTGGCGGATCGGCTTGAGGCGCAGGCGGCGGAGTTGAAGC
>NZ_BAABJQ010000031.1:0-110481 GCF_039543385.1 Rugosimonospora acidiphila
CGCCGCCCACGGCTCCCACCCCGCCTACCGCAGGCTCCGCATCATCTCCGGCGTCATGGTCGCCGCGATCACCGTCATCATCACCCTGCCCGGCACCTTCCCCCTCTGGATGAAACTCGAACAGGGCGCCTGCGGACTACTGCTGCTCGGCGTCGTGGCACTGGTCAACGGCCGCACGCTGCGCTCCCAGTTCGCCTCGGCGTGAATCACCGACGCACGCTGGCGGCCCGCGCGGGCGGCATCGACATCTCCTTCAATCTCGTCGATATCAGAGACATCCAGGGCACACGGCTCGCTCAGATGGCGCCAGCCGACGTCGAGCAGCCGGTGCTGACCGCGGTGCGCATGATGTTCCTGACCGCCCGGGCCGCCGCCCGGCACATGCTGAAACAGCGGTCCGGGGTGATTCTCACGTTCGGTGGGTACGGCGACCCGGTGCCCGGCGTCGGAGGGCTTCAGGTAGCGTTCGGCGCCGTCGAGGCGCTGCGCCGGGCGCTGGCCTGCGAGCTCGGCCCGCACGGCATCCGGGTGCTGACCCTGCAGACCGGCGGGATTCCCGAGGCGATCCCGCCCGACTTCGAGGGCGGCGCGGACATCGCCGCCACCCTCGAGGCCAAGACGATGCTGGGCCGCGCGGCGACGCTGGCGGACGTGGGCAACGTGGCCGTCTTCGCCGCCTCCGACCTGGCCGCCGCGATGACCGGGACGGCCATCAACCTCACCTGCGGCTCGGTGGTGAGCTGAGCCGCTCGTTCGATGGCCGTCCCGGTGCGCGGTCAGCTCGACGGGTACTGGTAGTAGCCGCCGTACAGGTCGACAAGCAGGTCGACCGTTGACCCGCCGCCGTTGTAGAGGTCGATTGACCCGTCCGTACCGACCGGGGTGATGGTCATGTTCGCCGCCGTCTGCCCGCCCGCGAAGTCCACACTGGACGTGGTCGGTCGGGCCGCGCCGTGCGGGTACACGGTGATGTACCCGGTGGAGCTGGGGTTGGTGGCGGTCAGGTTCACCTCGACGGCCGACACCCCGGCCGCCGGGGCGTCGATGTGCGAGGCCACCGGCAGGGTAAGGGTCTGACCCGGTTGCAGTTTCGCGATGTGGCCATTGGTCCCCAAGCCGGACCGGGTGTCCATCAGCCGGGTCGGCGCCGACGGCAGGAACACCGCGGCCGTGCCATGCTGGTTGTAGTAGCCCATCAAGTCAGCGAGGAAGTCGGCCGTGCCTGGCCCGGAGTTGTACAGCGTCACCTTGCCGTCGGTCAGCGGCACCACCACCAAGGAGCAGGCGGTCTGGCCGGCGGCCCAGTCGGCGTTGGAAATGCCCGGCCGATCGGCGCCATGGCTGTACGCGGTGATGTAACCGGCCGACTTGGTGTCGGTGGCGGTCAGGTTCATCACCACCGCGGCGGCATCGGCCGGCACCCCGTTGACGCCGGCCACCTGGAAGGTCACCGTGCCCTTCGAGGCGACCGCACCGGCCGGCGCGCCCACGCCGCTGCGGGTGTCCAACAGCCGAAACGGACCGGCGGGCTGGTAGGTGTCCGCGTCGGGCAGATTGTTAATCGCGCTGGTTCCGCGCTTCTGGAACCCATACCTGTCGACGATGAGGTCGACCGGGCCGGTGCTGTGATTGTAGAAATCCACATACCCGTTGCTACCCGCCATGGCTACGGCGTGGTTGGCCACAGTCTGCCCCGCCGCATAGTCCACATTGGACGTGGCCGGCGCCGGGGTACCGTCCGGATACACCGCGATGAACCCGGAGGACTTCGCATTGGTTACTGTCACATTGACCAGCGCTCCGTCGGCCCTAGACTCGTACGGATTCGGCTGGCCGAGGAACAGCCTCACCACGCCGCCCGCCGGAACCTTGTCGGTCCCGCCGCCGCTGCGGCTGTCATAGATGCGCAGCGGGTCGCTGTCGATGAGGAGTCCGTCCCCTACGGTCGCACTACCGGTCTGGGTCACGGCCCGACCGAGCCGGTCCGGCATCGTCACCCGCACGGGATAGGTCCCAGGGTGCGCGTACTCGTGAGCGTCGGACCCGCCGACGGGGCTGCCGTCGCCCCAGTCGATATCACGTTCGGCCCCTGTTATTTCCCATGGGTCCGTCGCGGGCACGGCCGTGACGCGAACGTCACCCGGCACGATGGCGGGGTGTCCGAGCGAATCGGAGACGATGGTCGGTCCGGTTGCCACATCGAGCTGCGGCGGCGCGACCGTTCCGGCCGTCACCGTGTGCGTCGCGGTGGTATACCTGCCATTGGCCCCGGTCATGGTCGTCGTCTCGGTGTAGATACCGGGCGTGGAGTACGTGTGCGTCATCGTGCCGCCCGCGGCCACCGGCACCGCACCGCCGCCGTCACCGAAATTCACCGTGTACGTGATGGGCGCGGGCCAGCTACCCGTGTCCGACCCAATCGTGATGCTCGTCGTCAGGGGCGCCACTCCCTGCGCCGAGTCGATGGTGTCGGACAGGGTCAGCGTGTCCTGGCGCTCATAGATGCCGCGGTCCGGAGTCGGCGTCCCGACGCCGGTGTCGGCCACCATCGGGTCGTCGACGCGCGGGCTGCCGGTGAAGTCCGTGGTCAGCTCGCCCGGAGCGTTCGCGTCGGCCGAGTCGAGCAGCGGCGAGTGCTCCGCGGGTGTGGTGGCGCCGTACCCGGGGATCTCGATGTCGTGCGCCCCCTGCCCCGTACCGGCGTGGAAGGCCGCCCCCGTCTGATAGCGCGTGCCGCCCCAGGAATCCTCCGCCCCCCAATCGCGGACGTAGTACGCGTTGTAGTCACTGCGCACCCCACTCAGCGAGTCGGCGCTGACCAGCAGTCCCGCGCCGTAGTTCTCGCCGACGCAGGTATCGCCGCCGACACTGATGACGTTGTTCTCCACCACCGCCGTCGAGGCGCCGTCGATAACGATGCCGTTCCCGCAGTCCGTCAGGTTGTTGCTGGTGACGGCGGCATCCGCCACGCCGCTGAGCGAGATGGCATTCGCGCCACTGGCCATGAACTCGCTGGTCGTGATCGTAATGTGCGCGGCGCCCGGAGCGGCATCGATGAACGGGCCACGTCCGGGGTACATGTAAAGCCTCGACAGCGTCACCCTCGAAGAGCCGCCGTCGATGGAGATGGCGCTGGCCCGAGCGGAGACCGGCGTGCTCTGTTGGACCTGGATCCGGTCGAACGTCACATCCGTCGAACCGTTGATCTGAATTGATGTCACGTCAGTGTTCGTCACGACAGACAGGTAGGTGAATGCGACGTCGTGCACGCCGGAGAGCGTCAGCGTGCCGTGCACCTGCGGCGTGAAAGAGCCGTACCTGGCGAACGTGATGGGCGCCGCGGGCGTACCCGAGTGAGTGATCGTCGTTGACCCGTAGAACGTCAGGCCACCGCCGATCGCGACGGTGTCGCCGGGCGCCGCCACGGCGTCCGCCGCCCCGATCGAGCAGAACGGCAGCGCCTGGGTACCGGCGCCGGAGTCGTTGCACTGCTGCGAAGCGTTGACGTACAGCGTGGTCGGCGGATCGGCCGCCGCCGGTGAGGCCCATGCCACGGTGGCCGCGGCCACCACCAGCACCGGGGCGAAGGTGAGTAGACGACGGAACGGACGCACTATGCCTCCTCGATCGGCGGCGGACATCCGGCGGTCACCCCTGTATGCCTGCCCGGTCCGCCGGCGCGAAGATCATACGTAGCGCGCGCCGCGGTCGGATGCCCGCTCGGGCAAGACGGTCGTATCGGCAAGCCACGGGCCCGATCGTCGGAGACGGAACGGGCATCAACCTCACGTTCGGCTCGGTGGTGAGCTGAGCCGCCGGGCCGGTGCCGTCCCGGTACGCGGTCAGCTCGACGCGTGAATGAACGATCTTCCGCCCACTCAAATGGATCTTGCCAGACCACCGTGCCCTATCGTGGATCAATGGAGTTACGGGCATAGCGATGGTCATTGACCTGGGTACCGACTGGGAGCCGCGCGAGCCCGAGTCCCCGCCGCGCGGGCCGGCCCGCCGCCGGCCCAGGTCCACCGCCGTCCTGCTGGTCTGCCTGCTGCTGGTGTCCACCCTGGCCGGGGCGGCCCCGACCGCGTCGGCCTGGCGCCTGGCCACCTCGATACCGATGGCACCCGCCGACGGCTACCTGCTCTCCACCGGGCGGCTGTTCGTCACCAGACAGGGCACCGCGAACCACACCAGGATCGAGGCCTACAGCCTGCCGGACGGGCGGCGGCTGTGGCAGACCGCGCTATCCGTCCGGGCGGACCTGATCCCGAACCCCACCCCGCCCGGCGTGGTGCTGGCCCAGCTCGGCACCGCCTCGGACACCGACCGGCTCGCCGCGCTGGACGCCGCGACCGGTCGAGTGCTGTGGCAGCTGGCCGGCGCCGCGCCGCTCGACCCTTCCCCGCCCGGCGCGGCACGGGTGCTGCTGTCCGTCGGGCTGGCGGCCGGTACCAGCGAGCTGCGCCTGGTGGACGCGCGTACCGGCGCCACGGTCTGGGCGCGGACGCTCACGGCCGGCACGGTGGCCACGGTGGTGGGCGCCGGGCGGCTGGCGCTGCGCTCCCTGGGTGGCACGGCCGAGGTAATCGACGAACGGACCGGAGCGACGCTCGTGACCGGGCGGCTGGACACCGACCCGGCGTCGACCGGCGTGCCGCTGCCGGTCGGCTTCACCACCGGCCTCTACGCGATCGACGGCCAGCTGCTCGCCACGTATACCAGCCGGGGCGCGACAAGGGTGACCGCCTATGACCTGTCCACATTGGACCGGCGCTGGCACCTCGACGTCGACGACCTGGTGCTCTCCCTCTCCCCGTGCGGAGCGCTGCTGTGCGTCATCGGCGAGCGCGGCACGACCGCGGTCGACCCGGCGCGCGGAGCGATCCGGTGGACCGCCCCGCACTGGACGATGGTTGGTACGCAACCCGGCGCCCTGGTGGCCAAGGACCTGCCGGAGGTCCGCGACCGCTTCGCCCTCCTGGACCCGGCGACCGGACGGACCCAGCTGGACCTGCGAGACTGGGACCCGATCCAGCCGACGGCCCCCGACGAGTCGATGGTGCTCACCACCAACCGGCGCGGGCCGCCCGGGCTCTGGATCGGTGCCCTGCGGAGCGACGGCACCGGTGTCCAGCCGGAGGCGTTCCTGCCCGACGCTATCGCGGATGGTTGCGCCACCGACCGCCCCGGCGCCGAGGGAGTTGCCGGAGGCGCCGACCCGCCAGGCAACCCGGCTCGGCCTCGCTCCACCGTCTACCTGGCCTGCATCACGTATGACGGGCCGGTCGACGTGTGGGTCGACCGACGCTCGCCACAATGACACCCCCCGGTGTCAGGCCACCGGGGCATCTGGCGCGGCCGGCGGTACCCTGCGCCGACGGCGCAGCCACAGCACCACCAGCGCGGGTATCCCGAGCACGACGGCGAACGGCAGCACCGCACCGAGGATCAGCAGCAGTACCCGCAGGGCCCCGGCGAACGCGTGCCAGCCGCCCGTGAGCCCGGCCCAGAAGCCGCCCTCGGGCTTCGGCTCCGGCTTCGCGACGGCCGCCTCGGGGCCGAGCAGGCTCACCGTGACGGTGGACAGCGTGGTCAGATCGGCGAGGTCGCGCTTCCTGGCCTCGAGCGACTCCAGGTCGGATTCGCGCTGGGTGAGCTGGCTCTCGATGGAGGTGATGTCGCTCAGCGACTGGGCCTTGGCCAGCAACGCCCGTACCCGATCCACGCTCGCCTGCTGGCTCTGGATCCGGGCATCCAGGTCGATCACAGTCTCGGTGACGTCGTCGCTGGTCACCTTGCGGGACACCTCATGGCCGTCGAGCCGGTCGCCGATGTCGTCGAGGACGCCGCCGAACTTCGCCGCCGGAATCCGCAGCACCAACGTCGCCGTGGAGTGCCCGGCGTCGAGGTTCCGGGTGTCCCCGCCCACGAAACCGCCGGCCGCGGCGGCCATCGTGGTGAGCTGCGCGGCGGCGGCATCGACGCTGTCGACCCGCACGGTGATCGAGCCGGTGTAGATGATGCTGCGCTGGATGCCGTCCACCTGCCCGGTCAACGAGCCCGGAACGGTCTGCGCGTTGGCACCGGCGCCGGCCTTGGCGTTCGCCCCCTGACCCGAGCCGGCCTGACCCGAGCCGGCCTGACCCGAACCGTTGTCCTGGCCGGATCCGCCGCCCTGTGCTGGAGCGGCCTGTGCGGGAGCCTTGGCGGCGCCGCCCGCCCTCGCCGCGCCGCTGGAGCTGCTGGCACCGCCCGAGCAGGCGGTCGAGCCGGCGGCCATCGCCAGCCCCGTGATGATGAGAGCGGTGGTTGCGCACCACCGGCGGAAAGGCTGTCTCATGCCGGTGTGACGACCGCCACCCCGGTCGCGGTTCCCCGGGGCGGAGCCACGGGTAGGTCACGATCGGATCGACGGATGGCCACGCGCCCGGCGGGACCGACCCACCGCCGCCCGACGGGCCGGCCGACTCACCCGCGGCCGGGCGGGGCTGCCCGGCCTCACGGCGTGGGCTCGACGACCGTCCAGTACTCCTTTGGCAACTGGGTGAGGGTGTCGGCGAAGTCCTTGCCGTCCACCGCCTCGCGCAGCGTCGCGAGTACCGCCGCGACGCCCGGCTGCGCCCGGTCCGGCGGCAGTTCGGCGTGCACCCCGACCCGGCGCATGAACTCGGCCAGCCCGAAGCGTTCCGCGTTCTCCGCGGTCGGCAGCATCCAGTCGCGCAGCCGCGGCGGAAGCTGCTCGGCCAGGTCGCTGGCCTCTCCCCCGCTGATCCGTTCGGACAGGGTGACCAGTGTCGCGCGGCTCATGGCGTTGGCCTCGTTCCGGGAGGCCCCCATCCGTACCGCGACGGCCTGGATGAACTCGTCATAGTCCACGTCGCATTCCCTTCGAACCACGACGCGACTACCCGTCGTCCGCCCGGCCAAACGCCCCCGGCCCAACCCGCCCCGCCGACCGGCCCGGCGGAACAGCCCATCCCGAGAAACAGCCCGGCCCGACGGGACGATCGCCCGCCGGGCCGGTCAACCCTCTGGTTCAGCGGCCGCGCCGCCGGGCCCGGATGTAGTTCGACACCACGTACCGGCCGAGGTCCGCCGCGTCGGGGGTGAACACCCGCCCGCCGCTGCGCCGGGCCACCGCGTCCACGAACCGGCGCAGCCCCTCGTCCTCGCCCAGCATGAACAGGTTCAGCATGGCGCCGTACCGGGTCAGCTCGTCCACCTCGCGCACCGTGGCCCACACCGTCTCGCGGGCCGGCGGCCAGGCGAACACGGCCTCGCCGTCGTCCAGCAGGTGGGCGGTCGGCTCGCCGTCGGTGACCACCAGTACGACCGGCTCACTGTCCGAGTGCCGGCGCAGGTGCCGGCCAGCCAGCCGCAGCGCGTGCTGCAGGTTGGTGCCCTGCACCATGTCCGGCTCGACCGCCGCCAACTCCTGCTGCGACAGCGGCTGCGCGTACCGGCCGAAGCCGATGAGCTGCAACGCGTCCTGCGGGAACCGCGTCGCGATCAGGTGCGAGAGGGCCAACGCCGTCTGTTTCATCGGCCCCCACCGCCCCTCGGAGATCATCGAGAAGGACAGGTCGACGCAGAGCGCGACCGCCGCCGAGGAACGGCGCTCGGTCTCCGCGATCTCGAAGTCCTCGACCTCCAGCAGCACCGGCGTGCCGCCACCACCGTGCGAGGCGACCCGGCGTACCGCGTTGCCGATCGTGCGCACCACGTCGATCTGCTGCTCGTCGCCGTACTCCCAGCGGCGCGACGCCCCGGTCAGCTCACCGGCCGCGCCCGCGTCGCGCAGGTCGTGCTGGCCCCGAGGCCCCCGCTCGAGGTCCGCGAACACCTCGCGCAGCGCCGTACCGCCGAGCCGCCGCAGCGCCTTGGGGCTCAGCGTCAGCCCCTCGGCGTCCCGGGTGACCCAGCCCTGCCGGCGCAGCTCCCGCTCCAGCTCGCGCAGCCGGCGCACGTCCGCCCCGGCCTCCCGGCCGAGCAGCCGCTCCACCGCCTCCACGTCGATGTCGTCCAGCGTCGCGCCCGGATGCTCCTGCCCGAGCTGGTCGAGCAGGTCGTCGAGGTCCGAGAGCTCGCCGAGCACGCCGGCCGCCTCGCCGTACCCGAGCCCCCGCTCGCCCCGAACCTGGGACCGCCGGCCCCATGGCAGGTCCGGACGCAGCGTGCGCAGGCTCGCGTCCAGCGAGGCCATCTCGCCGGCCAGGTCGGCGTCGCCGAGCGCCTGTTCCATCAGCCCGGCCAGCTCCTCGCGCTGCTGCGGGGACAACGAACGCATCAGCCGCTCGCCCTCCGCCGCCCGCCGGGCCAGCGACTCGACCAGTTCGTCGACGCTGCCCGGCCGCTCCGGAAAGAACTCGCCGTGCTTGCTCATGAACTCGGCGAACGCGTCGGCGGTGTCCTCGCCGCGGGCGTGCCGGTCGAGCAGACCGTTGAGGTCGTGCAGCATGTCCTTCAGCCGGCGGTTGGCCTCGGCCCGGGCGGCCGGGTCGGCGTCGCGAAGCGCGTCCCGCATTCCGGAGAACCGCTGCTCCAGCACGTCCTGGCGCAGCCCGTCGAGGATCTGCTGGTACAGCTGACGGGCCTCGGCGCTGGCCCACTCGTACCCCTCCAGCTCCTGCACCGCCTGGGCGGTGGAGCGGGGCAGATTGTCCAGCACCGCCTCGGAGAACCGGGCGTCGTCGTCGTCCCGTCCGCTCAGCTCATCGCGCTCGGTGGCCAGTGCCTGGTCGAGCAGGGCCTGGGCGCGGGTCACCGCGCCGTCCAGGTTGCCCCGGCGCATCGCGTCCCGGCGCATCCGGCGCGCCCGCGCGGCCAGGTCATCCAGGCCACGGCCGGAGCGCGGGCCCCGGCGCAGCAGATCCCGCAGCGCCTCGCGCAGGCTGCCGCCGGCCAGCACCTCGGCGCCGACCTGGTCCACAGCCGCGCGCACGTCGTACGGCGGCGCGAGCGGGTCCGGCCCGCCCTGGAAGGCGCCGTACCGGAACCGGTTACCGCTCATGCCGGATCCTCACGGGAAGAGCGGCTCCGCCGCGCTCGCCCAACTGGTGCTCGCTCATGACGAGCGCCGCCCGCCGGGCCCGTACACGGTCCGGCCGTCCTCGCGTTGCTCCTTGGACAGCCGGCGGGTCAGGTAGAGCCCCTCCAGTACGAACTCGATGCCGGCCGCGGCCTCACCTCGGCTCGGCGCGTCGCCCATGCCGAGCCGTTCCAGCACCTTGGCCAGGCCCGGTACGGTGCCGACCTGGCGGAGCAGCTCGTCGGCGGCGACCAGCTCACCGGTCTCGATGACCTCGCCTTCGGCGACGATCTCCGTGAACCCGGACAGGTCCAGCCCGGCCAGCCGGGCCCGGAACGTCTCCGCGGTGGCGGTGCGCAGCAGGTGCCCCAGGACCTCGATCTCCCGGCCCTCCTCGCCGCTCTCGAACTCCACCTTGCCGCGCAGCGTGCTGGTGACCGAGGCGGTGTCGCCAACCCGGGCCACCGGCTCCGCCTCGCCGAGCAGGCCGGCGCGGCGCAGCGCGGACGCGGCGACGGTCTCGGCGGCCGCGATCGCGAAGCGGGCGGACACGCCCGAGCGGGAGTCGACCGACGACGATTCGCGAACCTCCCGGGTGAACCGGGCGATCACCTCGATCACGTGGTCCGGTACCTGCGCGACGACCTCAGCCTCCTGCCGGATGAGGTCGATCTCCAGGTCCAGCTCGATCGGGTAGTGGGTACGGATCTCCGCACCGAACCGGTCCTTGAGCGGCGTGATGATCCGTCCCCGGTTGGTGTAGTCCTCCGGGTTGGCGCTGGCCACCAGCAGCAGGTCCAACGGCAGCCGCAGCTGGTACCCGCGTACCTGGATGTCCCGTTCTTCCAGCACGTTGAGCAGCGACACCTGGATGCGCTCGGCGAGGTCGGGCAGCTCGTTGATGCCGAAGATGCCGCGGTTGGTGCGCGGCACCAGGCCGAAGTGAATGGTCTCGGGGTCGCCCAGGGTCCGGCCCTGCGCCACCCGGATCGGGTCGACGTCGCCCACCAGGTCGCCGACGCTGGTGTCCGGGGTCGCCAACTTCTCCCCGTACCGCAACGAACGGTGCAGCCAGGCCACCGGCAGGTCGTCCCCGGCCTCCTCGGCGAGCCGGCGCGCGGCCGGCGTGATGGGGTGGAACGGGTGCTCGTTGAGCTCGGAGCCGGCGATCACCGGGGTCCACTCGTCGAGCAGGTTCACGAGCGAGCGCATGACCCGGGTCTTGCCCTGGCCGCGCTCGCCCAGCAGCACCATGTCGTGGCCGGCCAGCACCGCGCGCTCGACCTCGGGCAGCACGGTGTCCTCGTACCCGACGATGCCGGGGAACCGGGGTCGGTCCTCGCGCATCCTGGCGAGCAGGTTCTCGCGCAGCTCCTGCTTGACCGTGCGGTACCGGTGGCCGGCCGCGCGGAGGGCGCCAACCGTGCGCGGCAGGTCGGCGGGCGGGGTCGGGGTGATCGTCTGCGGCGTTGAAGTCACCACTCGACGCTAACGCGGCGAAGGGTGCATCGACACCGGCAGGCGGGGAACGGCTGGTTACTCGTCCAGGTCGTGCAATATGCCGGTAAGGATCTCCGCGGTGCGGCCGGGCGGATCCGCCTCGACGCAGAGGATCTCCATGGCCTCGGCGTAAAGATCTACGTCGTCCCGTTTGTCGAGATAGAGCGCGCTGGTGAGCTGCTCGATATAGACCACATCGGGCAGTTCCGGATCTGGGAAGCGCAGGATGCTGAAGGCGCCACCGGCCGCGGCGTGCCCGCCGACGTGGAACCCGATCACCTGCAGACGCACGTTCGGCATCTTGGTGACCTCGATCAACGCCTCGATCTGGGCGCGCATCACCTTCGCGCCGCCGATCGGCCGGCGCAGCACGGCCTCGTCGACCACCGCCCAGAGCTGGGCGGGGCTCGACCGGCTCAGCAGCTGCTGCCGCCTGATCCGCAGGCCGACCCGGCGGTCGATCTCCTCGCCGCTGGCCTTGCCGTGACCGAGCCGGACCACCTCCCGGGCGTAGTCCTCGGTCTGCAGCAGGCCCGGAACGAACTGCACCTCGTAGGTGCGGATCAGCGAGGCCGCCGCCTCGAGGCCGAGGTACGACTGGAACCAGCTGGGCAGCACGTCGCCGAACCGGTGCCACCAGCCCGGCGTGTTCGCCTCGCGGGCCAGGGTCAACAGCCGGTTGCGCTCGTCATCGTCGTCCAGCCCGTACAACCTGAGCAGGTCGGAGACGTCGCGCTCCTTGAAGCTGACGCGGCCCAGCTCCATCCGGCTGATCTTGGACTCGGACGAGCGGATCTCCCAACCGGCGTCCTCGCGGCTGACCCCCTGGGCCTCCCGCAGCCGGCGAAGGTGCGCGCCGAGCAGCATGCGCAGCACGGTCGGGCCGCCGCCCGCGCCACCTTCGTGCCCAGCCGATGTCACGCTGACCTCCTGGATCCCGATGACGGCCGTCGAGCACCGCCCCCTCGGTGCCCGGGTAAGCATGCCATGGACGCTGGGTGATGGAGCAACCGTGGACCCGGACATCCCGGCGGAACTCGCCTATGGGCCGAGACAGACCCGGCCCATAAGGACGGTTGATGCCTTATTGGAGGAAGTTGTCGAAATCGCCATCTCGTGCGCCGCCGATGAACGCGGCGATTTCGGCCTGCGTGTAGATAAGTGCCGGACCGTGCGGATCCCGCGAGTTCCGGATCGCGATCCCGCCGTCCGGCAGGCCGGCCAGCTCCACGCAATTTCCGCTCGGGTTACTGCGGCCGCTCTTCTGCCAGATCACGGCGGGCAGCTCACCGGCTGGCATGCCGTTATAAGTCGGGTGCATGAAGTTCCTCTACCAGGTCCCGGGGAGGGTACGAGGAACGACCGAATGGCCTCCCCCGCTCCATCCGATTGAGATCGGTCCTCGCGTGGCGGAAGCTTCTGCACGGGCGCGATGCACGTGCATCGGCTCTTGCGCATGCAAGGCACGACGAGGATGATATCTCATGTGCATCCGTACTTGTCCGTTTACGCTGGGTGGTCAGGCGGCGGATCGCTGACGCAAGTTGGGGCCCCGCGCAGCGCTAATCGCCCGGTCAAGGACTTGCGCACACGACGGAATCAGCCAACGAGTAGTCACCCACGGTAAGGGACGAGACCGTTGATGGATCCCCTGGCGCTCGTGGCCGGAGCGGCCGCGGTATCGGCGATCGGCGCGGGCTGGCACTGGTATGGCCGAGCCAGCCGAGCCGAGGCGGAGGCCACCCTGCTACGCGGCGAGCTGCGCGCCGAACGGCACGCGGCCCGGCACGACCCGTTGACCGGCCTTCCCAACCGGCGCACCTTCTACCAGCGCGGGGCGGCGATCGTCGCCGATCCGGCGCACCGGCCCCTGGCCGTGGTCCTGCTCGACCTGGACGACTTCAAGCTCGTCAACGACGAGTTCGGGCACGCCGTGGGCGATGAGGTACTGGTCACCATCGCCCGGCGCCTCGCGGCGTACGCCGGCGACAATCTCGTGGCCCGGATCGGCGGCGACGAGTTCGCCGGGCTGTTCGCCAACTCCGTCGCGGGCGGCTCCGGCCCGTACCCGACGGGTCAGCGGCTGGCCGAGGCGCTGTCCGCGCCGATGCCGATCGCGGGGCGGACCCTGACCGTCACGGCCTCGGTCGGTGTGGTGCCGCTGATCGGCTACGCCGACCTCGCCGGGGCGCTGCGCGACGCCGACGACGCGATGTACCGGGCCAAGCGCCACGCCCGCAGCGCCGGCCGCGTGCCCACCTGGAGCGAGACCGCCTCCGGTGCCGCCATCAACGGCACCGTAGTCAACGGCACCGCAGTCAACGGCACTGCGGTGGGCGGGACCGGCGGCGGAGCCAACGGCACCGGCTCCGCGCCGGCCGCCAACCACGCCACGCCGGCGCTGACCCTCATCGCGTCCGGCGGCGCCCAGCTCAGCGCCGCGCCGGTGAGCCCCGCCCCGGCGGCCATCACCGCGCCCAGCGCGGTCCCCGCCCTGGCGAGGGTCGCGCAGCCCCGCGCCCTCCCGCCCGGCGCCACCCCGCCCAGCGCCCCCGGCGACCGGCGGCCCCGCCCGGCGCAGTCCTCGCTGGCCGAAAGGCCCCTACCGGCGTCGCCGCACTCGGCACGCCCCCTGGTCGACGTGACCGTTCACACACCAGAGTAAGTAGGAGGACCCTGCCCAATGGCAGCACCAAACATCGACCCCGACCATCGCAACGCGGCCGAGGTCGCGCCCACGGACAGCTACCGGCCAGCCGACCCGGTCTGGATCTACCGGGGCGGGATGTGGCGCTCCGGGATCGTCGAGAGCGCGTCCTCGCGGGCCGCGACGGTGACCTACCGGCCGGCCGGGTCGCGCGGCACCGGGGTGGACACGCTGACCGCCCGGTACCTGCTGGCCCGGGCCGAGGCCGACCCGACGCTGGATCGCACGCAGGAAAGCTGAGCTTCCGGGGGGACGAGGCCCCGGACCCACCCCTTCCCCGAAAATGATCATCGAGGCGGCGCGGGCAGGGTGGCTGCCGGGGAGGCCGGCCGCACATTATGCCCCCTGATGAGGGCGCCGAAACCCGGTGGCGCCGCCTTCCAACTTTCGGGTGTATCTGGCGGCTACCGCCCGGGAACCCAACCCCAGCCCGGATAGCGTGAAGCCGTGCTCGGTCTCCCAGGAGACGTCACGGCATGCCTGTTCGATCTCGATGGTGTGCTCACTCAAACCGCCTCGGTACACCGGGCGGCATGGCAGGAAACCTTCAACGACTGCCTGAGACGGTGGGAGCCAGAGAGTGAGCCGTTGGCGCCTTTCGATCCCGCCGCTGACTATAACGACTATGTGGACGGCCGACCCCGCGCCGACGGGGTCCGATCGTTCTTCGCGTCCCGGGGCATCACGGTTCCCGAGGGCGAGCCTGACGATCCCCCCGACCGGGACACTGTGTACGGCATCGGCGGCCGCAAGAACCAAATAGTGCTGCGCCGCATCCGCGAGGACGGGGTCCAGGTGTTCGACGGCGCGGTCGAGTACCTGCGCGCCGTCGAACGTGCCGGGCTGCGCCGCGCCGTCGTCTCCGCCAGCCAGAACACCCGCGAGGTGCTGCGCGTCACCGGCCTGACGGACCTCTTCGAGGTGATCGTGGACGGCGTGGTCGCGAAGGAAGAGAAGCTGCGCGGCAAGCCCGAACCCGACACCTTCCTCGCCTGCGCGAAGCGGCTCGGGGTGGAGCCCCGCGCGGCGGTGGTATTCGAGGACGCGGTGGCCGGTGTGGCGGCCGGGCGGGCCGGTGGATTCGGCTTTGTCGTCGGCGTGGACCGTGTCGGGCACGCCGAGGATCTGCGCCGCAACGGCGCGGACGTGGTCGTGGAGGATCCCGTCGATCTGTTGGAGAAGCAATGACGGACCACAGCACCTATCCGATCGAGCCGTGGCTGGTTCGCGAGACGCGGCTCGACCTGGATCGGCTGGCCCATTCGGAGTCGATTTTCGCGCTGTCCAATGGACACATCGGGCTACGCGGCAACCTGGATGAGGGCGAGCCGCACGGGCTGCCGGGCACCTACCTGAACTCGTTCTGCGAGCTGAGGCCGCTGCCGTACGCGGAGGCGGGGTACGGCTTCCCCGAGTCCGGCGAGACCATCATCAACGTCACGAACGGCAAGCTGATGCGGCTGCTCGTGGACGACGAACCGTTCGACGTGCGCCACGGCGAACTGCGCTCCCACGAGCGCACCCTGGACCTGCGCGCCGGGACTCTGGAGCGGGCCGTCGAATGGGTCTCCCCGGCCGGCCGCGAGGTGCGGGTCCGGTCCACCCGGCTGGTCTCGTTCACCCACCGGGCGGTGGCCGCGATCTGCTACGAGGTCGAGCCGCTCAACCAGGCGGCCCGGTTCATCCTCCAGTCCGAACTGGTGGCCAACGAGGCCATGCCGCCGCGCAAGAAGGACCCCCGGGTGGCCGAGGTGCTGCACGCGCCGCTGGCCGCCGAGGAGCACCTGGCCCGGGACGCGGGTGGCCTGCTCATCCACAGCACCAAGGCCAGCGGGCTGCGGGTGGCCGCCGCCATGGACCACCTCGTGTACGGGCCGGACGACACCCTGGTGGACACCGAGGCGTTCCCGGACTGGGCCCGGACCAGTGTCGCCTGCGTACTGGAGCCCGGGCAGCAGTTGCGGGTCATCAAGCTGATCGCGTACTCGTGGTCCGGTCGCCGTTCGCTGCCCGCGCTGCGCGACGAGGCGGGTGCCGCCCTGGCCGGGGCGCGGCTCACCGGCTGGGACGGGCTGTTGGCCGGCCAGCGCGAGTACCTGGACTTGTTCTGGCGCGGCGCCGACATCCGGGTCGACGGCGACCCCGAGGTGCAGCAGGCGATCCGGTTCGCGCTGTTCGAGGTGCTCCAGGCCGGGGCGCGGGCGGAAAACCGGATGATCGCCGCCAAGGGGCTGACCGGACCGGGCTACGACGGGCACGCGTTCTGGGACACCGAGACCTTCGTGCTCCCCGTCCTCACGTACACCCATCCGGAGGCCGCGGTGGGGCCGCTGCGCTGGCGGCACGACACGCTGGACGCCGCCCGGGATCGGGCCGCCACGCTGGGACTGGCCGGCGCCGCGTTCCCCTGGCGTACGATCCGGGGCCAGGAGTGCTCCGCGTACTGGCCGGCCGGCACCGCCGCGTTCCACATCAACGCCGACATCGCCGACGCCTGCCTGCGGTACGTGCACGCGACCGGGGACCATGACTTCGAGCGGGACTTCGGGGTGGCCCTGCTGGTGGAGACCGCCCGGCTGTGGCGCTCGCTGGGGCATCACGACCGGCACGGCCGGTACCACATCGACGGCATCACCGGACCGGATGAGTACACGGGCGTCATCGACGACAACGTGTACACCAACCTCATGGCGCAGCGGAACTTCAACGCGGCGGCCGACGCGGTCATCCGGTACCCGCAGGTGGCCCGCACCCTCGGCGTCGGCCAGGAGGAGGCGGCGTCCTGGCGGGACGCGGCCAAGGCCATGCACCTGTCCTACGACGAGGAACTCGGCGTGCACCAGCAGTCCGAGCGGTTCACCCGGCACCCGGAGTGGGACTTCGAGGCGACGCCGCAGGAGAAGTACCCGCTGCTGCTGCACTACCCGTACTTCGACCTGTACCGGACCCAGGTCATCAAGCAGGCCGACGTGGTGCTGGCCATGCACTGGCGCGGTGACGCGTTCAGCGCAGAGGACAAGGCCCGCAACTTCGCCTACTACGAGGAACGCACGGTGCGGGACTCGTCGCTGTCGGCCTCCACTCAGGCGGTGATGGCGGCCGAGGTGGGCCACCTGGACCTGGCCTACGACTACCTGGGCGAGGTCGCCCTGATGGACCTGCGCGACCTCAATCACAACACCGAGGACGGCATCCACATCGCCTCGCTGGCCGGCGCCTGGCTGACCCTGGTGGCCGGCTTCGGCGGCATGCGCGACCACGACGGGCAACTGTGCTTCGCGCCCCGGCTGCCGCACCAGATCGAGCGGCTCGACTTCGCCCTGCTATGGCGCGGGTTGCGGCTGTGGGTCAGCGTGGGGCCGGAGGAGGTGACCTACGAGGTACGCGACGGGGACTCCCCGGAGGGCGCCCAGATCGAGCTGTTGCACTACGGCGAGCAGGTCATCATCGAGGTCGGCTCGCCGGTCACCCGGCCGATTCCGGAGATGCCGCCGGTCGGGCCGGCGCCCCGTCAGCCGGCCGGGCGGGCCCCGCGCCGGCGCAACGGCGGCGACCCGAGCAAGCAGTCGAGCAAGACCGACGCGCTGTCCGATGAGGACAGTTAAACCCGGTCCGGGCCACGCGATTCGATAAGTGCCGCCATGCCGTCGAGGATGCGCTCCAGGCCGAAGTCGAACTCGGCGTCCGGCGGGTCCGCCCGGGTCATCACGCCGGACGCGATGAGCCTTTGCGCCGGGGCCGCATCAGTCCTGATAGGACGGTAGCCGCAGCGGCGCCACGTCCGCCTCGCGCGGCGGGGTAAGCGCGGTCACTACGGCGAATCCGGCCGCCAACAGCGCGGTGTCCGTGTCCGGATCGGGTGCCTCGCCGGCCTCGCCGACGGCCGCCTCGACCTCGCCCACGCCCTCCTCGGTGATGCGCGTCTGCACCGCGCCGAACGAGGCCAGCCGCGCCTCGCGCAACCCCCGCACCTGTTCGCGGGGCAGGTTGGGCACGTTGAGGTTCATCGCGAACTGGTCGGACAGCAGCGGCAGCAGCCGGCCGGCCAGCCGTGCGGCGGTCTCCCAGTACGCCCGCTCGCCGGGCCCGCCGGCCAGGTCCAGCGATACGGCCAGCGCCGCCCGGCCGTGCGCGGCGCCGGTCAGCGCGGCGCCGACGGTACCCGAGTGCAGCACCGACCGCCCGGTGTTGGAGCCCCGGTTGATGCCGGCGAGCACCACATCGGGCGGCGGCCCGAAGGCGCCGCGGGTGGCGCTGAGGACGATGAACGCGGGTGGCGCGTCGACCGCGAAGACGGGTACCTCGGCCAGACCGTCCAGTTCGCGCGGTGCCACCGGTACCTTGCCGTCCCGTTCCATGATGGCGATCGACGCGCTGCTGCCGCTGGACTCCGACATCGGGGCGGCGACCACCACGTCCAGCCCCGCGTTCCGTGCGGCGATCGCGAGCTGGCGCACCCCTTCGGCGGCTATCCCGTCGTCGTTGGTGATCAGGGCGCGCATCGCCACCCCCGGGGCGGCCGGTATTCCCGCCGGCCGGCGCGACTCCGGCTCGCTGCGCCCCCGGGCTCGCCCAGTCCGGCCGTCACGGCAGCTCGATCCGCTCGGCCAGATCCTGGGTGCTGGTTCGGATTTCTGGCCGCTCCGAGGCGCCACGGACCTGGTCGGCGGCGTTGCCGATCGGCACCAGCCTGACCCGTTCACGCAGCTGCCGCACCGCGGACCGCTCGCCGGTACCCAGGCCGTGCCGGGTCACGTTCAGCGCGCCGGCCGCCGCGCCGCAGCGCACCGCCTCAATGCCGGTCTCCCCCGAGGCGAGCGCCGCCGCCAGGCCGGCGGTCAGCGAATCCCCGGCGCCACGCGCGTCGGCCGCCTCCAGGCTGGGCGTGATCACCTCGTAGATGACGTCGCCGATGAGCGCCACGGCCGGCCGCTGCGCGCGGGTCACCACCACCGTCTTGGCCCCCGCCGCCCGCAGCCGGCAGACCGACGTCATCAGGGAGTCGATGTCGGTGCCGACGCCGAGGTCCTCGTGGCTCACCCGCACCATGTACGGCTGCCCCGCCAGCACCGCGTCCAGGTGCTCCCCGGACAGGTCCGCCACCACCCGCCGCCCGTTCTGACCCAGGTCGATGGCCAGCCGCCGGAACGTGTCGGGCGGCACCACGGTGGGGTGCGCCGCACCGCTGAGCACGCACAGATCTGCCGCCAGCCCCTCGGCCAGCGTCCTGCCGTACAACTCGTCGAGTTCGTGCCGGGACAGTGGCTCGCCGGCCACCTCGGCGACGTCCACCCGGGAGCCGCTGCGCCGGTCGTGCACGTAAGCCCCATTGCGCGAGTGCCCGTAGACCGCCCGGACGGTGATCCCCTCCGACGCGATCAGCGGTTCGAGCACCCGCCCCACCTCGCCACCGAAGGCCGCGCACAGGACGACCGGCACGCCGAGGGCGGCGATCATCCGGGCCTGCCACACGCCCTGGCCGCCCGGGTGTAGGTGGATCTCCTGCCCCTCGCCACGCCGCTCGATAGTTACCGTGAGTTGCGGCGCTGGCGCGAAGACCATGACGGAACCGCTCACTCCCTGACCTTTCCCTGGCGCCGCCCTCCTAACCTGACCCTTCGCCACCATCCGGCGCCGCCGGGGGTTTCGCCCCTTCCCACCGCGCGGAAGCCATCCCTGCCCGTTTCGGCGACGGCCGGCCCGAAATGGCATGCGTGTCCGATGCCGACCGGGGGCGGCGACTCGGGGCGAGATGCCCGACGGCGGGTCCGCGGCCCGGCCGGCACCATTGCTGTCCACAAAGGACGCGGCTGGACGAGCGGCGGTTACGTCGCCGGGGGTCAGTCGAAGAACCGGGCGAGATGCGAGGACTGCGGCCCCGGCTCGCCGTCGGCCAGCGGGGTGAGGTCGGCGAACACGCTCGCGCCGTCGCACGCCGCGTGCAGCGGGTACCAGCGCGGTGACCCGTCATGCCGGTCGCAGATCCCCTTGATGGTCTGCACGTCCAGGTACCGCACGTGGGTCGGGTCCGCCACCGCGTTGACGAACCGCCACCACGGGCTGATCACGTGCAGCATGCCGCCCGGCCGCAGCACCCGATGAACATCGTCGATGAGGGACAGGAAGTCGATGAGGTGCTCCAGTACGTGGACGGTGAACACCGCGTCGACCGAATGGTCGGCCGCCGGTACGCCCTCGCGCAGATCCGACACGATGTCCACGGCCGGCGTCGGGTAACGGTCCACCCCGATGTTGCTCGGGTACTGCTTGGTCCGGCCGCAGCCCAGATCGAGGATGCTCGGCTCGCGGCCGGACACCCGTACCCGCGACCAGACCCCGTACACCCCGTCGATGCGGCCCACCAGGTCTCGCACCAGGCGCAGCAGGCGGTCGTCGGGCACGTCGCCGGTCAGGTGCGCCACGCCCCGGTCGAAGCGCACCTGCACGGAGACGCCGCGCAGCCGGTCGTCGTGGCCGAAGAGGTCCAGTGCCGCCTCCGTCAGGTACCGGTCGAGCAGCGCCCACCGGCCGGTCGACACTGCCGTGTGCTCTGTCACCACCACTGCCGGCACCTCCCAGTCGGCAGGCGCGTTACCCCGGCGCGCGGGCTTCACACCGGGACCACGGCGCGCCGCCCGCGCGCCACGCCGGGAAATCTCGCCCCGCTCTGAGCCCGCGACCGCGATGCGGAGTCTCGGCCCCCTTCCCGATCGGGACGGAGGCCGAGACTGGTGCCGGGGCGGCGCCCGGCTACCCCGCGGCCCCCGCGATCGCGGCCGACGGTGGCTGGAAGTTGACCACTGGTTGCCCGGTCAACGCCGTGTTCAGCGTGTGCGCGACGGCGCTGTTCACGCTGGACGACACCCCCTCACCAGCAAGATCGCTGGGGTTGTCCGGGTCCGCCGCGATCGCCGCCGCCGCCAACTGCGGCGTCACCCCGACGAAGGTTTCGGTCGCGTTGTTCTCGGTGCTGCCCGTCTTCCCGGCGATGGGCCGGCCGCCCATGATCGATCCCACCTCCGGCGCCGTGCCGCCGTCGCAGCGGCCGAACGCCGACTGCTCGCCGACCGGGCAGCGGGCGGCGTCCAGCGCCGCCCGGGCGATGTCCGGAGCGACCGCCGGCCGGCAGTTCGGATTGGCCGCGGCCATCGAGGCGCCACCCGCGTCCTTGATGGACAGCACCGGCAACGGATCGCAGTACCGGCCGTCCGCCCCGACCGCGGCGTAGGCGTTGGCGAGGTCCAGCGGGGTCGTGTCGGCCACGCCGAGGGTGAAGGAGCCCCAGTTGATGGCCTTGACCCCGGCCAGTTCGGCGTCCGCCGGCGCCCGGAAGGTGATGCCCAGCCGCTGCGCCATGGCCACCGCCTGCTCCGGCCCGATCTGCTCCTCCAGCCAGACGAAGTACGTGTTGACCGAGCGCCCGAACCCGTTCCACATGGTCCGCGGCCCATCCATCCACGACGGGTTGTCGTTACCCGGGCACCAGTACCCATTGCAGCTGCTCGAACCGTTCGCATACCACTTGGTCTGCAGCTTGGCCGGCGAGTTGAACTCGGTCGACAGCGTCTTGCCGCTCTCCAACGCCGCCAGCATGGTGAACATCTTGAACGTCGACCCGGACGGATAGCCCTGGATGCCGCCGTCGCCGCCGATGAACTGCGCGGTGCTGTTGGGATAGCTGACGCCGCCCGGGTTCGGATCGAGCGAGTAGTGCCGGTTGACCGCCATCGCCGCGATCCGACCGGTACCGGGCTGCACCACGGCCAGCGGTAGCGCCATCGGGCTGCCGTACCCGTAGACCGACAGCGAGTTACTCAGCGCGCTCGCCTGGGTCTTCGGGTCCATCGACGTGACGATGGTGTACCCGCCTTCCTTGAGCGCGTCCTCCCGGTCCTGCACCGTCTGGCCGAACTCCGGCTGGTTGGCCCACCACTGGGTCAGGTAGTCGCAGAAGTAGCCCCAGTCGTTGTGCTGCTTCGGCACCGCCGTGCAGTTGTTCGGCAGCACGCTGACCTTGATGTCGACCGGAGCCTTGTCCGCGGCCGCCGCCTGCGCGGGCGTGATCACCTTCATCTTGGCCATCGCGCCGAGCACGTACGTGCGGCGGGCCAGCGCCGCGTTGCGGTCGCCGAACGCCGGGTTGTCCACGTCCGGAGACTGCACGATCCCAGCCAGCAGGGCGGCCTCCGGCAGGGTGAGCTGGCCCGGCGCCTTGCTGAAGTAGGACCGGCTGGCCGCGTCGATGCCGTACGCGCCGTTGCCGAAGTATGCGATGTTCAGGTACCGGCGCAGAATCTCCTGTTTGGAGAACTTCTTGTCCAGGGAGATCGCGTACCGCATCTCGGTTATCTTGCGGCCCGCGTTGTTGGCCGTGGCGTCCACCCGCCGCTGTGGCGACAGGTTCGGATCCTCCTTGAGCACGTTGCGCACGTACTGCATGGTCAGCGTCGAGGCGCCCTGCTGCGCGTTGCCGCCCTGGCCGTTGGACACGAACGCCCGGATAACGCTGCGCAGGTCCACGCCGCCGTGCTGGTAGAACCGGGTGTCCTCGGACGCGACGATCGCCTTCTGCATCCATGGGGAGATAGCGCTCAGGGAGACATCGCTGCGCCGTTCATCGTAAAAGTTCGTGATCAGCGTTTTGCCGTCGTTGGCGTAGACCCGGGTGATCTGGGCGTTCTGCGGGATATGCAGATCATCGGGTGGATGATTGTAGATATAGGTGACTCGGTTGACGATCAGACCGCCGAGCCCCACCGCCGGAAACGCGGCTACCGCCAGCGCGGCGCCGGAGAGTATGCCGGAAACGGCCAGACGAGACAGCTTGCCGCTGAAAAAACGATCGAACACGCAAAAGATCGTTCACGGGACCCGGGTGAACCCGGGTCACCTGCACGAGGTGACTTTGCGCCGGCGTAGCTGTCCACATTGGACGGTCTCAGCGGGGACCGGGCGAGCCGGCGGCGGAAGTGATCGGATCACCCGGCACGCCAAGCCCGGGGGCGCACTCGTCACCGCGCGGGCATCAACGGCGCCCGGTCGATTCCGGGAGAGAGATTCGCGGAAAAGGGGTGCAGGGAAAGATCGACATGTATCATATCCTCTGGTGCGGCCGGCGTCCCCCCGTGCGCTCGGCCGCACCACCAGCATCGGCGCCCTCGGCCACCGATCGCCCCGGTCCAACGACGGGGCTCCGCAGCGGGGTCGCACCCGAGTGCGACGGGTCGCGCGGCATACGCCCCGCAGCTGAGTCGCCGCCGTGGAACCGGGTCCACCCACGATGGTCCGCCATCAAAGACGCGCCTGGAGCGCTACTCCCGGCCCGGCCTCCGGTGACCACTCCCCTGGCGGCCGTGCGGAGCGGTTAACCGACAAGCCGACCCGGCAATCAAATCCGGCGCGTCTTCCCCCGTAGATGACCACCGCGAGTTCTCGGCGGACTTCCGGCCATCGCATGCGGCATTGGATGCTCCGACGTTTGGCCCAACCGGACGTGATCATACGCAGCAGCCGCGCAACGGTGTCAATGGCTTTAGTCAGGGCCGGCGGTGTTGCGAATCGGACCGAACATTTCTCGGCGGCACAGCGCCGGCCGGGCGGGTTCGGCCGGCGGCGAGGCGCCAGACGAACGCGGGGAAACGCCGTAAATCCGACCCGCCACGGGGGCTCCGGACCCGCTGGCGCGGACCGCAGCGGGCCCACCGGGCCACATTCGGATGACGGACAAACACTTAGTCACCTGGCCGACAAACCCGCCCTCGATTCCGCGGTATTCGCCCGAGCGCAATTCGACAAGCGCGGCTACGGCCGGTGAAGTTCCCGCGCACACCGCCGGTTCGCGCACCGACCACGGCGCTCAGAGCCAGCCGCGCCGCTTGAAGACGACGAACAGCGTGGCCGCGAGTACCAGGATGATCACGAGCGACGAGATGACGCCCGACACGTGGCCGAACCCGGGGTAGGGCACGTTCTCCCCGTAGAAGCCGGTGACCGCGGTCGGCACCGCGATGATCGCCGCCCAGCTGGTGACCTGCTTCATGATCGTGTTGACCCGATTGCCCCGCAGGGTGAGGTGGGTCTCCAGAACGTTGCTGATCAGGTCGCGGAGGGACTCCGTCCACTCCGACGCGCGCAGCACGTGATCGTAGACATCCTGGAAGTACGGTGTCATCGCGTCATCGACGATCTGCAGGTCCCGGCGCATCACCGAGTTGACCACCTCCCGCATCGGAAGCACCACCCGGCGGAGGTTGACCAGCGACTTGCGCAGCTCGAACGTGCGCAGCTGGATGCCCCGGTCCTGCGGCCGGTCCTCGAACAGCCGGTCCTCCAGCGACTCAATCTCGGTATCCAGCGTCTGTACAGCCTCGAAATGGGTGTCCACCACGTAGTCCAGCAGGCCGTGCAGCAGGAAGGAGACACCGGAGGAGGCCAGGTCCCGCCCGTCATCCCACCGGGACATCACATCCTCGATGTCGAAGCCCGCGTCCTTCCGCACGGTGACCAGCGCGTTACGGGTGACGAACGCGTTCACCTCGTGGCCGGTCAGCTCGCCGGATTCCAGCGACAGGCTGGAGCTGTACACGGTGATGAACAGGTGGCTGGAGTAGCGGTCCAGCTTGGCCCGCTGGTGGCTGTGCAGCGCGTCCTCAACGGCCAGCGGGTGCAGCCCCAGCTCCTCGCTGATCGTCTGGAGCTGCTCCGGGCTAGGCGAGCACAGGTCGAACCAGACGGTCGCATCCGGCTCCACGATGTACTCGGAGACGTCCTCGACCGGAAAATCCTCCCGCACGAGCTCACCGTCGCGGTAAAGCCGCGTTCGCGCCATAGATGCCACGATATGACGGGCCGGCGGCCGGCAACCCGGGTACGAGGCGAAAGAAGTGCCGCAGACCCTCCGGGCGGGGCGGCGAGCCGTTAGTCTCTACGGGTTCGCGCGTAATCCTCGCGTTGCGGTTAGTTGTTGGTGAATTGCGGTACGTGTTCGCCAGGCTCGCGGAGGCACCGATGGCCAGATCCTCACGACACATCGACTCCGACGACGGAGCCCGGCACCAGCGGCTGGTTCAGCGGCTGGCCATCGGCGGCGCGGCCGTGCTCACCCTGGTGGTTCTCGCGCTGTTCACGACCCTGATCAGGGGGGCCTCCCGGCAGTCCATCGACCCGGTCGCCGACCCTCAGGCGGTCGCCTCCGCCACGGCGAGCCCGAGCCCCTCGGCCTCGGCGTCACCGTCGCCCTCACCCTCGCCGAGCGCACCGGCCTCCCGGTCCGCGCCGCCGACACACGCACCCACGCACGCTCCTACCCGCGCGGCGACCCACGCTCCGGCGCCCGCGCACACCACCGCCAAGCCCCCATCCGGCAACGCCAGCTACGAGAGCCAGGTGGTCACCCTGGTCAATCAGGCCCGGGCAACGGCCGGCTGCCCGGCCCTGACGGTCGACTCCCGGCTGACCACGGCCGCCCGGGGACACTCCCAGGACATGGCCACCCGCAACTACTTCGACCACAACACCCCCGACGGTGTCACCCCCTGGACCCGGATCACCGACGCCGGCTACCACTACTCGCAGGCCGCGGAGAACATCGCCGAGGGCCAGGCCACCCCGGCCTCGGTCATGGACGCCTGGATGAACAGCCCGCCCCACAAGGCGAACATCCTCAACTGCGCCCTGCGCAACCTCGGCGTCGGGCTGGCCTACAACTCCAGCCACACGCCGTACTGGACCCAGGACTTCGGCACGCCGCAATAGGACCCGCTCAGCCGGCGTAGCCGCTCAGCAGGGCCGAACGGATCGCCGGCCGGGAGCCGAACACCTGGAGGAACAGCGCCTCCCGGGCCAGCCGCTCCGGGTGGCTGCCGCGCAGCACCGCGCCGGAGCCGGTGGTCACGGCCAGCGCGGCGGTCGCCCGGATCGCCAGCGCCGAGGCGGCGGCCCGCCGCTGCGGCATGACCTCGGGCGAGCCGGTGTCCAGCGCGGCACGGCACTGCTCCAGATCCCGCCCCAGGGCCTCCGAGCCGGTCAGCCGCACGCAGCGGTCCACCACGCCGAGCGCGAGCGAACCGTTGCCGCGCAGCCCGGCCGCGTCCCGCGCCGGCCAGTCGGCGAACGGCACCGTCATGGTCACCCGCTCATCGGGTACGAAGTGGTCGGCGAGCCGCACCAGTACCGTCCGGCTCGCCGCCACCGCCACCAGATCCAGCGGCTCCACGCGCAGGGTCGGCCCGGTCACCGGGTCCAGCAGTGCCCAAATCACCGTCTCGTCATCCCTGGCCGCGGTGTGCAGCACATTGATCATGTCCCAGCCGGTGACCCACGGCGCCTCGCCGGTCAGCAGGTATCCGCCGGCCACCCGCCGGGCCCGCAGCCGCGCCGGTCCGGGCAGCACACCGGCCTGCGCGACGCCGGCCCGCCGGCGCCCCTCGCGCAGCGCGGGCAGCCACTCCTCGCGCAGCCCCGGGCGGGCGCTCGCGGCCACCGCCCGCACCGCGCCGTGGTGCTGAAGCCACACGAACGCCGTGGCCAGGCAGCCGCTGGCCAGCACCTCGACCACTCGGGCGAGCTGTTCCGGGCTCGCCTCGGCGGCCAGCCCGTAGAAGCCCTCGGCGGCCAGCAGGTCGAGCTGGCTCGGCGGGATCCGGTCGGCCCGATCCACCTCGGCGGCGGCCGGCCAGAGCACGTCCTCGGCCAGCTCACGAGCCCGGCGCGTGATCGTCGGTTGCACGCCACCACGATAGGGCCGCCGCCCGGCGGCCGGCCCGGCGAGGGCGGTCAGCGCCAGCCGACGTCGATGCGCTGGCCCCGCTCGTCGAAGAAGTGCAGCGCCTCCATGCGCACCGACACCGCCAGCGGGTGCCCGTTGCCCACGGCCGGGTACGGCGCGAGCCGCACCGCCAGCTCCGCCGGACGCCGGTGGTGCCGGCCGGGGTCGCTGAACACCCCCTCGAAGTTGCGCCCGCCCGGCGCCGGCTTGCCGGCTGGAGCGTGGCCACCCACGCCGGCGCCGACCAGCTCCTCCTCGCCGCCCCGACCGGCCACCCGGCGCACCAGATTGCCGAACCGGCGCAGGCCGCGCGGGCCGGTGACTTCCGGAGGGGTACCGCCGATGTCGTCGACGACCACCGCGTACGCGCCGATGTCCAGGAACGCCAGCGACTCGTGGCCGTGGTGTTCGAGGTAGCGGATGCGCCCGCGCAGCACATCCCCCTGGGTGTCGATCGGTACCGGCACCAGCGCCTCGGCCCGCATCCCCACCACTATCCGCTCGCCGTGATAGTGCGCCACCGCCCTGGCCCGGATGTCGTTCCACGGCAGGTACAGCGTCTGCTCACCCATGTGCAGCGCGATGTGCCGGTCGAGGTGCACGTAGACCTGCGCCTCCAGCAGGTTCATCCGCGGGGCGCCGAGGAAGGCCGCGACGTACAGGGTGGCCGGGCGGCCGTACACCTGGGTCGGGGTACCGACGTCCTGCAGCACGCCGCGCCGCATGATGGCGACCCGGTCGGCCATGGTCAGCGCCTCGGCCTGGTCGTGGGTGACGTAGAGCGTCGTGACGCCGAGCTCACGGGTCAGCCCGGAGATCTCGGCGCGCAGCTCGGCCCGTAGTCCACTGTCCAGATTGGACAGTGGCTCGTCCATGAGGAACAGGCCGGGCCGGCGCACGATGGCCCGCCCCATCGCCACCCGCTGCCGCTGGCCGCCGGACAACTGCGACGGCCGGCGGGCCAGCACGTCGCCGATGCCCAGCGCGCTGGCCACGTCGGCCACCCGCTCCGAGCGTGGCTCCGGGTCCACTCCGGACAGTCGCAGCGGAAAGCCGATGTTGTCGCCCACCGTCATGTGCGGATAGAGGGCGAAGTCCTGGAAGACCATGGCTATCTTGCGGTCGCGCGGCGCCAGGTCGTTGGCGAGCTCACCGTTGAGCACGACCGCGCCGGAGCTCGGATCCTCCAGACCGGCCACCATCCGCAGGACCGTCGACTTGCCACAGCCGGAGGGTCCCAACAGCACCATGAATTCACCGTCGCCAACGTCGAGACTCACGTTGTCAACCGCGATAGTGCCGTCCGGGAACACCTTTGTCACGTCTTTGAGCGCGACGGTCGCCACCCCCGTCACCTCCCGGGCGCTAAAAGAGTCAGCAGGCCAGCAACCCACCCCGAGTCATGTACTGTTACGAAGAGTGTTGAGTTTGGCCATCGGGTAAACGTGCCATCTTGAGTTCGTAATCGTCCGGTAACCGGGCCCGTTTAGCACTCAATCACGTTTACCGCGAGTCCGCCACGTGCGGTCTCCTTGTACTTCACCTTCATGTCGGCGCCGGTTTCGCGCATCGTCTTGATTACCTTGTCGAGTGACACATAGTGTTCGCCGTCACCACGGAGAGCCATTCTTGACGCGGTAATCGCCTTGATGCTCGCGACCGCATTGCGCTCGATGCACGGGATCTGCACGAGACCGCCGACCGGATCGCAGGTCAGCCCGAGATTGTGCTCCATCGCTATCTCGGCCGCGTTCTCCACCTGACCCGGGGACCCACCCAACACCTCGGTCAGCCCCGCCGCGGCCATCGAGCAGGCCGAACCGACCTCGCCCTGGCAGCCGACCTCGGCACCGGAGATCGAGGCGTTCTCCTTGAAGAGCACGCCGATCGCGCCGGCGGCCAGCAGGAACCGCACCACCCCGTCCTCGTCCGCGCCCGGCACGAACCTGGTGTAGTAGTGCAGCACCGCCGGGATGATGCCGGCGGCGCCGTTGGTCGGGGCGGTCACCACCCGCCCGCCCGCGGCATTTTCCTCGTTGACCGCGAGGGCGAACAGGGTCACCCAGTCCATCACCCGCAGCGGGTCGGTGGCGAAGTGCTCGGACTCCAGCGTGCGGCGCAACTCCGCGGCCCGGCGCCGGACCTTCAGCCCGCCCGGCAGCGCGCCGTCCGCCCGGCAGCCACGCTCCACGCAGTCCTGCATCACCCGCCAGATGTGGCGCAGCCCGGACCGCACCTCCGCCTCGCCCCGCCAGGACAGCTCGTTGGCGAGCATCACCTCGCCGATCGAACGCCCCGACGACCGGGCCTGGTCGAGCAGTTCGGCGCTGGTCCGGAACGGGTACGCGACGGGGGTGTCGTCGGGGCGCAGGGCGCCCGTCGCCTCGTCGACCACGAAGCCCCCGCCGACCGAGTAGTACGTCCGCTCGGCCAGCACGCCACCGGCGGCGTCCAGTGCGGTGAACACCATCCCGTTGGGGTGGAACGGCAGCGTACGGCGCCGGTGCAGGGTCAGGTCGCGATCGGCGTCGAACACCAACTCGTGCGCGTTCAGCAGCGACAGCCGGCCCTCGGCACGGACGGCGGCGACCCGGGCGGCGACCGCGTCGGTGTCCACGGTCTCGGGGTCCTCGCCGGCCAGCCCCAGAATCACCGCCCGGTCGCTGCCGTGGCCGTGCCCGGTCGCGCCGAGCGACCCGAACAGCTCCGCCCGTACCCGGTCGACGTGCGACAGGATTCCCTCGGCCTTCAGCGCGGCGGCGAAGGTACGGGCCGCCCGCATGGGCCCGACGGTGTGCGAGCTGGATGGGCCTATGCCGACCTTGAAAAGATCGAAGACACTGATCACCGCTGGTCCCTCTTCGCCGCGCCGGCGACGCCGTTGTCGCCGGACGGACGCGAGCCTACCCGCCGATCTCCGTCCCGGCCCGGACCACGGGTCCGGCCACCGGTGCCGGCCACGGGTCCGGGCTACCGATCACCCACGGCCCCGGGCCGCCATGCCCCAGGGCAGCCGGGCCGGGCTCGGGCGCTACGGCGCCGCGAAGGTCACGGTGATGCTGGTATAGCCCAGCGACCGCAGCAGCTGCTCCAGCATCTGCTTGGTGTTGTCCTCCGCCCGCTGCGCCAGCCCGCTGTCCTTGGCGGACTGCTCGATCCTCTGCTCACCGAGCTGGTACAGCTCCTGCTGCTTGTTCTGGTCGCCGCCGAAGAAGTCGCCGACCCGGTTGACCAGGCCCTTCTGGGTGGCGAACACGTAGCTCTTGCTGTTGTCGATGTTGGCCTTGCCGAGCTGGGCGGCGGGCAGCTTCACGGTCGCGGTCTTGTGATCCGGGGAGTCGGTGATGTCGCCCTGGCCGATGTTGCTGAAGTCGACGTACGCGTCGACCGAGCCGACGCAGACGAACAGGCTGCGGTCGTTGAAGATGATGTCCGGGATGAACTTCTTGTCCTGCTGGACGTCGATGACCTCTTGGAAGTTGCCGCTGGCGGCGTCGAACCTGGCCAGGTCCTGGATGGACAACAGCAGGGTGGGCTGGCTGCGGTCGGTCTTCTTGCTGGCGAACGGGTTGTGGAAGCTGGGCAGCAGCCCGGTCGCCTTCAGCCCGAGGCCCAGGACGATGACCACCGCCAGCACCCCGGCGAGCCAGAACAGGCAGCCACCCGGTCGGCGGCGCGCGACCGGCTCGCCCGGGTAGCCGTCATCGTCGCCCGCCCCGGGTTCGGGCCGGGTCAGCGTGCGGACCGGCTCTCGTCCCTGGGCGCTGTCAGGCCACCCGGTGCCGGTGTCGATCTCCGGCAGCGCCGAGGTGGGGTGCGGTTCGATGCCTGAGGCAGGTTGCCGCACGGTCGGCTCATCGGGCAACCCCGCCCGACCGGGCTCATACGACGGGTCCGATCCCATGGCCAGCTCTCCCGTCCTGATCGAGTTATGACCACAGGGTAAGGGGACGGTGCGACAGTCGCGACCGGAGACTACGCGAAGGCCGACAAACCAGTCAGCTTCTGGCCGATGACCAGCTGATGGATCTCCGAGGTGCCCTCGTAGGTGAGCACGCTCTCCAGGTTGTTCGCGTGGCGCAGGATCGGGTACTCGCCGCTGATCCCGTTCGCGCCGAGGATGGTGCGGCACTGCCGGGCGATCGCGATCGCCTCCCGCACGTTGTTGAGCTTGCCGACGCTGACCTGCTCCGGCGTCATCGACCCGGCGTCGGCCCGGCGGCCGAGGTGCAGCGCGAGCAGGTACCCCTTCTGCAGCTCGAGCGCCATGTCGGCGAGCTTCTCCTGGGTCAGCTGGAACCCGGCGAGCGGC
The DNA here is from genome assembly GCF_039543385.1 of Rugosimonospora acidiphila. Taxonomy (NCBI): domain Bacteria; kingdom Bacillati; phylum Actinomycetota; class Actinomycetes; order Micromonosporales; family Micromonosporaceae; genus Rugosimonospora; species Rugosimonospora acidiphila. The sequence goes on from NZ_BAABJQ010000031.1 coordinate 30,314, forward strand.
CGGCCGAACTGCTCCCGGCTCAGCGCGTAGTCCAGCGCCACGGACAGGCAGTCACGGGCCGCGCCCAGCGCGCCCCACACGATGCCGTACCGCGCCTGGGTCAGGCAGGACAGCGGCGCGCGCAGACCGCGCGCCTCGGGCAGCCGGGCGGAGGCCGGCAGCCGCACCTCGTCGAGCACTATCTCGCCGGTCGACGACGCGCGCAGGGACATCTTGTGCCCGATCTCCCGCGCGGTGAAACCCGGCGTGCCGGTGGGCACCACGAACCCGAGGACGCCCTCGGGGCCACGCGCCCAGATCACCGCCACGTCGGCGACCGGCGCGTTCGTGATCCACATCTTGCCGCCGGAGAGCACCCAGTCGTCGCCGTCCGGACGGGCGCGGGTCACCATCGACGCCGGGTCCGAGCCGTGATCGGGCTCGGTCAGCCCGAAGCAGCCAACCGACTCACCGGCCGCCATCGAGGGCAACCACTCGCGCTTCTGCTCCTCGCTGCCGTACCGCCAGATCGCGTACATGGCCAGCGAGCCCTGCACGCTGACCATGCTGCGCACCCCGGAATCGGCGGCCTCCAGTTCCAGACAGGCCAGGCCGTACGCCACGGCGGAGGCGCCGGGGCAGCCGTACCCGGACAGGTGCATGCCGAGCAGCCCCAGCGTGCCGAACTCCTTCATCAGCTCCCGGACCGGCGCCCGGCCCTGTTCGTACCAGTCGGCCACGAACGGCCGGACCCGCTCGCCGGTCATCCGGCGCACCACGTCCCGGATCTGCATCTCCTCGTCGGAGTGCAGGGCATCGAGGTTGAGCAGGTCGAGGGCGGCGAGGCGGTCCAGAGATGTCATCGGCACTTCCTGAGCTCATCCCCGGGGCAGGGCGAGCACCCGGGCGTGAATCGTGGTGCGCTGCTGCAACGCGGCCCGCAGCGCGCGGTGCAGGCCGTCTTCCAGGTACAGCCCACCCTCCCACTGCACGACGTGCGGGAACAGGTCGCCGTAGAACGTGGAGTCCTCGGCCAGCAGCCGGTCGAGGGCGAGCTCGCGCTTGGTGGTGACCAGCTGGTCGAGGCGCACCGGGCGGGGCGGGATCTCGGCCCACTCCTTCATCGTCAGTTCGTGTTCCGGATACGGACGACCGTCCCGGACCGCCTTGAAGATCACGCCGGCCGCCTCCCCCTTCCAGTCCGCTCGTCCGCTCGTCGCTGCCAGCCAGCGTAGCGACCAGGGGCGGGCATCACGACGCCCCCCAACGACCCCGGTGAACGACGTCGGTGACGCCTCGCCGGCCCCGCCGCAGCGAAGGTGACCGACGGTCCGGGGCAGGATAGCCCACCGTGATGGCTCCAATAGGGGTGTATTCCGGTGGAACGTCGAAACTCTCCCGAAAGGTTGCCATCGTCTCGGGGGGAATTCCAAAAAAACACGCGGCGAGCCCGGCGTCCACCGCCCCGAGCAGCATGAGCAGGCTGGCCATTCCCGCGTCGATGTGCCAGTACGGCACCGGCCAGCGGGCCTCGTCCCGGTCGGTCCAGCCCTTGTCCGGTGCCGCGTACCGGTCCAGGTAGATCTCCCGGTTGGAGTGCGGCACGACGATCAGCGGCGCCCGTCGCATGCCGGACAGCCAGGAGTTCTCCGGCTCGCCGGGGGTGGCCGGGGCCGGGGTCGTGGCGGCCCAGAAGCGCTCCCGGTCGGCCGCGTCCTCGAGCACCAGGAAGCCCCAGCCCTGGGAGAAGCCGGCGGAGGGCGCCCGGATGGCGTACTCCAGCAGCCGGTCGGTCACCTCGGCCGGTACCGGCCGGTCCGGGTCGTAGTTGCGCACCATGCGGCGGCGGCGCACGACCGCGTCGAACTCCATCGACGTCACCGGCCCGGCGCCGGTGTGATCCCCCACGATCCCTGCCAGGTCTGGCCCGGCTCCAGGGTGATCACGTCCCGCCCCGAGTTGAATGCGTCCGGCGGGCAGGTCATCGGCTCGACCGCCACCGAGCGGCGGGTCCGGGGGGCGGGGGCGGTGTCGGCGGTGTACATCTGCCACCAGCCGAACGCCCCATCGGCCCACACCGTGACCAGCGGTCCACCATCCACAGTGGACAATTCCACCCGGGTCCCGCCGGCCGGCACCTCGCCGAAGGCCGTGTTGAGTGGGCTGGCACCGATCGGGCGCGGGCTGGTGAAGTCGTACTCGCTGCCGGCCACCCGGGCCGCGCCGATCGGCAGGGCCCGGCCGTCCATCAGCAGCCGGCTGCGGGCCGGAACGGACAGCACCACGTCGTCCACCGAGCCGGGCACGGCCAGGTACGGGTGGGCGCCCAGGCCGAACGGCGCCGGGCGGCCGGACAGGTTGGTCGCCGTGTGGTCGGCGCGCAGGCCCTCGCCGTCCAGGGTCCAGGTGGTCGTCAGTTGCAGCGTCCACGGGTACCCGGTCTGGGCCGGGAGCCGGTACTCCAGCGTCACCGACGAGTCGGACACCTCGGTCGCCCGCCATGGGGCCCACCGGACCAGCCCATGGACCGCGTTGTGGTGGATCGGCTCGGACAGGGCCAACTGCTGGGCCTGGCCGCCGAAGGTGTAGCGCCCGTCCCGGATCCGGTTCGGCCACGGCGCCAGTACCTGGCCGGCACCGCTCGGGCACAGCTCGGACTCCTCGTACCCGTCGACCACGTCACGCCCGGACGATCGATAGGTCCGCAGCCCACCGCCCACCTCGACCACCACGGCCTCGTGGTCGCCCGATTTGATCATCCACTGCGTGCCCGAGGGTGAGACGGCGCTTGTCTGCATGACGGCGACCCTAGCTCAGGGACGGCCCGCAACATAGCGCAGCAAAGAGGGGAAAACCACGGCGAGAACGATGGCCACCACCGAGCACGCCAGGCCGCCACCGACCCAGGCGGCGCCCAGCCCGAGCGGCACGGCCGTCGCGCCGGCCCGCAGGTCGCCCAGCCGCGGCCCGCCCACGACCACCGCCGTGAACACCCCCTGCATCCGGCCGCGCAGTTGGTCCGGCGCGTAGGTCTGCAGCATGGTCTGCCGGTAGATCGCGCTGACCAGGTCGGCCGCGCCGCCGACCGCGAGCAGCAGCACGCACAGCCACAGCGAGTGGGCCAGGCCGGCGGCGGCCACCGCCAGCCCCCAGACCACCACCGCGAAGACCAGTGCGATGCCCTGCCGGCGGACCCGGGCGACCCAGCCCGAGGTCAGCCCGGCGATCACCGAGCCGAGCGCGATCGAGGCGTACAGCCAGCCGATGCCGCCACCGTGAAACCGCTGCGCCGAGATCGCCGGGAACAGCGCGCGCGGCTGCGCCAGCACCATGGCCACGATGTCCACCGCGAAGGACATCAGCAGCACCGGGGTCTTGGCCAGATACCGCAGCCCGAACATGACGTCGGACAGCCGGCCCCGCGACACGACGCCCCCATCTTCGGTCGGCGCGAGCGTCGGCAGCCGGAACGCCGCCCACAGGGCCACTGTGAACGTCAGCGCGTCCACCCCGTACGCCCAGGCCACGTTGTACTCGATCAGGACCGCCGCGACCAGCGGCCCGGCGACCGAGGCCGCGGTGCTGGCCGTGTAGTTGAGCGTGTTGGCCTGCGGCACCTCGTCCTTGTCGACGATCCGGGGAATGATCGCCGAGCGGGTGGGCGAGCTCACCGCCACCGCCGCCGACTGGGCCGCGACCAGGACCAGCAGCAGGGTCCCGCTGCCGACGCCCAGTACCGCCTGGACCAGCAGGCCCAGGGTGCATATCCACATCAGGACCGAGCTGACGAACAGCAGCCGGCGCCGGTCCACCGCGTCGGCCAGCGCGCCACCCCACAGCGCGAAGATCAACAGCGGGATCAGCCCGGCCAGCCCCAGGTACCCGACCCACAGCGTCGACTTGGTCAGCGCGTACATCTGCACGGGCACGGCGACCGCGGTGAACTGGGTACCGAAGAAAGAGGTCGCGTTGCCGATGAACACCCGGCGGTACGCGGGGTGCCGCAGCGGCCTGATATCGATGGCGAAGCGCCGCCAGCCGGCGTTGACGTCCGATGGAGCCTGAACCTGCGGGTTGCCGCCGGGGTCTGTCTCGTCCCCGCCCGGTCCGACGATCTCTCTCGCGTCTGTCTCGGTCACCCGGTGGTTCCCGTCACGGCGCCAACCTCTCCACCAGCCATTGGCCGTTCTCGTCTCGCCGGTAGCGGAGCCGGTCGTGCAACCGGCTCACCCGGCCCTGCCAGAATTCGACGCTGATGGGCAGCACCCGGTACCCGCCCCAGTGCGGGGGCGCCGGCACCTCGTCCGCCCCGAACCGCTCCTGGGTGGCCTGCCAGGCCTCCTCCAGGGCCGGGCGGCCGGGCAGCGGGTGGGACTGCGGGCTGGCCCAGGCGCCAACCTGGGCGCCGCGCGGCCGGGTGGCGAAGTATGCCTCGGTCTCCGCGCGGCTGGTCCGCTCGACCGGGCCCATCACGATCACCTGTCGGAAGATCGGGAACCACGGGAAGACCAGGCTGGCGTACGGGTTGGCGGTCAGGTCCGTGCCCTTGCGGGACTGGTAGTTGGTGAAGAAGACGAAGCCCCGCTCGTCGTAGTCCTTCAACAGGACGGTGCGGCTGCTGGGCTGGCCGGATCCGTCGGCGGTGGCCAGCACCATGGCGTTGGGCTCGGGCAGCCCCGCGGTGATCGTCTCGGCCAGCCATCGGCCGAACTGGGTCGGCCAATCGGGGGCCAGGTCCGATTCGTCCAACTGTCCGCCGGAGTACTCCCGACGCAGCTCATCGAACGTTCCGGACACCATCGCCCTCTCCCTCGTCCGGCCGCGTGCGACGCCACGTGGACGGACGCCACCCAGGGCTATTAGATCATGTTGCCATTCCGCGCCTACCTGCGCGAACAACTGTCGCCCGGAACACATTCGGCCGGCACGGCCCCGATCGGCACCCATATTGCGGGAAAGATGTTGCCCGTAGCACACGATGACTGTCTCGCCCACCGGCTTGTTCGGCGGGCAAGATGAAAAGAACGCACGACAGTCATACCGGGATCGCGCGAGTGTCTATGCCGGTCCAACCGATCGGCGGAGGCTCCGTCAGCGAGGACACAAGATCCAGGAGAGCAAGATGTCCGATTTCAAGCCGGGTCTGGAGGGCGTGATCGCCTTCGAGACTGAGATCGCCGAACCTGACAAAGAAGGTGGGGCGCTGCGATATCGCGGTGTCGACATCGAGGATCTGATCGGCAAGGTGTCCTTCGGCAACGTGTGGGCGCTGTTGGTCGACGGCAAGTTCGGTCCGGGCCTGCCGCCGGCCGAGCCGTTCCCGGTGCCGGTGCACTCCGGTGACATCCGGGTCGACGTGCAGTCCGCGGTCGCCATGCTCGCCCCGTACTGGGGGCTGGGGCAGCTGCTGGACATCTCCAAGGAGCAGGCCCGTGAGGACCTGGCCCGGGTATCGGTGACCGCGCTGTCGTTCGTCGCACAGTCCGCCCGCGGCCTGGGCCTGCCGGCGGTGCCGCAGAAGGAGATCGACAAGGCCTCCACCATCGTCGAGCGGTTCATGAAGCGCTGGCGGGGCGAGCCGGACCCCCGGCACGTCAAGGCCGTTGACGCCTACTTCATGTCGGCCGCCGAGCACGGCATGAACGCCTCCACCTTCACCACCCGGGTGGTCGCCTCCACCGGCGCCGACGTGGCCGCCTGCATCTCGTCGGGCATCGGCGCCCTGTCCGGGCCGCTGCACGGCGGCGCCCCGTCCCGGGTACTGCACATGATCGAGGCCGTCGAGAAGAGCGGCGACGCCGAGGGGTACGTCAAGGGCGTGCTGGACCGCGGCGAGCGGCTCATGGGCTTCGGTCACCGGGTGTACCGGGCCGAGGACCCGCGCGCCCGCGCCCTGCGGCGCACCGCCCGTGAGCTGGGCGCGCCCCGGTTCGAGATCGCCGAGGCGCTGGAGAAGGCCGCGCTGGAGGAGCTGCACGCCCGCCGGCCCGACCGGGTGCTGGCGACCAACGTCGAGTTCTGGTCCGCCGTGGTGCTGGACTTCGCCGAGGTACCGGCCCACATGTTCACCTCGATGTTCACCTGCGCCCGGGTGGCCGGGTGGAGTGCGCACGTCCTGGAGCAGAAGCAGCTCAACCGGCTGGTCCGCCCGTCGGCCCGGTACGTCGGGCCGGGGCCGCGCAAGCCCGAGGATGTCGAGGGATGGGACAAGACGCCGCACGGCGTCTGAGCCGCTCATAATCGGTGCGGTACCGGCCCCCGGGTCGGCACCGCACCGATGTTTCGTTTACAGACAGGTGTTCGCGGTTTTCAGGCAGGAAGGATGGCCGGGGTGGACGTCCGGATACCCGATGAGATCAGGCCCCTCGACGGCCGCTTCGGCGCCGGGCCCAGCAAGGTGCGCCCCGCCGCGGTAGCCGCCCTCGCCGAGGTCGCCGGCTCCTATCTGGGCACCTCACACCGGCAGAAGACGGTTCGGGACCAGGTGGCCCGGCTGCGCCGGGGCATCGGCGAGTTTTTCGGCCTGCCCGACGGGTACGAGGTGGTCCTCGGCAACGGCGGCTCCACCGCGTTCTGGGAGGTCGCCGCCTTCGGCCTGATCCGTGACCGGGCGCAGTTCGCCAGCTTCGGCGAGTTCGGCGCCAAGTTCGCCGCCGCCGCCAAGGCGGCACCCTTCCTCGGCGAGCCGACCGTGCGCGCCTCCGAGCCGGGCCGCGCGCCGGCCCTGGTCGCCGAGGCCGGCGTGGACGCCTACTGCACGCCGCACAACGAGACCTCGACCGGCGTGGCGGTGCCCGTGCGCCGGATCGCCGGCGCGGACGAAGGCGCGTTGATGCTGGTCGACGGCACCTCCGGCGCCGGAGGGCTGGACGTCGACCCGGCCCAGGCCGATGTGTACTACTTCGCACCGCAGAAGTGCTTCGGCTCGGACGGTGGGATCTGGATCGCCCTGATGTCGCCGGACGCGCTGGCCCGGGCCACCGAGATCAAGGAGTCGGGTCGGTACATTCCGGCTTTTCTGGACCTGGTGGGCGCCGTGGAGAATTCCCGGCTCGAGCAGACCTACAACACCCCGGCGCTGGCCACCATCTTCCTGGCGGCCGAGCAGACCGACTGGATGCTCGCGCAGGGCGGGCTGGCCTGGGCCGCGAAGCGCACCGCCGAGAGCGCCTCGATCATCTACGGCTGGGCCGAGCGATCGGCCGTGGCCAGCCCGTTCGTGACCGACCCGACGCTGCGGTCGAACGTGATCGCGACCATCGACTTCGCCGACGGAGTGGACGCGTCGGCCATCGCGAAGGTGCTGCGCGCCAACGGCGTGGTGGACACCGAGTCCTACCGCAAGCTGGGCCGCAACCAGCTGCGGGTGGCGCTGTTCCCGTCGATCGAGCCGACCGACGTCGAGCGGCTGACCGCCAGCATCGATTACGTCGTGGAACGACTTTGAGCGGTGCCCTCGGCGTGGCTTGCGCACATCCCGAGCGCGAGGCGCGTACGGTGGCGTGATAAGTCGACGCCTCGCGAGTACGGACGGAGGAAAGCGATGCGGCCGGTACGCTTCGTCGCCCTCTCCGAGGACGGTAATGCCTTTGTGCTCGCCGATGAGGTAGGGCGCCTCCTCGCGTTGCCCAATGATGAGCGGATGCAGTCCGCCATGCGGGTACCCGGTCATCCGGGATCTCCGCAGGCCACCGCCACCATGACCGACCAGGTGATCACGCTCTCACCGCGAGACATCCAGGCCCGCATCCGGGCCGGCGAGTCCGCGGACGACGTGGCGCGGGTGGCCGGCGTGCCGGTGGACCGCGTGCTGCGTTACGCCGGACCGGTGCTGCAGGAGCGGGCCATGCTCGCCCAGCACGCCCGCCGGACCCGGCTGAAGACCTCGGACAAGGGTGCCTCGCTCGCCGAGGTGGTGGACGGCCGGCTGGCCCAGCACGGCGTCGACGGCGACAAGATCGCCTGGGACGCGTACCGGCGCGAGGACGGCACCTGGCGGATCGTGGCGACCTGGCCCAGCGGCAAGGCGACCGCGCAGGCGATCTGGGAGCTGGACAAGACCCGCACGCAGGTCACCCCGCACGACGACATGGCGCAATATCTGTGCGCCGATCGGCCCACGCCCATCCTCGGCCAGGACCCGCAGATCGAGCGCGCCGGCCGGGGGCTGGCTCCCCCGCTGCGCGGCGAGGGCGGCGGCCGGGGCGGCCACGAGCCGATGCGGCCGTCCGCGGACACCGCGCGCCGTGAGTCGCGCCCGGGTCGAGGGCTGGGCGAGCCATCGCGGTCCGGCGACCCGATCCGTGCCGGCCGGGATGCCCTGCTCGCCTCGCTCGATCGGCCGCTGTCCCCGGCCGAGCCCAGCGGCCTGTCGCCAGACGTCCCTCGTGGACGGTCGGTCAGCGGCGGCGCGGCGGCGCTGCTCGGCGGCGCTTCGGGCAGCGCGTTCGACGAGGACCCGGATCTGGCCAAGGAGGTGCCGGCGGTGCCTTCGCTGGCCGTGCTTCGGCCGCGGCGGGCCAGCTCGGCCGGTGGCGACCAGGCCCAGTCCGGCTCCGGTGACCAGCCCCGCAAGCGGCTGCCCAGTTGGGACGACGTGCTGTTCGGCTCGGCTCCGGCGCGGGAGAGTAGCTGAACCCCTCTTGCCTTCGAGCGCGCTCGAAGTGACAGAGTTTGACAATGGATTACACCAACCTTGGTCGTACCGGACTGAAGGTCAGTCCGCTGTGCCTTGGCACGATGAACTTCGGGCCCAAGACCTCGGAGGAGGACAGCTTCGCGATCATGGATCGCGCGCTGGAGCACGGGATCAACTTCTTCGATACCGCGAACGTTTACGGTGGACGTCCCGGAGAGGGCTACACCGAGCAGATCGTCGGCCGCTGGTTCGCGCAGGGCGGCGGCCGGCGCGACAAGGTGGTGCTCGCCACCAAGGTGTACGGCAGGATGTCGGACTGGCCCAACGACCAGGGGCTGTCCGCCCGGAACATCATCAAGGCGGCGGACGCGTCGCTGCAACGGCTGCAGACCGACTGGATCGACCTCTACCAGATGCACCACGTCGACCGGTCCACCCCGTGGGACGAGATCTGGCAGGCGATGGAGACCCTGGTCGCGCAGGGCAAGGTGCGCTACGTCGGTTCGTCCAACTTCGCCGGCTGGCACCTCGCCCAGGCGCAGGCCGCGGCGGCGTCCCGGCACTTCCTCGGGCTCGTCTCCGAGCAGTGCATCTACAACCTGATGACCCGGCACGTCGAGTTGGAGCTGATCCCGGCCGCGATCGAGTACGGCATCGGCATCATCCCGTGGTCGCCGCTGCACGGCGGGCTGCTCTCCGGCGCACTGCGCAAGCAGCGTGAGGGCACCGGGGCGCGGTCGACCGAGGGCCGCTCCAGCGACGGGCTGGACAAGCACCGCGACACCATCGAGGCGTACGAGAAGCTGTCGGCCGAACTCGGGCAGGACCCGGCGAACATCGCGCTGGCCTGGCTGCTGTCCCGGCCCGGCGTGACGGCGCCGATCATCGGCCCGCGCACCATGGCCCAGCTCGACGGCGCCCTTGACGCGCTGTCGATCACGCTGGACGACGCGGCGCTGGCCCGGCTGGACGAGCTGTTCCCGCCGATCGGCAACGGCGGCCCCGGCCCCGAGGCGTGGGCCTGGTAGGTCCCGCGACCGCATCGAGGCTGCCGGCGGGATTCCGCCGGCAGCCTCTGTCGATCGTCAGCCGGCGGTGGGCAGGGCGGCCGCGTGCAGCGGCTCGTAGACCGGGTTCGGGCCGAGGTGGCTGCGGTACAGCACCAGGCCGCCGACCGTCCACGACGGACCCCGGTACCCGGCCAGCGCGGCGAGGTCGGCGCCGACCACCTCGGCCGGTACCCGTTCGCCCGGCCGGGCCAGCGTCAGGTGCGGGCGGTACGGCTTGGCGTCGTACGGCAGCCGACCCCGCCGGAGCGCCCGGGTGGTGGCGCGGCGCAGCGGTGTCAGCTCGCCCTCGATCCCGGTCCACAGGATGGTGAACCGGCCCCGGCCGAACCGTCCCCCGCCCGCCAGCCGAGGTTCGGGCGGACCGGCCGGCAGGCGCACCGTGGCGACCGCGAGATCGAGCGCCGCGACGGCGGCCGGTAGCACGGTCTCGGGTACCTCGCCGATGAACGCGAGCGTCACGTGCCACAGCCGGCGGGCGGTCACCCGTACCCCGGCCCGCACCGTGCCCAACCCCGCCGCGAACTCGGCGAGATGGTCCAGCACCCGCGGCGGCGGCTCGATCGCGATGAACAGGCGGGCCACCGCCGGCCGGGTGGGCGACAGCGTCAACGCTGGTCCTGGCGGCGCTCCGCGTCGCCGCTGACGAGCACCAGCCCGGCGCCGTGCAACTCGCCCTCGACCCGCACCCGTTCGATCTCCAGATCGATGCCGCCCAGTTCGCCCAGGTGCTCGACGATGCCCAACTCCTGGCAGGCCAGGCCGAGCCGGTCGTCGTACGCGCGCTGGACCGCCGCGAACCACACCGTCGACCGGGTCGCCACCCCGATCCGCTGCTGGCCGAGCCGGCGCAGGTCGGCCGCGAGCTGTTCGATCGGCGGCCCGGCCGGCTCGATGGTGACCGGCCGGTCCGCCATGCCGATCGCGCGCGCCAGCCGCCGTCGGGAGAGCCAGCCGAACAGGGCTCGGATCCCGCGCCTCACGGCCCGGGAGACGGTCTCCGCCGCGAGGTCGGCGGTCACCATGAGGGCCAGCAGGCATGGCAGGCAGGCCAGCGCAACCAGCGCCAGCACGATCATGAGGTCGCGCAGGACCGCCACAGTGTCTGAGGCTAGGCCCCCGAGGTAACGACCGCCAGCGATTTTCACACCACGGTCGGTAACGACCTCATTGCGTCGCGGCGCACAGGAGCGCGCGAAGTTCGTCGATGATCCCCTGGTCGCCCTCGACCTCGACCCCGTCGTCGGCGCGCCGCCACAACCACAGCAGCAGCGGCACAGGATCGCCGCACACGCTCGCCGGGGCGGTGGTACGCGGGGTGGCGATGTCGATGGTGGCGCCGTCCGGGGTGGCGCGCACCAGCCACCCGTACCCGTCGGTGGCGACGAGTACGGGCGGCTGGTCGCGTTCGGGCAGCACGGGCGCGAAGTCCTCGGTCCAGCGGTGCGAGCCGTACACGAGGAAGCGCTCGAGCACCTCGTCGATCCCGTCGACGGCCAGTTCCTCCGGGATCTCGGAGACCTCACCGGCCACGGCCAGCTCGGCGTCGACCCGGTGCATCACGGTCTCCTGCGCCATCCGGCGGATCCAGAAGCCGACCGTCTGCTCCGGCTCGTACCAGGTCACCGCCGGCGCCCCGGGGGCGCGGGCGGCGAACTCCTCCGTCAGTCCCTGGTAGGCCCGGTCGAGCAGCTCCAGCGAATCCTCGCCGGCGATGTCCGGCGGCCACGGCTCGGGGAATCGTTGCTGGCGCATGCACTCGGTCTTGTGTAGATACACCTCACCGACGTGCCTGACCAGGTCATCGACGGTCCATTGTGGACAACTCGGTACCGGTGCGCTCCGGTCTCGGCTGGCGAGCCGCCTTAACTGGGTGGAATCTGCGGCCAGACACTCCAGCAGTTGCGGGTAATCCATGCTCCTCACCCTGCCATGTCGAAGGGACATCAAGGTAGAGCTTGGGTAGGGGTGTCAGCCGCATCCGGATCCGGCCACCGCTCATCTTCAGCCGGACCGCCAGCGCCACGCCGCCGACCACCAGCGAGATGACGCCGCCCAGCCAGATGCTGACCCGGGCGCCGAAGGTCTGCGCGATCCAACCGACCAGCGGGGCGCCGATCGGGTTGGTACCCATGAATACCAGCACGTACAGCGCCATGACCCGGCCCCGCATCTCGGCGTCCACGCCCAGCTGGATCCGCTGGTTCGCCGCCTGGGACAGGTAGATCATCGCGAATCCGGTGGGAACCAGGACCGCCGCGGTGATGAAGTAACCCGGCATCAGCCCGGCCGCCGTCTCCAGCACCCCGAAGGCGATCGCGCCGGCCAGCACCACCCACACCGAGGGTCGGCCGCGCCGGCTGGAGCCGGTCAGCGCGCCGCCCAGCGCCCCGACCGCGATGGCGGTGGTGAACAGCCCGAAGGACGCCGCGCCGGTGTGAAACACATTCTTCGCCAGAACGGCGAGGGTGAGCTGGAAGTTGAACCCGGCCATGCCGATCACCAGCATCAGAGCCAGCGGCAGGATCAGGTCGGGCCGGCGCCGCACATAGCGCAGCCCGTCGATGACCCGGGCCTCCTGCGCGGAGGGCCGACCCTTGGCCAGCCCGTCGCGGAACAGCTCGGACGGCCGCATCATGCTCAGCATCACCAGCGGGCCGATGTACGACAACGCATTGATCACGAAGGCCGACCCGGTACCCAGCACGGCGATGGCCACGCCGCCGAGCGCGGGGCCGACGACCCGGGCGGAGTTGAAGGTCGCGGCCGACAGGGCCAGGGCGTTGGGCAGCAACGGCCGCCCGACGAGCTCGGAGGCGAACGCCTGCCGGGTGGGGGTCTCGACCGCGCTGACCGTGCCCCAGAGCACGGCGAACACGAACACGCACCACAGCTGGATCGAGCCGCTGGTCACCAGGGCGCCCATGAGGCCGGCCAGGACCAGCCAGGTCGAGTTCGCGATCAGCAGCATCTTCCGCTTGTCGAACCGGTCGGCAAGCTTGCCCGCGTACAGGGTGAGCAGCAGGATCGGGGTGAACTGGAAGGCCGTCACCACACCGAGCGCGGAGGCCGAGTTGTGTGACAGCTGCAGGACCAGCCAGTCCTGCGCGGTGATCTGCATCCAGCCGAAGATCAGAGAGATCAGTTGGCCGGTCGCGAAGAGTCGGTAGTTACGGACTTTCAGGGATTGAAACGTGGTGCTCAAACGCACGCGCACTCTGTGAGTTCGCCCTCCTGGTAGCTATCGGTCTCGATGTGGACGGTCGGGATGTCAGTCGCCCTCACGGGCGATGCGGCGCAGGATCTCGGCGGCCTGACCCAGGATCTGCCGCTCATCCGCGGTCAGATCGGCCAGCATCCGGGTGAGCCACTCGTCCTTGGCCCGGCGCTGTTCGACGACCACGTGGCGGCCGGCCGGCGTCGCGGACACGAGCACCTGCCGCCCGTCGGTCGGGTGCGGGGACCGCTGGATCAGTCCGCGCTCCTCCAGCCTGGCCAGGATCTTCGTCATGGTCGGCGGCTGGACGCGCTCGGCGTCAGCGAGTTCTCGCGGGGTCAGGGCACCGGCCAGTTCGAGACCGGCCAGCACGGAGATCTGGTTCTGAGTCAGCTCGCCCACCGGCCGCGCCTGGCGCTGCCGACGGCCGAGCCGGGTGATGGCGTCGCCCAGCATCGCTGCCAGGGCCGCGGGAGTCATTCGCTTCGACACGACCGCCATCCGTTCCGTCACGATAATTAGCTTAGCTAATAAGCATGGCTAACGACATGTGATTATGGGTGCGGTCACACGCACCCGCCTAGACGGTATCCGCGGTGGGTGGCGGCGGGCCCGCGAACGCGAAGACACCGCCGCATCCGGCGGCGAAGGCCGGGGGCCGCCGGGCCGGAGGGCGGGCGGACCGGAGCGCCGGCGGACCGGAGGCGGGCGCGAGTCGGTGGGCGGCGGGGCCGCCGCGGGACGTACGCTGCTGTCGTGGACAAGCCGAACGTGCAGCCGCTGGATCCGCCGATGGTGCCATTCGCCCTTATCGGCATGGGGATCTGGGCCGTGCTCGCGCTGGTGCTGCTGCCCTTCCGCGGCTGGCTGAGCGACCACGGCCACACCAACTGGCTGTGGACCTGCGTGGCCGGCGTGCTGTTCGGCCTGCCCGGCCTGTACCTGATGGTCCGGCACGACCGGCACCGCCGGGCGAGGCGGCTACGGGAGGGCGTCGACCGGGGCTAGCGCGCCCCGGGGACCTCAGGAAACGTCGAGGCGCTCGGCGTCCAGGCCGGTCGGCACCGGCCCGCCGGCCGTCACCGGGTCCAGCTCGCCGTCGTCGTACACGGTGGGCAACTCGTCCACCTCGGGCGCCGGCTCGGCCAGCACCTCCGAGTGCGCCCCGCAGCCGTGGTCCCAGCTGACCGCGCGGCCGTCGTCCGGGGCGAACAGGTTGCCGCACACGCCGAACGCCTGCCGCAAGGACCCGGCCAGCGGCAGGTAGAAGCCGCACGACACGCACCGGGCGGTGCGCGGCGCCGCGGTCGCGATGGGGGCCTCCGGCCCGTGGTCGCCGTCGTACCAGCGCTGGGCGGCGTCGGACCGGCCCTCCCGGGACATCACGCGGGTCCGGCCCAGCCCCAGCTCCCAGGCGACCTCCTCGACCGCGGGGTCGTCGGACATCAGGTATCCGGGGATCAGCCGGTCGTCGTCCGAAGGAGTGGGCATCAGGTCGCCGACGCCCAGGTCGCCCGGGCGTACCCGCTCCTCCCACGGCACCCACTGCGGCGCGATCATCGCGTCCGGCCCCGGCAGCAGGACGATCTCGCAGATCGTCACCTGCCGGCTGCGCGGCACCCGGGTGATCGTCACCGCCCAGCGCCAGCCGCGGTAGCCGGCCAGGTTGGCGGCGAAGAAGTGAGTGACGAGCCTCTCACCCTCGGGCACCACCTGAAGATGCTCGCCGACCGCGTCGGCGTCGCCGTCGGCGCCCGCCAGCGGCAGCCCGCCCTCCTCGACGGCGGCCTCGACCGCGGCCGCGCGCGCCGCGTCGATGGCGTCGGCGAGAACCTGGTCGACTCTGCTCCTGGTACTCGAGGTCACATCAACATTCTTGCTCATGCTCGGCGAGCAATGGTCGAGGGGAGGGGGCAAAGGTCGCTCGTATAGGTCACCATGGTCACATGCCGTCGCTGGGGAAGACCGTCGGGTACGGGGTGCGTGGCGCCCGCAGTTCCGCGCGTGGCGCCACCCGCATGGGGCGCTGGGTCAATCGCCGGGTCCAGGTGATCAGGCACAGCGGCGGCGGCGGCGAGATCGGCATGATCAGACTGCTCGATCTCCACGCCGCGTCCTGCGCCGGCGACACCCTGATCACCATGGGCCTGGCCGGCACCGTGTTCTTCAGCGCGGCCAGCGGCGCCGCGCGCACCAACGTCGCCCTGTACCTGTTCGTCACGATGCTGCCGTTCGCGCTGGTCGCGCCGGTGGTCGGTCCGGTGCTGGACCGGTTTCGGCACGGCCGGCGGTACGCGCTGGCCGCGACCATGCTCGGCCGGGCGTTCCTCGCCTGGATGATCTCCGACTACATCCATGGGCTGGGCCTCTACCCCGCCGCGATCGGCGTGCTGCTGCTCTCCCGGGCCTACGGGGTGGCCCGCAGCGCGGCGGTGCCCCGGCTGCTGCCGCCCTCGCTGGGGCTGTCCGAGGCCGGCGCGCGGGCGTCGATGTTCGGCACGATCGCCGGCGCGGTGGTCGCCCCGCTCGGTGCGGCCGCCTTCTGGTTCGGGCCGCAGTGGCCGCTGCGGGTGTCATCGGTGATCTTCATCATCGGCGCGGTGTTCGCGCTCAAGCTGCCGCCGCGGGCCGACTCCGACCCGCCGGAGACGGTGCCGGCCATCTTCCACCGGGGCACCAAGGTGCTGACCGGCAAGCTGATCGTCACGCTGGTCACCGGCGGCGCGATGCTGCGGGCACTGTTCGGCTTCCTCACCCTGTTCCTGGCCTTCGCGGTGCGCACCCATCACCTACCGGCCGTGCTGCTGGGCCACCAGCTCGCCGGTGCGGCCGCGCTGGGCGTGGTCGCCGGTGGGCTGGGCGTGGGCTCGTTCCTGGCCACCGCCATCGGCACCCGGCTGCGCATCCGCCGCCCGGTGCTGCTGCAGGCCCTGGTGACGGTGCTCACCACGGCGGCCGGGCTGTACGCGGTGATCGATTACAGCCTGCTCACCATCACGCTGTTCGGGCTCGTCGCGTCCGCCGCCACCGGCCTGGCCAAGCTGGCCGTCGACGCGACCATCCAGGAGCGGGTCCCCGAGGGGGTCCGGGCGACCGCGTTCGCCCGGTCCGAGACCGCCTTCATGATCGCGTGGGTGATCGGCGGCGGGTTCGGCCTGATCCCGCTTGGCGGGCGGCTGGGCGCCGGCATCGCCGCCGTCGCCATCGCGCTGGCCGCCGCACGGGCCGTGATGAAGGCCGGCTCGCTGCGCGGGGAGAAGCTGCACGGCGGATCGACCCAGGCCGAATCGATCCAGGACGAATCGGCACGGGACGCCGGCTCGCGGCCCGACGCCGAGGGCGGCCCCGGCCCGACCGGTCCCGGCCTGAATGGTCAGAGCGTGGGAGGCCACGGCATGAGTGGCCACGGCATGAGTGGCCCCGGCATGAGTGGCCCCGGCATGAGTGGTTACGGCGTGGGTGGCCACGGCACGAGTGGCCACGGCATGAGTGGCTATGGCGTGGGTGGCCTCGACGGGCGGCCGGGACGGGACGCCGACGCGACCGTCGACCTGGACGCGCGGACTCAGACCATGCCGGCCCCACCGGACCGGCCGCGGTGGCGCCGAATGCGCTCGGCAAAGGCGGAGCGGGTGCGCCAGGCCCGGGAACGGGCCGCCGCGACCGAACAGACCCGCAGGGCCGGCCCGGCCGCCGACCCGACCGTCAAGTCTCCCGGGCCCGGCGCCGGCCCGGCATCCCAACCCGGTCCCGAGGGCCGCACCGTCGAACTGCCACACTCGACCCGGTTGATGGACGACGAGCTGGAGCCCGGGTACCACCTGTACCGGCCATCCGGCCTGCCACCCACCGGGGAGGACGACTGATGGACGGGCGGGGTCGGCTGCTCGTGGTGACCGCGGTCGACGCCGAGCGCGACGCGCTGGCCGCCGAGGCCGAGGAGCGCTTCGACATCGCCGTGGTCGGAGTGGGTCCGGCGTCGGCCGCCGCCGCCACCGCCCGGCTGCTCGCCACGGCCAGCACGCCGTACCGGGCGGTGATCTCGGCCGGCATCGGCGGTGGGTTCGCCGGCCTGGTCGAGGTCGGTGGCCTCGCACTGGCCAGCAGCAGCATCGCCGCCGATTTGGGCGCCGAGGCTCCGGATCGCTTCCTGCCCCTGGACGAGCTGGGGTTCGGCACGGCCCGGTACGAGGCGGACGCCGGCCTGGTGGACCTGCTGGGCCCCGCCCTGCCCGAGGCGGTCGTCGGGCCGGTGCTGACCGTCTCGACCACCACCGGCAGCGCGGCCGGCACGGCGGCGCTGCGCGGCCGGCACCCGGACGCGGTCGCCGAGGGGATGGAGGGCTTCGGCGTGGCCACCGCCGCCGCGCAGGCCGGCGTTCCGTTCGGTGAGCTGCGGAGCATCTCCAACGTGGTGGGCCCGCGCGACCGGGCGGGCTGGCGTATCCGCGAAGCCCTGGCCGTGCTGGCCGACGCCGGAAGGGTGCTGGGTAAGTTGGAGGCGTGACGCTTAGCCTCGCCTTCTCCCCATGCCCGAATGACACCTTTGTCTTCCACGCCCTGGTGCACGGTCTCATCGAGGGAGCACCACCGGTCGACGTGACCTACGCCGACGTGGACGTCACGAACACCGCCGCCGAGCGGGGCGAGTACGACATCGTCAAGGTGAGCTACGCGGCGCTGCCCTGGCTGCTGGACAAGTACGAGCTGCTGCCGTGTGGCGGCGCGCTCGGCCGGGGCTGCGGGCCCCTGGTGCTGTCCAACGGGCGCACGGACGTGGCGGGCGCGACGGTCGCCGTACCGGGCGAGCGGACCACCGCGTACCTGCTGTTCCGGCTGTGGAGCGCGCAGCGGCCGCCGGCGCGGATCGAGGTGGTGCCGTTCCACGAGATCATGCCGGGCGTCGCCGAGGGCCGCTTCGACGCCGGACTGGTGATCCACGAGGCACGCTTCACCTACCAGCGGTACGGCCTGACCTGCCTGGCCGACCTCGGCGAGTGGTGGGAGGGCGACACCGGCCTGCCGATCCCGCTCGGCGCGATCCTCGCCAAGCGGGGCAGTGTGGATGCCGCCCAGGCGACCGGGTGGGTCCGCGACTCGGTGCGGCACGCCTGGGCGTACCCGGCGGCCAGCCATGACTACGTGCTCTCCCACGCGCAGGAGATGGAGCCCGACGTGGTGGCGCAGCACATCGGGCTCTACGTCAACGCGTTCACCGAGGACCTCGGCGAGGACGGGTACAAGGCGGTCCGCAGCCTGCTGCGCCGGGCGGCCGACGAGGGGTTGGTGCCCCGGGTGGAGTTCTGACCCGGTCAGATCTCCAGCTCGCGGGCCACCGCGTGGATCGCCTCGGCGATCGGCTTCGCGTTGCGCTTGTCCGGGTACCGGCCGCGGCGCAGGTCAGGCAGCACCTTCACCTCGAGGACCTTGATCATGTCCTCGATCAGGCCGTGCAGCTCCTCCGCCGGCCGGCGGCGCAGTTCGGAGACCGAGGGCGGCGCGTCGAGCAGCTTGACCGCCAGGGCCTGGTTGCCCTTACGGCTCTCCACCACCCCGAAATCGACCCGCTGGCCCGGCTTGAGGTCGGCCACCCCCTCGGGCAGCGCTGCCTTGTGTACGAAGACGTCGCCGCCGTCATCACGGGTCAGGAAGCCGAATCCCTTTTCCGTGTCGTACCACTTGACTCGACCCGTCGGCACCGCAGCAACCTCATCCTTCACGCTTGTCTCGTACCGCGGTGGTCGCGCGGTCCGTACACCAGGCTAGCTATCCGAAACTTGTGGCCCAACCCGAATCTCGGGCAGACAATTCGCGAACAGGGTCAGGTCCGACAAAACCCTGCTCGCCCCGGCCGCGGTGAGCTCCGCCGCCGAGCACGGCCCCGTGCTGACCCCGATGCCCGGTATCCCGGCCGCCACGGCGGCCCCCATGTCCGCGATGTGGTCGCCAACGTAGCCGACCGCATCCGCTGCCCGTAGCGCCCGAGCCTTGCCGTCTGCCCAGGCGAGGCCCTCTACGTCGTCGACCGCCAGACCGACGTGATCAAGGTGTAGCCGCGCCAGGTCGCCGCGTTTGGCTGTGATGACGATCACACGCCCACCGGCCTTTTTGACCGCGGCGACCGCCTCGGCGGCGCCCGGCAGCAGGCGGGACGGCTCGATGGCGTACCGCGGGTACAGGGCCCGGTACCGCGTCACGGCCCCGGTCACCTGCGCGGCGGGGAACCAGTGGAGCAGTTCCTGCTCCAGGGGCGGCCCCAGCCGGCTGACGACGAGGTCGACGTCCACCGGTACGCCCGTGGCCTCGGACAGTGCCCGATAGGTGGCCGCGATCCCTGGCCGGGAGTCGATCAAGGTCATGTCCAGGTCAAACCCGACCGTGAAGGACGTCACCTCGGTGTGCGGTCGCAACCGCGACGGCCGGCGGCGAGCAGGGCCGTGGCCCGGCCGCCGGTCGAGGGGTCGGGAGCGATCATCGCTGACCGGCGCGCCGGCCGGCCGCGATCACAGGTGGACCTGAGTGTCGTCGTCCTCGCTCGGGTGCACATATGTGATCCGCTCATGCGGCAGCGGCAGGCGCTGGTCGTCCCCGAAGGGGGACGCGGCACCCGGGCGGTCGTAGGCGAACTCGCTGACCGGCAGCCGACCGTACGCGACGATAGGGGGCATACTGGGCATCTTCTCCGCCCGGTCCTCAACGTCCCCCGCGATGCGGTTCGACTTGTACAACGGCTCGGCCATCGGTGATCCTCCTGATCAACTGGCTTCCCGATCAGTGTCCCACAACCATCCGTACGGGCCGGCGGCCGGGATGAGCCGGTCCGGCTCCGCCTTGGGTAGCGTGGTAACACGATGGCCACACTCGCCGACCACCTGCGCGCGCTACCCGACGACGGGGTGGCGGCGCTGCTCAGGCTGCGCCCAGACCTGGTGGTACCCGTGCCGTCGGACCTGTCCGCGCTGGCCCTCCGGGCGCAGTCCCGGGTGTCCGTGACGCGTGCTCTGGACCCGTTGGACCGGTTCACCCTGGAGATCCTCGATGCCCTGCGGCTGACCCGTACGGACGACGTGACCAGCGTCGACGCCGTGCTGCCCCTGGTCACCGGCGGTCGCACCCCGCCCGAACCCGACCGGGTGCGCGCCGCGATCGACCGGCTGCGGGCCCTGTTCCTGGTGTACGGCTCGCCGCAGGCGCTCCGCGTGGCGGCCGGCGTGGACGAGGTCACGTCGCCGTACCCGGCGGGGCTGGGCCGGCCGGCGGCGGACCTGGACGCCGAGGCCGACGCCCTGTGCGCCGACCCGTCCGGCCTGCGCCGCACCGTGCTCGCCGCGCCGCCCGCCGCCCGCGCGGTCCTCGATCGGCTGTCGGTCGGGCCACCCCTGGGTGCCACGTCGGCCGCCGCGGTCGAGGACCCGGACAGCCCCGTCGGCTGGCTGGTATCCCGGCACCTGCTGGTCCCGGTCACCGGGGCGGGCGGGGTGCCCGGCTCCGGCGGATCGGTCGAACTGCCCCGGGAGATCGGCCTGCTGCTGCGCCGGGACATCGGTCCCCTCGGCCCGCTGCATCCCCAGCCGCCCGCCCCGGAGGCGACCGGCCAGTCCATGAAGATCGTTGACTCGGCCGGCGCCGGTCAGGTGATGGCGGCGGTGCGCAACGTCGAGGACCTGCTCGACGCGATCGCCGCCGAACCGACCCCGGTGCTGAAATCGGGCGGCCTGGGCATCCGCGACGTACGCCGCCTCGCGAAGACCGTCGGGGTCGACGAGTCGGCCACGGCCACGCTGATCGAGACGGCCGCCGCGGCCGGCCTGGTCGGCGAGACCGACCCGGACTCCGGCGCGGAGCCGAGATTCCTGCCCACCCCGGGCTACGACCACTGGCGCAACCTGCCGATCGCGTCGCGCTGGGTCCATCTGATCCGGTCGTGGCTGGCCATGACCAGGCAGCCCGGGCTGGCCGGCCGGCGTGACGAGCGGGACCGGCTGCTCGGCGTGCTCGCGCCCGAGCTGGAGCGCATCGGGGCGCCCGCCCTGCGCACCGCCGCGCTGAACGTGCTGTCCGACGCCGACCCCGGCGCCGCCCTGAACCCGGATCAGGTGCTCGACGTGCTCGCCTGGCGGTCGCCCCGCCGGTTCGGCACCGCCACCCCGGCCCGGCCGGCCGGCCCGATCGGCGGGGACGAACGCCGGCCGGCCACCCCGACACCCTCCCCCACCCGCGATGGCGTCGGCTGGGCGCTGACCGAGGCCGCGCTGCTCGGGTTGACCGGGATGGGCGCGCTGACCGGGTACGGGCGACTGCTGCTCACCGAGCTTTCCGGGGCGGCCGGACGTGACCCGGACGAAGATCCCCTCGGCCTGGCCGGTACGCAGGCGCCCGGCTCCGCCGCCATCGCCGCGCTCGACGGGCTGCTGCCCGCGCCGGTGGATCACGTGCTGCTGCAGGCCGACCTGACCGCCGTGCTGCCCGGCCCGGCCGAACCGGAGCTGGCCGCCGAACTGGCCCTGATCGGTGAGCCGGAGTCGACCAACGTCCTGCGGATCACCGCGGAATCGCTGCGCCGGGCGCTGGACGCCGGGTACACGGCGGCGGAGCTGCACGCGCTGTTCGCCCGCCGGTCGCGCACCCCCGTACCGCAGGGCCTTACGTACCTCATCGACGACGTGGCGCGCCGCCACGGCGGGCTGCGGGTCGGCTCGGCCGGCGGGTACCTGCGCAGCGACGACGAGGCGCTGCTGGTCGAGCTGCTGGCCGACCGGCGGCTGTCCCACCTCCAGCTGCGCCGGCTGGCGCCGACGGTGCTGATCACGCCGTACGCCTCCACCCGGCTGCTGGGCGGGCTGCGGGAGGCCGGCTACTCCCCGGTCGCCGAGGACGCCAGCGGGGCCGCCGTGCTGGCCCGGCCCAAGTCCCCGCGCGCACCGGCCCGCCGCGCGCCGGCGGCGATCCGGTCCCTCGGCGACGGCCAGGTCCGGCTGACCCAACCCCGGCTGGCCAGCATCGTGGAGCAACTGCGCCGGGCCGACACGGCCGTGCGCACCGCCCGCCGGCCACCGGCGGGCCTGCGCGCCGAGCGGACCGGCACCGCCACTCCGGCACAGGCGCACATCCAGGCGATGGCGGTGCTACAACAGGCGGTTCGGGACAAGCAGCGCGTCTGGGTGGGGTACGTGGACGCCCACGGCGGTACCGCCGCCCGGCTGGTGCGGCCGGTTTCGGTCGGCGCCGGCTACCTGCGGGCGGAGGACGACCGCACCGAGACGCTGCACACCTTCGCCCTGCACCGGATCACCGCGGCGGTTGTCGAGGAGTAGTCGGCGTCCGGGCGCCTGGCGCCCGGTGCCCCATCGATCGACCAGCCGACCGCGTGCCCGTGGCGGCGCCGGCAGTCGCGCCTGCGGGATCAGGCGCCGCGGTCGACCGGTCAACCGATCGATCGCGGCGAACCCGATGCCGCACGAACCGCCTGGGCGACGCGCCCGCCCCCGTTGCCGCGATTTGACGGACGGCTTCCGCCCGCCCGGGACCGCCGCGGCCCGGACGCAGCCGCCCCGGCGCAACCGGACCGGCTGCCATTGCCGGCCCACCAGATAGACGTTCGCGGCCAACCATTGGTTGCACGTCCAGCCGAATTTTCTTCACACGCCGGCTCGTGAGCAACGCCACTGACCAGCGTCCCGCCGCTTCCGCGTGGGAGACTGGAGGTTCCCGTGCCCCGCCGTGTTGGAGGTGCTCCCGCCGTGTCCGCCGGCCCGTTGATCGTGCAGTCCGACAAGACGCTCCTGTTGGAGGTCGACCACCCGGACGCGCTCGCCTGCCGGATGGCGATCGCACCCTTCGCCGAGCTCGAGCGCTCGCCCGAGCACGTGCACACCTACCGGCTCACCCCGCTCGGACTGTGGAACGCCCGGGCCGCCGGCCACGACGCCGAGGCGGTCGTCGACGCGCTGCTGCGCTTCTCGCGGTACCCGGTGCCGCACGCGCTGCTGGTCGACGTCGCCGAGACCATGGACCGGTACGGGCGGCTGCAACTGGCCAACGATCCCGCGCACGGGCTGGTGCTGCGCGCGCTGGACCGCACGGTGCTGATCGAGGTCGCCAAGTCCAAGAAGCTCGCCGGCATGCTGGGCGCGAAGCTGGATGACGACACCATCGCGGTGCACCCCTCGGAACGCGGCCGACTCAAGCAGGCCCTGCTCAAGCTGGGCTGGCCGGCCGAGGATCTGGCCGGGTACGTGAACGGCGAGGCGCACCCGATCTCGCTGCGCGAGGATGGCTGGACCCTGCGCTCCTACCAGCGCGAGGCGGTCCAGCAGTTCTGGGCCGGCGGCTCCGGCGTTGTGGTGCTGCCCTGTGGCGCGGGCAAGACCCTGGTCGGCGCCGCCGCGATGGCGGAGGCGTCGGCAACCACGCTGATCCTGGTCACCAACACGGTGGCGGGCCGGCAGTGGAAGCGGGAGCTGATCGCGCGCACCTCGCTGACCGAGGAGGAGATCGGCGAGTACTCGGGCGAGCGCAAGGAGATCCGGCCGGTCACCATCGCCACGTACCAGGTGCTCACCACCCGCCGCGGCGGGGCATTCCCGCACCTCGACGTGTTCGGCGCCCGCGACTGGGGCCTGGTCGTCTACGACGAGGTGCACCTGCTGCCCGCCCCGATCTTCCGGTTCACCGCCGACCTGCAGGCGCGCCGGCGGCTCGGCCTGACGGCGACGCTGGTGCGCGAGGACGGCCGCGAGGGCGACGTGTTCTCCCTGATCGGCCCCAAGCGCTACGACGCGCCATGGAAGGACATCGAGTCGCAGGGCTGGATCGCGCCGGCCACCTGTACCGAGGTGCGGGTGACGCTCACCGACGAGGAGCGGATGGCGTACGCGACGGCGGAGCCCGAGGAGCGCTACCGGGTGGCGGCCACGGCCCGCACCAAGCTTCCCGTCGTGCGGGCCCTCATCGACCGGCACAAGGACGACCAGGTGCTGGTGATCGGCGGGTACATCGACCAACTGCACGCGCTGTCGGAGTACCTGGACGCGCCGGTGGTCCAGGGCTCGACCACGACGAAGGAGCGGGAGCGGCTGTTCGACGCGTTCCGGGCCGGCGAGATCGCCACACTGGTCATCTCCCGGGTCGGCAACTTCTCCATCGACCTGCCCGAGGCGGCGGTGGCGGTGCAGGTGTCGGGCACGTTCGGCTCGCGGCAGGAGGAGGCGCAGCGGCTGGGCCGGGTGCTGCGGCCGAAGGCGGACGGCCGGCAGGCGCACTTCTACACGGTGGTGGCCCGGGACACGATCGACACCGAGTACGCGGCGCACCGCCAGCGGTTCCTGGCCGAGCAGGGCTACGCGTACACGATCGTCGACGCGGACGACGTGGCCTCGGCATAGTGGTGCGTTCGGCTCGGTGACGGTTACCCGGACCCTCGGCCGGACTTCTCCCCGGCTTTGCGCCGGTCCCTCCGCCGGGGTTCGGTGCCCTCGTCTGCGTTGGCATCCTCGGGCCGTTGGGGCGAGCGGAGCGAACGGATCCCGACCAGTACAGCGATGACCGCACCGACCGCCCCGGCGAGCGCGGCGACGCCGCCGACGATCGCGGCCACTCCGCGCCACGCGCTCTTGAGGCGGTCCAGGGTGCCCTGCCCGGAGCTCTTGCCGGGGTTGGTGACGGTGATCGTCTGGCTGACCACGGTCGCCGGCATCAACGGCGTGCTGGTGGCTGCCTGGACGGGGGTCAGGGAGATGCGCAGCCGGAACGAGCCGGGACGGTCGGCGTGCACGGTCCACTGCCAGTCGGCGTAATCGGTCTTCGCGATCACGGGCTGGGTGACCACCGCTGTGCTGTCGACGTGGCCGGGTGGATCGGCGGTCAACCGCGCGTCGATCAACGCTCCAGCCTGCATCTCACCGGCGGCGGACGCCCCGGGGGCTGGCGCTCCCGTCCCCGTCGCTGGCACGCCCGTCCCCGTCGCGGGCGCGGGCGCGGCCTGGCCCGCCGGGCATCGGCTTTCGGGTCCGCACACCTCCACGCTCACATCGATCTGCTGGCCGGTCCGGGTGGTGCCCGGAATGCTGCTGTAGATCGCCGCGGTGAACAGCGCGCCGCGGCTGCTGATGATCTGCTGCTGGAAGATCCATTGATTGTTGGTCGGGGTTCCCACGCTTTCGGGGGTGCCACAGGCCGCGACGGTCAGTGCGGCGAGCGCCGCGAGAACGGCTGAGATTGGGCGAATGGGCCAGCGACGCGATCGGGGCGCAGGCATGTGCGAAGCATAGGCGACGGTAGGTGGCCAGCTGTACCCAGCCGACCAGGCCCGGATCAGACCCCGGGTACCGTGGCCAGGCCGCCGCGCACCTCGGGAGCACCGAGCCGGGCGGCATCGGCGGTCAGGTCGTCCGGCATCCGCTGCGACTCCCGCTCGGCCGCCACCCGGGCCAGGTAGTTCTCCACTTCCCGGTCGATGGTCGCCTCGTCCCAGCCCAGGACCGTGCCCATCAGCCGGGCCGCGTGCGCCGCGCTGTCGACCCCTCGATGGGTGGTCTCGATGGAGATCCGGGTGCGCCGGGTCAGCACGTCCTCCAGGTGCATGGCGCCCTCGTGTGACGCGGCGTACATGATCTCGACGGCCAGGTACTCGGGGGCACCGTGTACCGGCTGGCCCAGCACCGGGTCGGCGTCGATCAGCGCCAGCAACTCCAGCGCGAGCGACCCGTACCGCTCCAGCAGGTGCTCCACCGCGCCCACGGACAGCCCGTGGCGCCGCGCGACATCGGCCCGGCGAGTCCACAGTGGACCGTACCCGTCGGCGCCGAGCAGCGGCAGCTGATCAGTGTGCGAGGCCGGCACGTCCGGGCCGATGCGCCGGGCGGCCCGGTCGATCACGTCGGCGGCCATCACCCGGTAGGTGGTGTACTTGCCGCCGGCCACCAGCATCAGGCCGAGCATCGGCTCGACGACCGCGTGCTCCCGGGACAGCTTCGAGGTCTGGTCGTCCTCCCCGGACAGCAGCGGGCGCAGCCCGGCGTAGACGCCCTCGATGTCCGATGTGGACAGTGGCCGGTCGAGCCAGTGGTTGACCTGGTCGAGCAGGTAGGCGATGTCCCGGGCCGAGGCGGCCGGGTGGGCCCGGTCGAGCTGCCAGTCGGTGTCGGTCGTACCGACTATCCAGTGGCCGCCCCAGGGCAGGACGAACAGCACCGAGGTGGGGGTGCGCAGGATCAGGCCGGCATCGCCGGAGATCGCGGAGCGGGGCACCACCAGATGCACACCCTTGGAGGCGCGTACCCGCAGTCCGGGGCGCGCGTCGCCGATCAGGGCGGAGATGTCGTCGCTCCACACGCCGGTGGCGGCCACCACGGTGCGCGCGGCGATCTCGAATTCGGTGCCGGACTCCTCGTCGCGGGCCCGCACGCCGGTCACCTCGCGGGCGTCCCGTACCAGGTCGACCACGCGCACGCTCGGCACTATCGCGGCACCGAGGCTGGCCGCGGTGCGGGCCATGGTGGTCACGTACCGGGCGTCGTCGACCTGGCCGTCGTAGTAGCGGACGGCCCCGGTCAGCACGTCCTCGCGCAGCGACGGAAACAGCCGGCGGGCGCCGGTCTTGGACAGGTGCCGGTGCGGAGGCATGCCGCGCGCGGCGGAGCCACCCGTGAGCCCGGCGAACGCGTCGTAGAGCGCGACGCCGGCACCGTAGTACGCGCGGTGCCAGGCCCGCTCGGCCGGCGAGAGAACGCCCGGTGAGGCGGTCAGGGGCACCAGGATGGGCAGCGGGCGGACCAGGTGCGGAGCCAGCCGCGTGGTCAGCAGCCCTCGTTCCCGCAGCGCCTCGTGCACCAGGCCGAACTCGAACTGCTCGAGGTAGCGCAGGCCGCCATGGATGAGCTTGCTGGACCGGCTGGAGGTCCCGGAGGCGAGGTCGCGGGCCTCGACCAGGGCGACGGACAGGCCGCGCGAGGCGGCGTCGAGCGCCGCGCCAACACCGGTGACGCCCCCGCCGATGATCAGAACGTCATACCGCCGACCACGCAGTCGGTCGAGGTCGCTGGCGCGGCGGGCAGGCGAGAGCTGGCCCGCGGCGAACCGGGAGATCATCGGATCACGGCGCATGCGTCAACGGTAACCAGAAGCCCGTACCGTGCGGGTGTGAGTCAGTTCGCAGGACCCGGCGGAGCCGGACCTAACGGACAGGACAAGCCGGGCTTCCCGCCCGCATCGGGCGGGTCGGCGACGCCGGGCGGGCCTGGCCTTCCCAGCGGACCGGGCGCGCCCGGCTTCCCCGGCGCACCGGGCGGCCCCGGTTGGCCCGGTTGGCCGGGCGTTCCGGGCGTGCCGGGTGGCCCCGACGGACCCGGCATCGCCGGCGGGTTCGGGGGCCCCGGCGGACCTGGGGGGCCGGGCGGGCCGGGCGGGCCGGGCGGGCCCGGGGGGCCGGGCGCGCGGGGTTCGCTCGGCGGCTCGGACATCGCGGCCATCCTCGCCGCCGTGCTCATCGGCCTGTGGGCGGCCGCCGGCACCGTGGTGCTGCAGACCGGGTCATGGCTCGCCGGACAGGTGCTGGGCGTGGAGGAGCTGTCCCCGCCGGGATGGGCGTGGCCCGCGGTCGGCTGGCTGAACGCCATCACGGTGGGGGTGCCGGCCGTGCTGCTGGCGACCGTGCCGCGCCCGCTCACCTCGACGAGGACGGCGGTACGGGCGGTCGGCCGGCTGTGGACCCTCGGCGCCGTGCTGCTGGGCGTCCTCGGCTCGCTCCGGGCCGTGGCCTTGCCGCACAACACGCTGTACCTGCTGCTGCTCACCGCCGTCTGTCTGGCGGCCTGGCTGGTGCTGCGCCGCACTTACCACTCGACGCCGCTCCGCGGGGCGCCGTACCGGCCGGCGCTGCCTCGGGACGGCAGCGCGCTCTTCGGCCTCGCCGCCGGCCTGGCCAGCCTCGCGCCCTGGCTCTGGTTGGGTGCGCTCGGCGGCGGCCTGGAGACGCTGTTCGCGCTCACCGCCGCGGCGGCGCTGGGGCTGCTGGTGGCGTGGCCGCTGGCAGCACCGTTCTGGCGCAACTTCACCGATTCCCGGCGGCGGCTGATCGTGCTCGGTGGGCTGGCCGCCGGGGTGTTCCTCGCGCTGGTCGCGGCCGGGACCGGCGCGAGCGGGATCCAGCTGGGCGAGCTGGTGGTGCTGCCTCCGCTCGGCTTCGCGGCGGCGGCGCTGGCCCGCGAGCCGCTGCGTCGCCCCAAGGATGCGCTCCGGACGAGAGTCGACACGGAGCGCGCCAACGCGGACCCGAGCGACGCGGAAACGGCCGACGCGGGCGCAAGCGACTCGGAAACGACCGGGGCGGGCGCAATCGACGCGGGCACGGCGGGGCGGCGGACCACCGGCGTGCGGCGGGTGCGGGGTGGACTCCGGCTGGCCGGTCCGTCGGCGATCGCCGTGATGGTCGCCCTGGCGGCGCTCGGCCCGCTGGGCTTCGTCGAGCCGCTACAGACGAGCCTCGTCATCAACCTGGACGGCCGGGACGTCGGGTACTGGGCGCTGATCGCGGCCGGCTGCGCGCTGGTCATCGGGCTGCTCTGCGGCGTGGGCCCGCTGGTACGCGGGGGCCGGCCGGCCGGGAAGTCCGGCGCCCGGGCGGCGGGTGGCACCGGTCGGCGCTGGGTCGCCGTGTCCACCGCCGTGGCGATGGGCGCCACCGGCCTCGTCGGGTACGCCACCATCGGATCGCCCGGCCTGCACGGCGACGAGCTGTTCGTGGTGATGCGTACCCAGGCCGATCTGAGCGACCTGTCGCGCATCGCGGACCCCGACGACCGCCGCACCGAGGCGTACCAGCGGCTGGTGGCGACCGCGAATCGGACCCAGGCCGGGCTGCGCCAGCAACTGTCCCGGCTGCACCTGGCGTACACGCCGTACTACCTCGTCAACGGGATCGAGGTGGACGGCGGGCCGGCGGCGCGGGCCTGGCTGTCGGGCCGCTCGGATGTGAACCGGGTGCTGCTGGCGCCCAGGCTGCGCCCGGTACCGGCCGGGAGTTCACCCGTGTCGCCGGACGCACCGGCCCCCAAGGGTCCACAGTGGAACATCAAGATGATCGAGGCGGACCAGGTCTGGGCGACCGGGGACACCGGGCGCGGCATCGTGATCGGCACCTCGGACTCCGGGGTCGACGCCGGGGTTCCGGCCCTGGCCGGCTCCTTCCGGGGCGGCGACGACTCCTGGTACGACCCGTGGAACGGCACCCGCGCCCCGACGGACCACATCGGGCACGGGACGCACACGATCGCGACGGCGCTCGGCCGGGACGGCGTCGGGGTGGCGCCCGGCGCGCAGTGGATCGGCTGCGTGGACCTGGCCCGCAACCTCGGCAACCCCGGCTACTACCTCGGCTGCCTGCAGTTCATGCTGGCCCCGTTCCCGCACGGCGGGAACCCGCTGCGGGACGGCGACCCGAGCCGGGGCGCGGACGTGCTGACCAACTCGTGGGGGTGCCCGAGCGACGAGGGGTGCGACCCGGGCTCCCTGCGGCCGGCGGTCGACGCGCTGACCGACGCCGGAATCTTCGTCGTCGCCTCGGCCGGCAACACCGGCCCGCGCTGCGGCTCGATCACCGACCCACCGGCGCCGTACCAGGACACGTTTACGGTGGGGGCCGTCGACGGCTCCGGCGACGTGGCGGACTTTTCCAGCCGGGGACCGGTGACCGGCGAGCGGAAGCCGGACGTCCTCGCGCCCGGCGCCAACGTGGTCTCCGCGGTGCCGGGCGGGTACGCGGTGCTGTCCGGGACCTCGATGGCCGCGCCGCACGTGGCCGGCGTGGTCGCGCTGATGTGGTCGGCCAACCCCGACCTGATCGGTGACGTCGCCCGTACCGCGCAGATCCTGCGGCAGACGGCCACCGGGGCGAGCGCCGACGGCTGCGGCGGCAACGCCGGGATCGTGGACGCCTACGCGGCGGTGCGCTCGGCGACCGGATCCGCGTAGCGGGCCGTCTCCCGGATCACGCGCATGGCGTTGTGCCACGTCAGCTTGGCCAGGTCGGCATCGGACCAGCCGCGCCCGGACAGCTCCGCGAGCAGGTTCGGGTACCCGGCGACGTCGGCCAGCCCGTCCGGGGTCGCCGCCACCCCGTCGAAGTCGCTGCCGAGCCCGACGCAGTCCAGCCCGGCCACCTCCCGTACGTGCTCGACGTGATCGGCGACGTCGGCCACCGTGCAGGGCGGGCGGGGGTGGTCCCGGACCCAGGCCGCCAGCTCATCCCTCCACTGTGGAGAGTCGTCTGGCGCCTCCACGGTGGCCTCGAAGGCGCCCTGCTCCGCCATCCACTCTCGGCAATCATCCCGGAGGAAGCCCGGCACGAAGGTCACCATGACGATGCCGGAGCTGACCGCCACCCGTTCGAGTACCGAGTCGGGGACGTTGCGCGGGTGATCGCACAACGCCCGAGCCGAGGAGTGCGAGAAGAAGGCCGGCGCGCTGGACACGTCGAGCACGGCCTCCATGGTGGACATCGCGACGTGTGACAGGTCGACCAGCATGCCCAGCCGGTTGCACTCCCGAACCACCTCGTACCCGAACGGCGCCAGCCCGCCGACCCCAGGGACGTCCGTGGCGCTGTCCGCCCACTCGGTGTTCAGGCGGTGGGTCAGCGTCAGGTACCGGGCACCCCGGTCGAACATCAGCCGGAGGGTCTCCAGGGATCCGTCGATGCTGTGACCGCCCTCGATGCCGATCAGCGCGGCGATCCGGCCGGACGCGCGTGCCGCCTCGATCTCCTCGGCGTCCCGGGCCAAGGCCAGCAGATCCGGGTACCGCTCGACCAGCCGATGCACGAAGTCGATCTGTTCCAGGGTGGCGACCACGGCGGCGTCACCCGTCAGGCGTACCGACACGTACGCCGACCAGAACTGCGCGCCCACGCCGCCGGCCCGCAGCCGGACCAGGTCGGTGTGCAGGCCGCTCCCGCTCTGGTCGACCCCCACGTCCAGCCGGTCGAGGTCGTAGCGCACCCGGCCCCGCATCTCCCACGCGAGATCGTTATGGCCGTCGATCACCGGAGCGGCGGACAACAGGGTACGAAACCGGTCGGTAACCATGGTGGCACGGTACCCGGGGGACACCCCTCATAACCCTGGCCAGGGGGGCGTCAAACGGATGGACGCTCCAGCGACCCCCATTCGGGCAGTTATTTCGATTCGCCGGACCGTAACCGTCCTGAGCCGTAATGTGGGCCTTTCCGGGAGTCCGGAAGGAGGAGCCATGGGCACGTCACCATCAGACAAAGATCTCCGAGCCGAAGCTCAGGATCTGGTCGAAGAATTGCCTGACGAGACCGCGGCCGGTCGAATGGTGCACGACGACGGCACGCCGGCGAGCGCCGACGAATGGCTACGTAACCGCAGTAAGGCGATGAAGGGTCAGCCGGGTGCTCCTAGCCCGCTGTCCATACCGCCGAAGAAGAACAACAACAAGCCACCAAACCGGTAAGAGCCCGGATACGGCGGACGGGCGAGCCGACTGGCTCGCCCGTCCGTCGTGGCTGGAGCTGGGACTCAGAAGTCCATGTCCCCGCCGCCGCCCGGCGCACCGGCCGGGGCCGGCGACTTCTCCGGCTTGTCCGCGACCACGGCCTCCGTGGTCAGGAACAGGGCCGCGATCGAGGCCGCGTTCTGCAGCGCCGACCGGGTGACCTTGGCCGGGTCGATGATGCCCGACTCGAGCATGTCGACGTACTCGCCCGTGGCCGCGTTCAGGCCCTGGCCAGCCGGCAGGCTGCGGACCTTCTCGACCACCACGCCGCCCTCGAGGCCGGCGTTGACCGCGATCTGGCGCAGCGGAGCCTCCAGAGCGGTACGCACGATCTGGGCACCGGTGGCCTCGTCGCCCACCAGGTCCAGCTTGTCGAACGAGGTCTTGCCGGCCTGAACCAGCGCGACACCGCCGCCGGAGACCATGCCCTCCTCGACGCCGGCCTTGGCCGCCCGCACAGCGTCCTCGACGCGGTGCTTGCGCTCCTTCAGCTCGACCTCGGTGGCCGCACCGATCTTGATGACCGCGACGCCACCGGCCAGCTTGGCCAGCCGCTCCTGCAGCTTCTCGCGGTCGTAGTCGGAGTCGCTCTTCTCGATCTCGGCACGGATCTGGTTGACCCGGCCCTGGATCTGGTCGGCGTCACCGGCACCATCGACGATGGTGGTCTCGTCCTTGGTGATCTGCACCTTGCGGGCGCGACCCAGCAGGTCGAGGGTGGCGTTCTCCAGCTTGAGACCGATCTCCTCGCTGATGACCTGGCCACCGGTGAGGATCGCGATGTCCTGCAGCTGAGCCTTGCGGCGGTCGCCGAAGCCGGGGGCCTTGACGGCAACCGACTTGAAGGTGCCGCGCACCTTGTTGACGATCAGGGTGGCCAGGGCCTCGCCCTCGATGTCCTCGGCGATGATCAGCAGCGGCTTGCTCGACTGCATGACCTTCTCCAGGCTCGGGAGCAGGTCCTTCACCGCGGAGATCTTGCTGTTGACGATCAGGATGTACGGGTCGTCGAGGACGGCCTCCATCCGCTCCACGTCGGTCATGAAGTACTGGGAGATGTATCCCTTGTCGAAGCGCATACCCTCGGTGAGCTCAAGCTCCAGGCCGAAGGTGTTGCTCTCCTCGACGGTGATGACGCCTTCCTTGCCGACCTTGTCCATCGCCTCGGCGATGATCTCGCCGACGCTGGAGTCACCGGCCGAGATCGAGGCGACCGAGGCAATCTGCTCCTTGGTCTCCACGTCCTTGGCCATCTTGGCCAGTTCCTCGGCGACCGCCGCGGTGGCGGCCTCGATGCCCCGCTTCAGGGCGATCGGGTTCGCGCCGGCGGCGACGTTACGCAGGCCCTCGCGGACCAGCGCCTGAGCCAGGACGGTCGCCGTCGTGGTGCCGTCACCGGCCACGTCGTCGGTCTTCTTGGCAACTTCCTTGACCAGCTCAGCGCCGATCTTCTCGTACGGGTCCTCGAGCTCGATTTCCTTGGCGATGCTCACACCATCGTTGGTGATGGTGGGGGCGCCCCACTTCTTCTCGAGCACGACGTTGCGGCCCTTGGGGCCCAGCGTCACCTTGACGGCGTCGGCGAGGTTGTTCATGCCCCGCTCAAGACCGCGGCGCGCCTCCTCGTCGAACGCGATAATCTTGGCCATTCGGCGTTGTCCTCCTGGACAATCCCGGCGCCTCCGCTTCTTAGACGGCGGCCCGTGTGTCTACGCGTGGTCAGAACGGTGCCACCGCCGCCGTCAGATGCGCCGGCAAGGGCAACACCGCTCCCCGGCCGAGCCAGACAGAGCCCGCGACGACCGGCCCCACTGCTGGGACCACACCGGCTCGACCGTTGGCACTCAGCCTACCCGAGTGCCAATCACTTGTTTAGCACTCTCCCCTTACGAGTGCAAGCGTCCGAAAACGCGGGCGGGAGCGGGGCCGCCACGGCCGAGCAGGTGGGACCCCGGGAGCGTCCCGGATCGGGGCGAGAGCGGGTCCAGACCCGGGCGGGAGCGGGGCCGGCGGCCGGCGGAATCGGGCGGCCGGGCGGACGGGGCCCGGTCGGGGACCCCGGGGAGCCGGGGAGCCGGGAAGCCGAGCGCGGCGGCGGAAAGCCGGGGGCGGCCAAGCGGATCGGGGGCGGCCGGACGGCCCGGCCGGGCGCCACCTGTCGGCTACCGGGTGATGGCCGACCCGATGGCCGGCCTCGCGCCACCGCGTGGCCGGAGCGTGCGCCCGCACCCCTAGAAAAGGCGGGTGGCCGGCGGATGATCGGGGCACGGGGTCATGTCCGCGTCGGCGCAGCCCCCTGCCACGATCGGCAAGGGTGGAAAGACGGTCGGAAACGCCACACGGGACACCGAATCCCACAGTAGTGGGGATCGATGTCCCGTGATGTCACGTCTGATACGGCCCGCGATAGCCGGCCTCGCAGACTCAGGCGATCAGGCGGACCTTCTCCGCCTGCGGGCCCTTCTGACCCTGCGCGATCTCGAACTCGACGCGCTGACCGTCTTCCAGCGACTTGTAGCCGTCCATCTCGATCGCGGAGAAGTGGACGAAGACGTCCTGCCCCCGTCGACCGCGATGAAGCCATAGCCCTTCTCGCTGTTGAACCACTTGACGGTGCCCTGTGCCACGGTGCACTTCCTCACTTCGATGGTGCTGGGTCTGCCGACCCCCGACCCCACCGCGGAGCCGGTGCCGCGGTTTGCTTGCCGGTCTGGCGGGACGCGGGGCGAAACAGCGACCGAAAAAGCACGGTACACGAGCGGTCCGTAGGCCGCACCCCCGCAAATCGGACCTCATGGTCACAGTCAAGACTCAATGGGTGTCACGGGGTAAGCGTCGAAGGGCGGGCTAGTGCAATGGCCGAAGCGGTAGTGCGGCGAGTGACGATGGCTGATGCGGCAATGGCAAGGGCATTGCGTCTTGAAATGCTCGCAGACGCCCCACTCGCCTTTCTCGAAACAATCGATGAGGCGGCGGCCCGGCCGCATGCCGAGTTCGCGGCCAAGCTGCGCGAGCGGGTGGCCGGCAACGCCCAGGCGTTGTTTGTCGCGGCGGCCGACGGCCGGCTGGTCGGGCAGGCCGGCGGCTTCACGCCGCCCGGTACCCGCGGCGTCACGCTGGTGTTCGCCGTGTACCTGGCGCCGACCTGGCGCGGCCGGGGCCTGCTCGGCCGCCTGGTGGACGCGGTGGCCCAGTGGTCGCTGGCCGCGGGCCGGCCGGAGCTCGAATTGGAGGTGATGACCGGCAACCAGCGGGCGATCCGGGCGTACCAGGGACTCGGTTTCGTCGACACCGGGCTGCGTTCGCGCCACCCGGTGATCCCGGTGTTCACCGAGTTGAAGATGCGCCGCCCGGCCTGAACCGCTGAACCGCCGGGGCCGCCACCGTGCCGTCCCGGCGGTTCAGCGGGTGCTCAGATGTGCCGGCGAGACTGGACGATCCGGAACCGGCTGGCCACGTAGGCGCCATCGGTCAGTGCCGCGTTGGCCGCCGCGTTGGCGCCGCTGGCGTGGAAGTCGGAGAACGCCGCGGACTGGTTGACGAACACGCCGCCGTTCAGATTGGCCGACAGGTGCACGCCGACCTCGATGGCCGCCTCCTCGACCTCGGCCAGCACCTCGGGCGAGGTGGAGTAGACCGCGGCGGTCAGCGCACCCTTGGCGCCGACGGTACGGCGGAACAGCTCGATGCTGTGCGCCGTCGAGTCTGTGGCCACCACGAACGAGATCGGCCCGAACCACTCGCCGTCGAAGACCTCCGCGCGAGACGCGTCCTGCGTCAGGATGAGCGGAGTTCGCACCACCGCGTCCGGGTACGCGGGGTGGCTCACGGTACGGGAGTCCAGCAGTACGGTCCCCTGCTCGCGGGCCGCCTCGATGCGCGATGCCACGGCGTCGTTGACTATCGCGCCGGTCAACTCGACCGCACGGGCGTCGTCCCCGGTCAGCTTGCCCACCGCGTCGGCGATCCCGGTGGCCACCTCGTCGAACGACAGGTGCCCCGCCCCGGTCTCGATCCCGCCCCTGGGCACCAGGATGTTCTGGGGCGTGGTGCACATCTGTCCACTGTAGAGAGTCAAGGAGAATGCGATATTCGCACACATCCCGGCGAAGTCGTCGGTCGAGTCGACGACGATCGTGTTCACGCCGGCCTTCTCGGTGAACACCACCGCCTGGCGCGCGTTGACCTCCAGCCACTCCCCGTACCCGGTGGAGCCGGTGAAGTCGATGATCTTTACCTCGGGTCGCAGCGCCAGCTCGGAGGCCAGCCGCTCGTCCGGCCCCTCGGGAGCGAGCTGGATGATGTCCGGCTCGAAGCCGGCCTCCGCTAACACCTCCCGCGCGTACCGGACGGTGATGGCCAGCGGCAGCACGGCGCGCGGGTGCGGCTTGACGATGACCGGGTTGCCGGTGGCCAGCGACGCGAACAGCCCAGGGTACGAGTTCCAGGTGGGGAACGTGTTGCACCCGATCACCAGGGCGACTCCGCGCGGTACCACGTGGAAGGTCTTGCTCATGCGCAGCGGATCGCCGCGGCCGGCCGGCTTCTCCCAGTCCGCGACGGCCGGATGGCGGGTCTGCTCCGCGTAGGCGTACGCCAGCGCCTCCAACGCCCGGTCCAGCGCGTGCGCGCCACCGGCCTGGAACGCCATGACGAACGCCTGCCCGGTGGTGAACTGCACCGCGTTGGCCAGCTCGAAGATGTGCGCGTGCAGCCGGGCGAGGATCTCCAGGCAGACGCCCACCCGCACCTGCGGGCCGGCGGCCCGCCAGGCGGGCAGCGCGGCCGTGGCGGCGGCGACCAGAGCGTCGGGCGCAGCGTGCGGATACCGCACATCGAGTGCGATCCCGAACGGTGAGGACTCGGTGGCCACGACGGAATCGGCCGGCTGGTCGAGCGGGAAATCCGCGCCCAGGTAGGACCGGAAGTCGGCGGCCCCGGTGGCCGCCGCCTGTTCGCCGTACACCCTCGGGCTCGGCGACTCGGGGAAGGCGGACCAGTAACCGCGCTCGGCGATCGCGGTCAGCGCGCGCTGGAGCGTTTCGGAGTGCTTCGCGTACAGCTCGTGGCTGGCGACGGTGGCAGTCATGGGCCAATGATGCCGGAGGCCACCGCCGGTCCGACAGGGCCGATTCTGCTCCGGTGCCGACCTCGGGCCGCCCCCCGGGCCGGGGCGGGCATGGTCAGGTGGGGCGGCGCTCATGGCACCGCCCCACCCCCGCTCCTGATCACCGGGGAGGGAACAACGCAGCCAACGGAGTCCTCCCGGCGATCAGGCGTCTATCCGGCCTGCGCCCCGGCGGGTAGCAGGTCCGATCCCGGGCTCGGCCCCCACGAGGGCAGCTCCCGCATCCCGCGCAGCGGGGAGGCGAGCACCGGCAGGAAGCAGAACATGCCGCCGATGGCGCCTATCCACATCGCCGGCCGCACCCCCAGGACCGCGCCCAACGTCCCGCCGAGCAGCGCACCCAACGGCATGGTGCCCCAGACCAGGAAGCGCATGGTGGCGTTCATCCGGCCGAGCAGCCGCTCCGGGCACAGGCCCTGGCGGAAGCTGACCTGGGTGACGTTGTAGACCACGGCACCGAACGACCAGACGCCGCCACCGACCGCGGCCAGCCACAACAGCACGCCGCGCTGGGCCAGCGGCATCAGCAGGGCGAACGGCGAGGTGGCACCGATCGAGATCCAGATCGTGGGGCCCTGGCCGAGCCGGCGGGCGACCCTGGTGGCGGTGAACGCCGCGACCAGGCCGCCGACCGCCGACACCGAGGAGACCAGGCCGATCTGCCAGGGCGGCAGGCGCAGGATCCCGGCCAGCAGGACCACCTGCAGGGCGGTCGCGATCGAACCGAACAGGTTGGAGGAGCCGGTACACGCGGCGATGGAGCGCAGCATGCGGTTGCCCAGCACGAACCGCAGGCCCTCCATGATCTCCCGGCCGAGGTGCGCGTCCGGGGCGCGCTCGGGCCGCGGCTCGCGCCGCCGAATCCGGGTCACGAACAGCGCTGAGCCGAGGTAGCTGGCCGCGTTGACGGCGATCGCGAACGGCGCGGTGAGCCAACTGATGATCAGGCCGGCCGCGGTGGGGCCGCCGATCTGGTTGACCGCCCGGACCGACTCCAGCTTGGCGTTGCCCTCGACCAGGTTGTCCCGGCCGACCAGGTGCGGCAGGAAGCTCTGGTACGCCACGTCGAAGAACACCGTGCACACGCCGGCGAGCAGCGCGACCACGAACATCTGGTACACGGTCAGCCAGTGCAGCCACCAGGCCACCGGGATGCTGCCGAGCAGGACGGCCCGGCCCAGGTCGCCCGCGATCAGCACGTGCCGGCGCCGCATCCGATCCACCCAGGCCCCGGCCGGCAGCCCGACCAGCAGGAAGGCGGCCGTCTCGCAGGCACTGAGCGCGCCGACCTCAAAGGTGCTGGCGTGCAACGCGAGGACGGCGACCAGCGGCAGCGCCAGCAGGCTGACCTGTGCGCCGAGCTGGCTGATGGTGTCCGCGACGAAGAGCTGGCGGAAGTCGTGCGCGACCAGCAGCCCGAGGCGCCCACCGACCACCGGCGGGTCCGCGGGCGCGGAGAAGTGCTGGTCGCCGCTGGCCATGAGGGCAGCGTGCGCTAGTGATTGGGAAAAGTCAACCAGTTATCTCGGTGATCCGCGACTTCTGCCATAGGCTGAACGGGCCATGTCATTCGACAAGACCCGCCGGCCGGCGACGGAGCAGGAGGCGCGCGCGCTCGCCTCCGCCTTACGGCTGCGCATCCTGCGTCTGTGCCTGGACCGGGCGCTGACGAACAAGGAGATCGCGGCCCGGCTGGGCCTGAACCCCGCGACCACACTGCACCACGTCCGCACCCTGGTGGCCACCGGTTTTCTCGCCGCTCAGCAGGAGCGCCGGGGCACCCGGGGCGCGCGCGAGGTGCCGTACCTGGCGACCGGCAAGTCCTGGACGCTGGATGTGTACGGCGCCGGCGTCGAGGGCAGCGGTCAGGCCATGATCGAGGCATTCCTGGACGAGGTCAGGCTGGCCGACCCGGCCGAGCCCCGGGTGAGCCGGCTGGGGCTGCGGTTGGACAAATCACAGCTGCAGGAGCTGCGCGACCGGGTGGCCGAGCTGCTCGACGACTTCGCGTCCCGCCCGCGCGCCTCGGAGGGCGAGCCTTACTCGATCTTCGTGGCGGTCTACCCGGACCGCTCACGTGAATGAGGTCACCGTGAATGAGTGCGGACAGGGGTAGCGCTCCGTCGCCCGGCGGTCGCTCCTGGCGGCCGACCGGCGACCGGTGGCCGCCCGCCCCGCGGGTTCGGCGCCGAGATTCGTGAGGCCCGGCGTCGGCGGCCGATGGCCGTCCCCGGCGCCGGGCCGCCCGTCCTCAACCGGTTCCGGCCGGATGACCAGCCGAAACGGCCCGGAAATTGGTCGAGAGGACGCTCGCACAGCGCTTCTGCGCCGGGTCGCTGACCTCCCGGGTTTCCCCGGGGCCAAGCGGCGATGCGTCCTCCCGCACGCAGCATCCTGCGCGCCTCAGACAACGCCGTCAAGCCCCGACGACCCCTGAAAATGGACGCAAAGCACATCCCTGATTACCCTGAGCTACCTGTTCGCCAGCCTCAGAGTTGACACGCGAGATGAACCGGCGTGAGTACTTCAGGAATCACTACGCTGGGTGATTCTCGCCGCTAAAAAATCAACCGAGAAGACCAGCCTCACGGGCGGCCTTCAGTGACGGCTTGACCCGGTAGGTGGGGCCGACCAGTTCGGCGACGGCATCCAAAGTCTTGAGCCCCTCGCCGGTGTTGAGCACCACGGTCTCGGCCGTCGGGTCCAGCTTGCCGGCCGCCACCAGCTTGCCCAGCACGGCGGTGGTCACCCCGCCCGCGGTCTCGGCGAACACGCCGGTGGTGCGGGCCAATTGCCGGATGGCGGCACGGATCTCGTCGTCGTCGGCGTAGTCCATCCAGCCGCCGGTGCGCCGCACCGCCTCGAGCGCGTACAGGCCGGCCGCCGGGTCGCCGATGTTGAGCGACTTGGCGATCCCGGTCGGGCGCACCGGAGTGATCACGTCGGTGTCCTGGTGCAGCGCGACGGCGATCGGGTTGCAGCCGGCCGACTGGGCACCGAAGATCTTCCACGGGGTGTTCGGGACCAGCCCGATCGCGACCAGCTCGCTGAACGCCTTGTCGACCTTGGTCAGCAGCTCGCCCGAGGCCATCGGGATGACCACCTGCGCCGGCAGCCGCCAGCCCAGCTGCTCGGCGATCTCGTAGCCGAGAGTCTTGGAGCCCTCCGCGTAGAACGGCCGGACGTTGACGTTGACGAAGGCGGTGTCCTCGAACTCGTCGGTCTCGGTCAGCTCCGAGCAGAGCCGGTTCACGTCGTCGTACGAGCCCTCGATGGCCACCACGTCGCCGCCGTACACGGCGGTGCTCAGCACCTTGCCCTGTTCGAGGTCGGACGGGATGAAGACCACGGACGGGATGCCGGCCTGGGCGGCGTGCGCGGCGACCGAGTTCGCCAGGTTTCCGGTCGACGCGCAGGCGAACCGGGTGAAGCCGAAACCCTTCGCGGCGGTCAGCGCGACCGATACGACCCGGTCCTTGAACGAGTGGGTCGGATTCGCCGAATCGTCCTTGACCCACAGCGGTCCGGTGATGCCCAGTTCGGCGGCGAGCGCGTCGCCGCGCACCAGCGGCGTGCAGCCCGGGTTGAGGCTCACCCGGGTGGCCGGGTCCTGCCCGACCGGCAGCAGCGGAGCGTAGCGCCAGAGGTTCTGCGGGCCCGCCTCGATCTGCTCGCGGGTGACCCGGGCCAGCGCCTCGGCGTCGTAACTGACCTCAAGGGGGCCGAAACACTCGTAACAGGCGTGCTGGGCGGCGAGCGGGTAGGTCGCGCCACAGCCACGGCAGACCAGGTTCCTGGCGGCGGTGGGAACGGTGTCGGTTCCGACGTTTGCGTCGATCGTCGACGTCATGGGAGGCCTTCCTCTCATCTTCCCAGGGTGAGTCTCACAACCCTGGACGGAATTGGCACCTGCACGCCGGTGGCCTCAACATCGAGGTGAAACGCGGTGGTTGCCGGGGCTTCAACGGGCCGTTCCCTCTGCCCCTCTGGATGAGGTATTCAGTTGTAAGTTCCGCTGACAGCTTAGCTCACTACGTCCTTACGCAAGAAGTGCCACCAGGCCAGGCCGAAGAAGCCCGCCGCGTAGACCAGGGCCGCGATGGCGCCCTTGACCATGTCCTCCGTCTGGATCGGGTTGGAGATCAGGCCGAGCCAGGCGTCGCCGTAGTGAGTGGGCAAGATCACTCGTATCGAGCCCAGCGCGGTGATCTGGTCGAGGATGCCGGAGAGGATCTGCAGCAGCACGGCGCCGCCGACCGCGCCGAGCGGCGCGTCGGTCGACACCGACAGCAGGAACGCCAGGCCGGCCACGATCAGCAGGGTGACCGCCAGGTACGCGACGATGCCCAGCAGGCGCAGCACGGCCGAGCCGGGTGCCACGTCCCCGGCGACGGTGGTGCGCAACGGATGCCAGCCGTAGCGCAGGGTTCCGGCCAGCAGCGCCACCCCGGTCAGCAGGAGCAGCGACACCAGGCTGTAGAACAGCGCGACGAGCAGCTTGCTGCCCAGCAGGCGACCCCGGGGTACCGGGACGGCCAGCAGGTACCGCAGCGAGCCCCAGTTCGCCTCGCTGGCCACGGTGTCACCGCAGAACAGCGCCACCACCACGACGAGCAGGAAGGACGCGGACACCAGCAGGGTGAACAGGGCGAAGTTGAGCCCGCTGGACCGGCCGATGTCGGCCAGCGCGGCGAACTGGCCGCGATCCCCACCGCCGCCGTCACCGGTCCCGCCGAACTCGAACGCCAGCAGGATGACCAGCGGGAGCAGCACCATGAAGCCCAGGCTCAGCTGGGTGCGCCGGCGGCTGGCCTGGCGCCGCAGCTCGGTGCGGAAGCTGAGCGTGGCGGTCGGACGGTACCCGCCGGCCGCGCCGTCCACGGTGGGCGCCGGGGCAAGGGTCGACTCCATGGACATCAGCGCTCTCCGCTCGCCTTGGTGTCCCCGCCGACCAGCGACAGGAACGCGTCCTCCAACCGGCGACGCGGTACCACCCGGTCCACGCCCACGCCGGCCCGTACCAGTTCGGCCACCACCTCGGCCCGGTTCGCCCCGTTCAGGTCCGCCACCAGGGTGCGTTCGCCCTCGCCGGAGACGCTGCGCGCGCCGTTGCGGTTGAGCACCTCGGTGGCCGCGGTCGGGTCGGACACGTCGAACTGCACCGAGGGCGAGTCCCCGACGATGTCGTCGGTCGGCCCGTCGGCCACCACCATGCCCTTGTGCACCACGACCACGTGGGTACAGGTCTGCTCCACCTCGGCCAGCAGGTGGCTGGAGACCAGTACGGCGCGCCCGTCGGTGGCGTACCGGCGCAGCACCCGGCGCATCTCCGCGATCTGCGGCGGGTCCAGCCCATCCGTCGGTTCGTCGAGCACCAGCAGTTCGGGCAGGCCGAGCATGGCCTGCGCGATGGCCAGCCGCTGCCGCATGCCGTGGCTGTACGTCTTGATCCGGCGGTGCACCGCGTCGCCCAGCCCGGCTATCTCCAGCGCCTCGTCCATCCGGGCGTCGGCCAGCGGCCGCCCCGTCGAGCGCCAGTAGAGTCGCAGGTTGTCCAGGCCGGACAGGTGCGGCAGGAAGCCCGGCCCCTCGACCAGCGCACCGAGCCGGGACAGCACCGGCGCGCCGGGCACCAGCCGGTGGCCGAAGACGTAGATGTCGCCCGCGGTCGGCTTGGTCAGGCCCATGAGCACCCGGAGCGACGTGGTCTTCCCGGCACCGTTCGGGCCGAGCAGGCCCACCACCTGTCCACGCCGGACGGTGAAGTCCACTTTGGACACCGCGACGAAGCCGTCCCCGTACTCCTTGCGCAGACCGCTGACCACGAGCGGCACGTCGGCCAGGTCGGCCCGTACCGAGTGGTCTGCGGTGCGGTGTCGGCGCCGGGCGACCACCACCGCCACCACGACTGCGATCGCGATCAGCGCCGCCAGGCCGCCCAGGACCCACCGCCAGATCAGGTCGGGGCTGGCCACCGGTACACCGTGGACGGTCGGCAGCCGCACGCCGCCGGCCGCCGAGATCTGGTACACCGTCGGCGCCGCCGGGCTCAGGTACCCCTGATCCGAGGTGGCCACGGTGACCCGGAGCAGGTGCCCGGCCTGGAACTGGTGCACTATCGCGGGCAGCGTCACGGTCACCGGCGTCGCGTCGTCCAGGCTGCCCGGCAGGCCGGTCAGGTGCACCGGAGCGACCAGCCCGTCCGGCAGGGTGGCGCCGCTGTGCGGATCGACGTCGTACAGCTTGACGAACAGCACCGCCTCACCGGTGGGACTGGCCGCCCGTACCTGTACCGTCGGCGCGCCCACGACATCCACTGTGGACGGTAGCGGTTTGGAGTAGAAGTCGGCGTGCTGCCCTGGAACGTCCTGAGCCGCCGAACCGGTGATGCTGGACAGCCCACCGCCGCCCACCCCGGGCAGCGTCGAGACCGCGCCCGGCGTCCCGTTCGGCGGATTGACGGCCGGCTGCGGCGGGCCCGCGACCGCGACGGTCCGCGCCGAGCGTCCGGACAGCCCCGGGTAGGCGCCGGCCGTGTAGCCCAACGCGACCACGCCGTTGGTGTTGGCGTCGATGCCGGCCAGCCGGGAGTAGGTGAAGGTGTCCGACGGCGTGGGCCCGGCGCCCTTCAGGTAGTGGTTGAGCCACTGCGTCGTCAGCTCGTTCGAGCGGTCCTGATCGGACTGCGGTCCGGAGCCGCCATCGTGCCCACCGGTGAACCAGTCGACCCGCACCGGGGTGCCGTTCGCGGCGATGCCGCGCGCGTTGGCGTCCGCCTCGGACAGCGGGAACAGGGAGTCCGCCTGCCCCTGGATCAGCAGCGTGGGCGCGTGAATCTGGTTCAG
The DNA here is from genome assembly GCF_039543385.1 of Rugosimonospora acidiphila. Classification (NCBI taxonomy): domain Bacteria; kingdom Bacillati; phylum Actinomycetota; class Actinomycetes; order Micromonosporales; family Micromonosporaceae; genus Rugosimonospora; species Rugosimonospora acidiphila. The sequence continues at coordinate 73,701 of NZ_BAABJQ010000031.1, forward strand.
GATGCTGGCCGGGCTGGACCGCTGCAGCAGCGCCAGCTCGTCGGGGGTGGCCCGACCGGTGGTGGCGATCGACAGGTACACCTGGCAGAGGTCGGCCGCGAACCGCCCGCAGGACAGATCGGTGCCCTCCGCCCCAACCGGTGGGGCGCCTCCGCCCGGTGCCGCACCGCCGGCCCGCGACGCGGGCACGGCGGCCCCGGCGGGTACCGCGCCGCCGGTGAAGAAGATGCCCGCCCAGCCCTTCTTGAACACCCCCGAGGACGCGCCGGCGCCGGTCGCCTCCGGTAGGAAGGCGTTGGCCAGGCTGTTCCAGGTGATCTGCGGAACGATGGCGTCCACCCGCCGGTCGTACCCCGCGAGCATCAGCGCCAGCCCGCCGCCGTAGGAGCCGCCGACCGCCGCCACCCGCGGGTCGCGGGGGCCGTCCTTGCGCACCTCGGGCCGGGTGGCCAGCCAGTCGATCAGGCGCTCCGCATCCTTGACCTCCCAGTCCGGGCTGTCCAGGTGGATCTCACCGCCGCTCTTGCCGAACCCCTCGGCGGTCCAGGCGAGCACGGCGTATCCCTGGTCGGCCAGGTCCTCCGCCTGCGACGCGACGTCGTCCTTGGTGCCGCCGAACCCGTGCGCCAGCAGCACCGCCGGGACCGGGTGGCTGGCCGACGCCGAGCGGGGCTGGTAGTAGCTGGTGTCCAGGCTGATCGGGGTGTTGCCGTCGGGGCCGGTGAGCACGTTGATCATCTGAGAGGTGACCCGGTATCCGGCCGACGAGGGCCAGGCCGCCCACGTCACCGCCCCGACGAGCACGGCGAGCGCCGCCGCCCCGGCGACGATCCGGCCCCGGGTCAGGCGCGGGTGGGGCAGGGCATGGCGCAGGCGCGCGGACAGCGCTGTAGGCATGGTCGAAACGGTACGTCGTCGGGGGCCCCCACTGTCCCGAACCCTCTCAGCCCGCGCTCAGCAAACTACCGGTAGGCGAAACTCGGGCCGGCGCGCGGATAGGCTCGCAAGCGTGACCGACAATCGCAGCCCCGGCGGCGTGGGCCGGACACGGGCGCACGATGCCGCCTCCCTGACGCTGACCGCGAGCCTCCGGCCGGCCGCGCTGGACGCCCGGCGCGGCATCGTTCGCCTGCACCCCGAGGTGATCGCCGCGCTCGGGCTCCGGGCCGGCGACCCGGTCCGGCTGGCCGGGCGGCGCGAGACGGCCGGGATCGTCGCGTTCGCCGAGGCCGGAGCCAGCCGTGCCGTGCTCTACGCCGACGACCTGCTGCTGGGCAACCTGGGCGTGCGGGACGGCGGCCAGGTCAACGTCGCCCCCGCGGACGTACGGGCCGCGCACCAGGTCACCCTCACCGGGCCACCCGAGATCGTCGCGGTGGTCACCCCGGAGATGCTCCGCCTCGCCCTGCTGGGCAAGGTGATCACGGTGGGCGACAACGTCTCGCTGCTGCCCCAGGACGTACTCCCGGCCAGCGGCGCCCGGCCGCTAGTCCAGGGCGTGCGGCGCAGCCTGGCCAACACCGTCGGGTACGGGTGGACCACGGCGCTGCTGACCGTGACGGGTCACGAGCCCGGCGACGCCGGAGTCGTCACCATGGACACCATGGTCGGTTGGCGGAACGGCCAGGCGACCCACTCCACCGAGACCCAGGTGACCCCGACCGTGGAGCCCACGCCGGCGGCGCCCACCATCGAGGACCTGCCCGGCCTGCGCAGCCAGGCCCAGGAGCTGACCGAGCTGCTGGACCTGGGCTTCCATCACCGCGAGGTGCTCACCCGGCTCGGTACCACCGTCTCGCTGGGCGTGCTGATCACCGGCCCGGCCGGCTCCGGCAAGTCCGCGCTGGTGCGCGCGGTCGCCGCCGATGTGGGCGCGATGGTCACCGTACTCTGGGCACCCGAGATCGCCGCGCTGGCCAACGACGACGCGGCCCGCCGGCTGCGCCGGGCGTTCGAGTCGACGACCACGCCGGGCGTGGTGATCGTCGCCGACACCGAGGCACTCGCCCCGCGGGACGAGCCCGGGCCGCTGCCCACCGTGTTCCGCCAACTGCTCGGCGAGGCGCTGCGGGACGGCATCGCCGTGGTGTGCACCACCAGCCGTCCGGAGGCGGTGGACCCGACGCTGCGCTCGCCCGGACTGCTCGATCACGAGCTGGCGGTACCCCTGCCGGACGCCGCCATGCGCCGCGAACAGCTCACCGTGCTGACCCGGCCGATGCCGCTGGCCGAGGACGTGAAGCTGGACGACGTCGCCGCGCGTACCCCCGGGTTTGTCGCGGCCGACCTCGCCGCGCTGGTACGGGAGGCCGGGGTACGGGCCGCCCTGCGCCAGAAGGTCGCCGAGGCGCCGGTGGTGGCGGCCACCGACTTCTCCGGCGCGCTGGAGGTGGTCCGGCCGACCTCGATGGCGGAGTCCACCCTGGAGCTGGCCAAGGTGACCCTGGACGACGTCGGCGACATGGCCTCCGTCAAGGAGGTGCTCACCGAGTCGGTGCTCTGGCCGCTGACGTACCCGGACACGTTCGCCCGGCTGGGCGTGCAGCCCCCGCGCGGCGTGCTGCTCTACGGTCCGCCCGGATGCGGAAAGACCTTCCTGGTCAAGGCGGTCGCCGGCACCGGCCGGGCCAACGTGCTCTCGGTCAAGGGCGCCGAGTTGCTGTCCAAGTGGGTCGGCGAGAGCGAGCGCGCGGTCCGGGAGCTGTTCCGCCGGGCCCGGGAGGCGGCGCCGAGCCTGGTGTTCCTGGACGAGGTCGACGCGCTCGCACCGGTGCGTGGGCAGGCCAGCGACGGCGGTACCACCGACCGGGTGGTCGCCGCGCTGCTCACCGAGCTGGACGGGGTGGAGTCGCTGCGCAACGTCGTCGTGATCGGCGCCACCAACCGGCCGGACCTGGTCGACCCGGCCCTGCTGCGCCCGGGACGGCTGGAGCGGCTGGTGTACGTACCGCCGCCGGACGGCGACGCCCGCGCGGAGATACTGCGCTCCGCGGCGCGCAGCGTGCCGCTCGCCGCGGACGTCGACCTGGCGGCGCTGGGCTCCACATTGGACGGTTTCTCGGCGGCGGACTGCGCCGCGCTGATCCGCGAGTCGGCGCTCGCCGCCATGCGCGAGTCGCTGGACGCCGCGACGGTCACCGCGCAGCACGTCGAGACGGCCCGCGGCCGGGTCAGGGCGTCGCTGGAGCCGTCCCAGGTGGCGTGGCTGGAGTCCTACGCGCAGCGGCACGCACCCGGCCCCGCGGCCACCTGACAGTGCGCCCCGACCGTGCCGCCCGAGCGCGCTGGCTCAGCTCGTCCGGCCGCCACTGCGCGCGCGGGTCCTGGTGGCCCGCAGCCGGCGCAGCCGCTTCACCAGCACCGGGTCGTGCGCGAGCGCGGCCGGGCGGTCGAGCAGCGCGTTGAGCAGTTGGTAGTAGCGCGTCGAGGACACGCCGAACTGGTCACGGATCGCCTGTTCCTTCGAGCCGGCGTGCCTCCACCACCGGCGCTCGAAGGCGAGCATCGCCAGCTCCCGCTCGGTCAGCGAGTCGACGGCGTCCGGGGCCGAACGCTGCTCCGGCACGCGGAACGTGGCAAGCTGGTCCGGGTCTCCGGGCTCGTCAGACTCGTCATCACCGAGGTCGTCAGCGTCCGCGACGTCGTCATCCGTGCGGTCGTCATCCGTGACGTCATCGTCGGTGATGTCGCCGTCAGTGATGTCGCCGTCGGTGATGTCGCCGTCGAACTCTTCGACGTCGCCGGGCTCACCGGCCGACTCGTGGTCGTCGACGCCCACCCTGTCCATACCGAACGAGGGTAGTACGCCCGCCGGTCACCGACACCTGTCAAACATCCGCGCGCCGACGAGCCGACCAGCGGCTCAAACACGGACCGGTCAGACGCGGACTGTCAGACGCGGACCGGTCCGACGCACACCGGTCCGACGCACACCGGTCAGACGCGGACCACGCGGATGCTGGCCGCCTCGAAGGAGGCCACCGTGTCGTCGCTCGCCCCCGCGTCCGTGACCAGCACGTCCACTCGCTCGATCGGGCAGATCCGGGCGAAGGCCCGCTCGCCCAGCTTCGAGCTGTCGGCGATGATGACGACCTGCCGGGCCCGCGCCACCATCAGGTTGTTCATCGCGGCCTCGCCCTCGTTGTGCGCGGCCGGGCCGAGCGTGACATCGATGGCGTCCGCGCCGAGCAGCGCCATGTCCAGGGTCACGTCGCGCAGGATGCCGCCGGCCAACGGACCGATCAGCTCGAACGACTGCGGGCGCACCACGCCACCGGTCACCACGATCTTCATCCGGGACCGGACCAGCAGCTCGTTGGCGATGTTCAACGCGTTGGTGACCACGGTCAACTGGGCGCCGTCGGGGGTACCGGCCAGCTCCGGGCGGACCGCCAGCGCGCGAGCCACCTCGGTGGTGGTGGTTCCGCCGTTGAGCCCCACCACCATGCCGGGCGCGACCAGGGCGGCGGCCGCCGCGCCGATGCGCTGCTTCTCGGCCGAGTGCTTGGCGGTCTTGTACCGCAGCGGGAGATCGTAGGAGACGCCGTTGGCGACCGCCCCGCCCCGGGTACGGGTGATCATCTGCTGCTGGCCGAGCTGGTCGAAGTCGCGCCGGATGGTGGCCTGCGACACCCCGAGCCGCTCGGCGGCGTCCTCCACGGTCACCCGGCCACTGTTTGTGAGCAGTTCGAGCAGCGCGTTCCAGCGCGCATATCGATCCACCGTGAGCACCCTCCGCACACTCGCTGACGAATGTGTGCACAATCATGCTTGAAAGAGGGGGTGAACGTCGAGTCACGTGAGCGAAGTTTGTGCTGCCTCTGGCGCCGTCCGGGGAACCACCTGCACAATGGTGCGCGAAACACGCTTGTAATGAGCAGGACCACGAGCCGGGGGTTCCAGTGACGCACGTCGACGAGGAGATCGCCAGCCAGCCCGAGTGCTGGACGAGAGCCGTCGCGCTCGCCGCGCCGTCCGCTCCGGTGCTCCCCCGACCCGGGGAACGGATAGCGGTCGTTGGGTGTGGTACGTCCTGGTTTATGGCGATGTGCTACGCGGCCCTCCGCGAGGCGGCCGGTCAGGGCGAGACCGATGCCTTCGCCGCCTCGGAACTCCCCACCGGCCGGAAGTACGACCGGATCCTGGCGATCACCCGCTCCGGCACCACCACCGAGATCCTCCGGCTGCTGCACGGCACGAGCATCCCGACCACCGCCCTGGTCGGCGACCCCACCTCGCCGGCGGTGCACGCCGCGGACGCCTCGATCGAGCTCCCGTTCGCGGACGAGCGGTCGGTGGTGCAGACCCGGTTCGCGACCAGCGCGCTGACCCTGCTGCGGGCCCACCTGGGCGAGGACGTGGGGCCGGCCATCGCCGACGCCCACGACGCGCTGGCCGCCCCGCTGCCACTGGACCCGGCGAACATCGAGCAGGTGACCTTCTTGGGCAGCGGCTGGACGGTGGGGCTCGGGTACGAGGCCGCCCTCAAGTGCCGGGAGGCGGCACGCCTGTGGACCGAGACGTACCCGGCCATGGAGTACCGGCACGGCCCGATAGCGATAGCCGCGCCCGGCCGGGCGGTGTGGGCATTCGGCGACCTGCCTGAGGGGCTGGCCGAGCAGATCGGCGCGACCGGCGCCACCCTGGTGCCGTCGAATCGCGACCCGGTCGCCCAACTCGTCCTGGCCCAGCGCTTCGCCGTCGCGGTGGCCGCGAGCCGGGGCCTGGACCCGGACCGGCCGGTCCACCTGACCCGATCGGTGGTGCTGCCGTGAGTCAACCCGAACAATCCTCCGGAGCCGGAGGCCCGCACGACGTCGTGGTCGCCATCGATGTCGGCGGCACCGCGATGAAGACCGCGCTGGTCGACCGGGACGGCGTGGCCGTGCACTCCCAGCGGTACGCCACCAACGCCCAGCGCGGGGGCGACGCCGTGGTCGCCACCATCCTGGAGGTCGCCGAGTCGCTCGCCGAGAAGGGCCGGGCCGACGGGTACCGGGTGCGGGCGGTCGGGGTGGCGGTGCCCGGGATCGTCGATGAAACGGCCGGGGTGGCGGTCTGGGCCGCGAACGTGGACTTCCGCGACGTCCCGCTGCGCCGACTGGTCTCCGAGCGGCTGGGCCTGCCCGCCGTGCTGGGCCATGATGTGCGCGCGGGCGGCGTGGCCGAGGCCCGGCTGGGCGCCGGACGCGGGTACGGGCACGTGCTGGTGGTACCCATCGGCACCGGCATCGCCGCCGCACACGTCGTGCACGGCAAGGCGTTCGCCGGGGCGCACGGGGCGGCCGGTGAAATCGGACACATCATCGTCCGGCCGGGCGGGCACGGGTGCGGCTGCGGCGCGCATGGCTGCCTGGAGGCGGAGGCCTCGGCGGCGGCGATCGGGCGCGCGTACTCGGCCCGGATCGGCCGGCCGGCGACCGCGCTGGACCTGGTGGGCCGCCTGGCCGAGGGGGACCCGATCGCGACCGAGGTGTGGACGGAGGCCATCGATGTGCTCGCCGACGGCCTGCGCACCGGGCTGACCCTGTTCGACCCGGAGGTGATCGTCATCGGCGGCGGCCTGGCCGAGGCGGGCGACGCGTTGATCCGGCCGCTGCGCGAGGCGCTGGCCGGCAAGCTCACCTTCCAGTACATGCCCGCGATGGTGCGCGCCGAACTCGGCGACGAGGCCGGTTGCCTGGGCGCCGGGCTGTTGGCGCTGGCTGCGTTGGAGGATCAATCGTGAAGGTTTCGGGTCGAGTGGTCACGCCGGAGGGCGTGCTCGACGGCGGCGAGGTGTCGATCGACGGCGACCTGATCGTCGCGGTGGGGCCCGGCCAGGATGCCGACAACGGGCACTGGATCGTGCCGGGCTTCGTCGACATCCACGTGCACGGCGGCGGCGGACACAGCTTCACCACCGGCGACGCCGACGAGGCCCGGAAGGCGGCCGACTTCCACCTCCACCACGGCACCACCACGATGCTGGCCAGCCTGGTCAGCTCCCCGTACGAGCTGATGCTGTCCGCCACCCGGCAGTTCGCCCCGCTGGTGGACGAGGGCGTGCTGGCCGGCGTCCACTTCGAGGGGCCGTACCTGTCCGAGTTGCGCTGCGGCGCGCAGAACCCGACCTTCCTGCGCGACCCCTCGACCGAGGAGCTGACCGAGCTGATCCGGGCCGGCGCGGGCGCGGTCCGGATGGTGACCATCGCTCCCGAGCGCGCCGGCGCGATCGAGGCGATCCGACTGCTGGTCGGGCACGGGGTGGTGGCCGCGCTCGGGCACACCGACGCGTCGTACGAGCAGACCCTCGCCGGGGTGGCGGCCGGCGCCACGGTCGGTACTCACGTCTTCAACGGCATGCGCCCGCCGCACCACCGGGCACCCGGCCCGGTCTTCGCGCTGCTCGGCGCGCCCAGCGTGGTCTGCGAGTTCATCGCCGACGGCACCCACCTGCACGACGGCACGCTGGCCTTCGCGACCGGGGTGACCGGGCCGCGGCGGGCAGCCCTGATCACCGACGCGATGTCCGCGGCCGGCATGAGCGACGGCACGTACGAGCTGGGCGGCCTGGCGGTCACCGTGGCCGACGGCGTGGCCCGGCTGGCGGGCAAGGACTCCATCGCCGGCAGCACGCTGACCATGGACGCCGCGCTGCGCCGGGCGATCGGCGCCGGGGTGTCCATGGTGGACGCGTGCCAGATGGCGTCCACCACGCCGGCCGCCGCGATCGGGCTGGACGCGACCGTCGGAGCCCTGCGCGCCGGCCTGCGGGCCGATCTGGTCGAGCTGTCGGAGGACTTCCAGGTGGTGCGGGTGATGCGCGGCGGTGCGTGGGTGTGATCCTCACCGTCACGCTCAACGCCGCCCTGGACGTCACCTATCAGGTACCGCGGCTGCGCCCGGGCGAGGTGCACCGGGTCGCGGGCGTACACGAGCGGCCCGGCGGCAAGGGCGTGAACGTGGCGAGGGTGCTCCACGGCCTGAACGAGCCGGTGCTCGCCACCGGCCTGGTCGGGGGCGGCACCGGCGCGGCGATCCGTACCCTGCTCGGCGAGATCCGGCACTCCTTCGTGGACATCGCCGGGATCTCCCGGCGCACCACCGTCGTGGTGGACGGCTCGTCGACCACCGGGTTCTGGGAGCCCGGGCCGGAGGTGTCCGGGCCGGAGTGGGAGTCCTTCGTCGCTCACTACGCCGCCCTGCTGCGGATCAGCCGGGTCGTGGTGCTGTCCGGAAGCCTGCCGCCCGGCCTGCCGGTCGACGCCTACGCCAGGCTCATCGAGCTGGCCCGCTCGGTAGAGGTGCCGGTCGTACTCGACGCCTCCGGCGAGCCGCTGGCCGCGGGGGTCGCGGCCGGCCCGGACATCGTCAAGCCGAACGCCCACGAGCTGGCCATCATGTCCGGAATGGCGGTCGGCGCCTTCGAGGCGGGCGCCGTGGAACTGGTCGAGGCGGAGGCGGTGGCTGCGGCCGACGCCGTACGGGACGGTGGCCGCACCGCCGTGGTGGCCTCGCTCGGGCCGCACGGCCTGGTCGCGTCCACCGGCGACGGGCGGTGGCACGCCCGGCCGGCCGCGGCGCTCACGGGCAATCCGACCGGCGCCGGTGACGCCGCCGTCGCCGCGCTCGCCTTCGGGCTGGCCTATCGGGTGCCCTGGCCCCAGCGGCTGGCCGACGCCGTCGGCCTGTCCGGTGCGGCCGTGCTGAACCCGGTGGCCGGAACTATCTCGCAGACCGACTACGCCAGACTGCGCCGCGCCGCCGACGTACGGGAGGTTTGATGCCGCTCGTTCCAACGGCCGAGCTGGTGGTCCCCGGTACCGGGATCGGCGCGTTCAACGTGATCACCCTGGAGCACGCCGAGGCGATCGTGGCCGGCGCCACGGCCGCGAACCGGCCGGTGATCCTTCAGATCAGCGAGAACGCGGTGCGCTTTCACGCCGGCGCGCTCGGGCCGGTGGCCGCGGCGGCCCGGGCGGTCGCCGGCGCCGCGACCGTGGGCGTGGCGCTGCACCTGGATCACGTGAAGTCTCCTGACCTGCTGCGGCAGGCACCGGAGCACGGGTTCGGCTCGGTGATGGCGGACTTCTCCGAGCTGTCCTACCTCGACAACGTGGCGGCCACCCGGGAGGCGGCCGAGTTCGCCCACGGGCACGGGTTGTGGATCGAGAGCGAGCTGGGTGCGGTCGGCGGCAAGGACGGCGCCCCGCCGCCTCCCCCGCACGCGCCCGGCGCCCGCACCGACCCGGCCGAGGCGGCCGACTATGTCAAGGCCACCGGGGTCGACGCGCTGGCGGTCGCGGTGGGCTCGTCGCACGCCATGACCAGCCGGGGTGCCGAACTGGACTTCGAGCTGATCGCCGCCCTGCGGGCCGCGGTGCCGGTGCCGCTGGTGCTGCACGGCTCGTCCGGGGTGACCGACGCCGGGCTGCGGCGGGCGGTGGCCGCGGGCATCGTGAAGGTGAACGTGGGTACGGCGCTGAACGTGGCCTTCACCGGCGCCGTCCGGGGCGCCCTGGCGGCCGATCCGGCGGTGGTGGACCCGCGCCGGTACCTCGCGAAGGGCCGGGACGCGATGGCCGGGACGGTAGCCGCGTTCCTGTCCGTCCTGGCCTGATCAAGCCTCACCGGTCCCGATCCGGGGACGGGGACCGGGTTAGCGGCGGCCGGCCAACTCCGGGCTCCGCCCGCCGCGCGGGTCGGCCGGCCGGCCGGTACCCAGGCCCGGTCCGGCCCATCCTGCCGCGGCGAGCCTGCGCCCCAGGGGCAGGTCGTCCCACGGGATCCGGTGCATGATCCGGTCCAAGACCAGGCCTAGCAGCAGCCCGGCCACGGTGTCGGTGAGCCAGTGGAAGCTGAGGTAGACAGTGGTGACCGCGAGGACGCTGGGCGGCACCACCCGGATCACCCGTCGCCAGCCCACCGGTACCCAGGCGGTGAGCAGCAGCGCCAGCAGCCCGTACCAGACGATCGAGTTGACCAGGTGGCCCGACGGGTACGAGACGCCGCCGACGCCGAAGTAGCCGCGCGCCCAGGCCCGGCCGGCGTGCACCACGTTGGCGTCCGCCGCCGGGCGATCGGTGAGGTCCTTGAGCGGGGTGAGGACGCCGAAGGTCAGCGCGAACGCGACGATGACCGGCAGCACCGGGCGCACCGAGCGCCGCCGCCAGGCCAGCAGCAGCGCCAGGATGCCGCAGATGCTGGTGAGCCAGCCGCCCTGGCCGAGGTGGTTGCCGACCCAGGCGGGCCAGTAGAGGACCCCCGGGCGGTGGTGGTCGAACCAGTCGCGCAGCGCGACATCGATCCCGATCAGGGCATGGTTCGCGACCCCGATCGTGATCGCCACGAAGGCAGCCAGCAGCAGCCCGTCGAACCACCAGCTCGCCGGCCTGACCCGCTTGATCGCCGCCACCCGACCAGGGTACCGGGCCAGGCCAGCCGCTAGATCAGGCTACGGATCTTCGGGTAGATGAGGTCGATCCGCACCCCGGAGTCGGGACAGCCCCCGAAATGGTGCAGGGCGACGACTTTATCGCTATTCCAGGAGATCACCGGCGACCCGGACGATCCGCCCGAGGTGTCGCAGTAGTACGACACGTCGGTGCCCTTCGCGTACCCGTTGGCCACCGGCGAGACGACCTCACAGGCGCCGCTGCCGCTCGGCCCCGAGCCCGTGGCGATCACGGTCGGGTCGCCGTTCGCGTGCTGGGGCACGTACAGCTGCTCGCCCGGCTTCGGGTCGCGCACGTCCAGCGACAGGTACCCGAACGGCCGCACGGCCGCGAAATTCTGCACGCTGAACAGCGTGAAGTCGAGCGTGGCGTCGGTGAACAGCACCTCGTCTCCGGTCACCTTGACCGGCTTGGTGATCGTGTCTCCGCCGCAGATCAGGCACTCGTCGTTGAACCAGATCTCGGTGTCGCGCGCGCTCGCGGTGGTGGACAGGCAGTGGTTGTCGGTCATCATCCGGTTGTCCGGGCCGACCCGCCAGGCGGTGCACAGCCGCATGCCGTCGATGAGCAGCAGGGCCACCGCGCGGGAGTTGCCGTACGCCACCGGGTGCGAGCCCTTGAAGCAGGCCGCGTCCGCGGCGGGGCCGGTGGCGCACCGGGCCTGGCCGTCTGCGCCCCGGTGCATGGCGGTCACCGCCGCGTCCCGGTGGGACTGCTCGACCTTGCGCTGGGCCGCCCGCTCGGCGGGCGTGAAGCCGCGGGCGATCTTGTCCACCACGACGTGCGTGAGCTTGCCCCGGACGGTCAGCACCGCGGTGTCACCGTCGACCGACATCAGCCACCGGTCGATCACCGCGGCGCCGTACCTGGCCGACTGGCCGCCGGACCGGTCGGTGACCGTCAGGTACTCCCCCGGCAGCAGCAGCATCTTGACGTGCACCTTGACGTAGGAGGCGCCGGGGTAGGACAGGACCACCGGGTGCCCCTCGGCGACGCTGTGCTGCATGGTCGCGGTGACCCCGACCGTGGCGATCCCACCGGCCTGCGCCCGCAGCGCGGTGGTCTTCGCCGGGGCGCGGAGCGACTCCGGCGCGATGGGCCGCTTCCCCTGCGATGCCAGGCCGCCCAGCCCGAGCAGCACCACGACCCCGACAATGGCCAGACCGGTACGCATCGCCCTTTCCCCTCAGATCCGACTATCTCCCTGAATGTGTAACGAATCACTGCGGGGCGCGTCGCGCAACAAACCTTTGTCATGCTGGTATCCGTGCGCATCACGTCCGCCGTGTTCGACCCGGCCCTGCTGGATCTGCCCTGGACCACCCCGCTGGAGGAGTGGCCGGAGGATCGGCTGGTGCTGCTGCCCCGGGGCATCTCCCGGCACGTCGTGCGGTTCGTGCGGCTGAACTCCACGGTGTACGCCGTGAAGGAGACCGGCGAGCGGGTGGCCCAGCGGGAGTACGACCTGCTACGGGCGCTGGAGCGGATCGGGGCGCCGAGCGTGGAGGCGGTGGCCATCGTCGCCGACCGGCTCGACCCGACCGGGGAGCCCCTGGATCCGGTGCTGGTCACCCGGCACCTGCAGTTCTCGCTGCCGTACCGGGCGCTGTTCTCCCACACGCTGCGCCCGGACACCATGACCCGACTGCTGGACGCCCTGGCCGCCCTGCTGGTCAGGCTGCACCTCGCCGGCTTCTTCTGGGGCGACGTGTCGCTGTCCAACACCCTGTTCCGCCGGGACGCCGGGGCGTTCGCCGCCTACCTGGTCGACGCGGAGACCGGCGCCCTGCACGAGAGGCTGTCCACCGGGCAGCGGCGCGAGGACGTGGAACTGGCCCGGGTGAACATCTTCGGCGAGATGCTCGACCTGCAGGCCGCCGAGCTGCTGCACGAGTCGATCGACCCGGAGGCGGTCGCGGACGACGTGGTGCGCCGGTACGAGTCGCTGTGGCACGAGGTCACCTACGAGCAGGAGGTGGACGGCGGCAACGAGGTGCGTCACCACGTGGAGAAGCGGATCCGGCGGCTGAACGAGCTCGGCTTCGACGTCGGTGAGCTGCAGCTGTCGGTGCGCGACGACGGGCAGCGGTACTCGGTGCGCCCGAAGGTGGTGGACGCCGGGCACCACACCCGCCGGCTGCTGCGCCTGACCGGCCTGGACGCCGAGGAGAACCAGGCCCGGAAGCTGCTCAACGACCTGGACACGTACCGGGCCGAGTCGGAGTTGGACGACGAGCAGCAGGCCGCGCACCGGTGGCTGACCGAGGTGTTCGAGCCCGTGGTCCGGGCGGTGCCCGCGCACCTGCGGGGCAAGCTGGAGCCCACCGAACTGTTCGTGCAGGTGATCGAGCACCGGTGGCGGCTGTCGGAGCGGTCCGGCCGGGACGTGGGGCTGGCTCCGGCCGTCCAGTCGTACCTGGCCGACGTCCTCACCCATCGGCCGGACGAGCAGGCCGTGCTGGGCTACGCGGTCGGCCCGCCGACCCAGGACCTGCCGGTGATCAAGGACGATCCGGTGGGGGTTGAGGGCTGACCGGCCCGACGTCGGTCCGCTCAAGGTCCGGCGGGTCAGTGGCCGGGGTCGACTGCGCCACCAGGCGGCCCAGGCCGGATCTGGTCGCCACCACGATCAACCGCTCCCCCGGGGACAGCGGGCGGTCGGGCGACGGCGCCCAGACGGCGTCGCGGAACTCACCGGCCGTGACCGCGATGATCCGCGCTTCGCCGCTGTGCTGCGCCGCCGCGACCGTACGGCCGCACAGCGCCGCGCCCGGCTCGACGGGTACCTCGGCCACCAGCAGCACCCGGCGCTTGACCGGGAACGTACCGATCACCTCGCGCTCCAGCATCGCCGCGGCGAACGCGGGCGCGGCGAGGTAGGACACGCTCTTCGAGCTGGTGACCCCGAAGACGCGCTGGATCCGGTCGGCGAACCCGCCGTCGAACAGCCGCAGCACCACCCGCAGACCCCTGTTCAGGCTGCGGGCGTGCAGCGCCGCCTCCAGGTTGATCACGTCGTCGGTGGACAGCACCACCAGCGAGCGGGCCGTGCCGGCCGACGCCTCCTGCAGGGTCTCGACCCGGCTGGCGTCTCCGATGATCAAAGGGATGCCCAGGTCGCGTGCCAGTTGTACGCCCCGGGCCTGGTCCAGCCGGTCGATGGCGACCACCGGTACCCCCAGGTCGTGCAGTTGCTGGATGACCCGGGTACCCACGTTGCCCAGGCCGACCACCACCACGTGGTCGGCGATCGGCACCCGCAGCCCGCCCAGCGCCAGCGCCAGCCGGGCGTTGACCACCGCCTCGACCACCGCCGCGGTGACCACCGGGATCATCGCGAGCCCGGCCAGCATCACCACCACCTGCAGCACCTGCACGGTGACCCGGCCGTTCGGGTCCGGATCCACCCCGCCGACGGTGTCCAGCACCGTGAGGTAGAACGCCTGCCAGAGGGACAGCAGCCCGCTGCTCTGCCAGGCGAGCAGCACGGTGCCGACCACCACCACCCCTAGCAGGATCAGCGTGGCGATCCGCAGGTTGCGGCTGAGTACCGAGCCGAACAACCGGCCCGCCGCCAGCCGCCGGTACCGGTTCGCCAGCCGGGCTCGCCGGTTCGCGCCGCGCACCGCCGCCTCCGCCTGCTCGTCCGCCCGGTGCGCGCCGGGCCCGCCGTCCGCGACGGCCAGCACCAGGTCGCAGCGCGCCTGATCGGGCGGCAGCAGCACCGGCTCGGGGCCGACGGTGGTGTCGGCCAGCCCGCAGATCACCTTGCCGGGCGCGACATCCTCGCGGCGGGCCAGGTACAGCGTGCGCCCGGGCAGGCGGATGTAGCTGGGCGCCACCTCGCCGAGCGCCGACGCGACGAATGCCGGGGCCGCGATCGAGGCGTCGGACAGCACCCGGCAGTTCTTGAACAGATTCCTGATGCCGTACCCGAGGCTCATGTTGAACATCCGGATGACCACGCGGATGTTGGGGTTGAGCTCCTGCGCCTGCAGCGCGGCATCCAGGTTGCCGACGTCGTCCTGCCGCACCAGAGCCAGCGCGGCGGCGGCGGCGATCTTCGCCCGGCGGAACGCGTCGGCGTCCAGCCGGGGAGCCTCCACGATCCGCACGCCGCTCATCGCGTCCAGCTCCGGCCCGTGGCCGCGCGCCTTCGACGGCAGGATCACGGTGACCTGCCGCTGGTAGCGCACGGCCAGCTCCTCCACGAGCCGGTACGCCAGCGGGTCGTCGCCGCAGACCACGTAGTGCCGGGACGGCTCGGAAGCGTTGTCGCGCGCGGCGAGCAGCCGCCGCCGGGCCTGCGCCACCAGTTCGGGCGCGCGACCTGATCGGCGTCGGAATCCGTTGGTGGCCACGCCGAAATGTTAACGACGCATCACCAGGTGCCACCGCCATTGACATCGCGCCGCGATCCATCGGCCGGAACCCATCGGCCCGCGCCCTCGGCCGCGCGCCCGGCGGCGGCTCGGCCGGGGGCGCGGCGGCGGCTCAGCCGCGCGGCGGTGCGGACGATGCGCGCTGCACCAGGCTGGCCGGCACGCGAACGGTCCTGGTGCTGACCGCCTGCTCGTCCAGCAGCAGCTCCATGCCTCGCCGGCCGATCTCCTCCAGCGGAAGGTGAATGGTGCTCAGCGCGGGCTGCACGTCGGCGGTGAGCGCGATGTCGTCGAAGCCCACCACCGACACATCGTCGGGTACCGACAGCTTCAGATCGTCGCGCAGGGCGGCGAGCACCCCGACCGCCATCACGTCGTTGAGCGCGAAGATCGCGGTGAGTTCGGAATCGCGACCGAGCAGCTCGATGGCTGCCGCGCGGCCCCCCTCGCGGGTGAAGTCAGCCTTGGCGATCTGCTCCGCCGGCAGCTCGATGTCGAGCGCCCGCAGCTGATCCCGGAAGCCGCGCAGCCGCTCCTGGTTCACCAGCAGGTTGGCCGGGCCGCTGACCACCCCGATGCGCCGGTGGCCGAGGTCGGTCAGGTGCTGCGCGGCCAGCCGACCGCCGTCGCGGTGATCGGGCAGCACGGCGTCGGTGGTGAAGCCGTGCGGGCTGATGCACGCGACGCGGCCGCCGAGGCCGGCCAGCAGGTCCAGCTCGCGGTGCAGCTTCGACTGGTAGCTGCGCTCGGTGAAGCCGCTGCCGAACAGGAGCACCCCGCGGGCGCGCTGGGCCCTCAGACGGGCGACGTAGTCCAGCTCCAGCAGCGGGTCGCGGAAGGTGTTGCAGACCAGCACGAGCAGCCCGCTCTCGTGGGCCTCCCGCATGGCACCGATGGCCAGCGCGGAGAAGTACGGGTCGGCGATGTCGTGCACGATCAAGCCGACGACGGGCGTGGTGGCGCGGGCGAGCGCCTGGGCCGGCCCGTGAGATGTGTACCCGAGGTGCCGCGCGGCCTTCTCCACCCGCTCGCGCAGCTCGGCGGTGACCACTCGGGTGCCTCCGTGCAGCGCCCGCGAGGCGGTCGCCAACGACACCCCCGCCTCGGTCGCGACATCCTGCAACGTGACCGCCGTGACTAGGCCGGTGACCCTTGACCGCTTCGTTCCCACGCCCGTAGTCTAGGCCGGAAAGCGCTTTCCATTCGTCATAGGGTCCGGCTCACCGGGTCGGCTTCCCTCGCGGCCATACGAACGAGAGAGGCAGCATGTCTCGGCGAAGCATCGGCATCATCATGAACGGTGTGACCGGGCGGATGGGCTACCGCCAGCACCTGATCCGTTCCATCCTGGCCATTCGCGAGCAGGGCGGCTTCGAGCTGCCCGACGGCACCCGGCTGTGGCCCGAGCCGCTGCTGGTCGGCCGGGACGAGCAGCGGGTCCGCGCGATCGCCGACCGGCACGGCATCGACCGGTGGACGACCTCGCTGCCCGAGGCGCTCGCCGAGCCCGACATGCAGGTGTATTTCGACGCCCAGCTGACCCACGTGCGGGAGAAGGCGCTGCTGGCAGCCATCGACGCCGGCAAGCACGTCTACACCGAGAAGCCGGTCGCCGACTCGCTGGACGGTGCGCTGCGCCTGGCTCGCGCCGCCCGGGACGCCGGCATCACGCACGGCGTCGTGCAGGACAAGCTGTTCCTGCCCGGCCTGCTCAAGCTGCGCCGGCTGATCGAGGGCGACTTCTTCGGGCGCATCCTGTCGGTCCGGCTCGAATTCGGCTACTGGGTCTTCGAAGGCGACTGGCAGCCGGCGCAGCGACCGTCCTGGAACTACCGGACCGCCGACGGCGGCGGGATCGTGCTGGACATGTTCCCGCACTGGCGCTACCTGCTCGAGCACCTGATCGCGCCGGTGGAGTCGATTTACAGCCACGCCGTGACGAACATCCCCCGGCGCTGGGACGAGCAGGGCAGCGAGTACGCGGCGACCGCCGACGACTCCGCCTTCGCCATCCTCGAACTGGCCGGCGGCGTGACCGCGCAGGTCTCGGCCTCCTGGGCCACCCGGGTCAACCGCGAAGAGCTGCTCGAACTGCACGTCGACGGGGTGCGCGGCAGCGCGGTGGCCGGGCTGCGCAACTGCCGGATCCAGGAGCGTGCCATGACCCCGCGCCCGGTGTGGAACCCGGACGTCCCCTCGCCCCACCGGTTCCTGGAGCAGTGGGCCGAGGTGCCGGACAACACCGAGTTCGACAACGGCTTCAAGGCCGAGTGGGAGATGTTCCTGCGGGCCGCGTACCTGGGCGAACCGTTCCCGTACGACCTCGTCGACGGCGCCAAGGGCGTGCAGCTGGCCCAGATCGCCCTCGAGTCCGGTCGCACCGGGCGGCGGCTGCCAGTGCCGGCGCTGGAGGTGTGAGCGTGGTCGCCACTATCGAGCTGCCCGGCGAGGGGCGGCACGCTGTCGGCAGGGCGCCGTCCTGGCCCCGCGTCGCGGCACCGCCCCGGCTCCGCCGGGCGTACGCGGCCGCACACGTGGTGGCCGGCCCGGACGGCACCGGGGGCAGCACCGTCGACTGGGACGAGACGATGGCGTTCCGGCACGGCCTGTGGCGGTTGGGTCTCGGTGTCGCCGACGCCATGGACACCGCGCAGCGCGGCATGGGCATGGACTGGCCGACCACCGCCGAGTTGATCCGGCGCAGCGCCGCCGAGGCGGCCAGCGTGAACGGGGCGCTGGCCTGCGGCGCCAACACCGACCAGCTCGACCTGGACAGCAAGCCCGGCCTGGTCGAGGTGCTCGAGGCGTACCGGCAGCAGCTGGAGCTGATCGAGGGCAGCGGCGCCACCGTCGTGCTGATGGCCAGCCGCGCGCTGGCCGCCGCCGCGAACGGGCCCGAGGACTACCTGTCCGTGTACGGCACTTTGCTGGCCGAGGTGCGCCGGCCGGTGATCCTGCACTGGCTCGGCGACGCGTTCGATCCGGCCCTGACCGGCTACTGGGGCCACACCGACCTGGACGCGGCGGCCGACACCGTGATCGAGCTGATCACCGCGCGCGCCGAGAAGGTCGACGGCATCAAGGTCTCCCTGCTGGACAAGGACCGCGAGATCGATCTGCGCCGCCGGCTGCCGGCCGGGGTACGCCTCTACACCGGCGACGACTTCAACTACCCCGAGCTGATCCTCGGCGACGGTACCCGGCACAGCGACGCGCTGCTGGGCATCTTCGACGGCATCGCCGCCCCGGCCGCCGCCGCGCTGGCCCGGCTGGACGAGGGTGACACCGACGGTTATCTCGCCGCCCTGCGCCCGACCGTTCCGCTGTCGCGGCACATCTTTCAGGCGCCCACGTACCACTACAAGACCGGGCTGGCGTTCCTCGCCTGGCTCAACGGGCAACAGAGCCATTTCCGGCTCATCGGCGGGTACGAGACGGCCCGCGACGCCGCCCACCTGTCCCGGCTGTTCGTGCTCGCCGACCAGGCCGGCGTGCTGGCCGACCCCGAGTTGGCCGCGTACCGGATGAACGGGTACCTCGACGGCTCCGCGGAGGGATTCCGGTGATCGGCATCGACCGCCTGGCGCTCAACCAGGCCACCACCGACCGGTGGAGCGTCGCGGAGGCGGTGGACGGCTGCCAACGGGCCGGCATCGGCGCCATCGGACTGTGGCGCCGCCAGGTCGGCGAGGCCGGGCTGCGCGAGTCGGTGGCCGCGGTACGCCGCGCCGGGCTGCACGTGTCGAGCCTGTGCCGGGGCGGCTTCTTCACGGCCGTCGACCCGGACGCCCGGGCCGCCGCCATGGCCGACAACCGGCTGGCGATAGACGAGGCGGCCGCACTGGAGGCCGACGTGCTCGTCCTGGTCAGCGGGGGGCTGCCGGGCGGGAGCAAGGACCTGCCCACGGCCCGGTCGCTGGTCGCCGACGCGCTGGACGAACTCGCCCCGTACGCCCAGGAATCCGGCGTACGCCTGGGGATCGAGCCGCTGCACCCGATGTTCTGCGCCGACCGGTGCGTGGTGTCCACCCTGGGTCAGGCGCTGGACCTGGCGCTGCCGTACCCGAGCGAGACGGTGGGCGTGGTGGTCGACACGTACCACGTCTGGTGGGACCCCGACCTGGACGCGCAGCTCGCCCGCGCGGGCGGCCGCATCGCCAGCTTCCAGGTCTGCGACTGGATCATCCCGCTGCCGGAGGACATGCTGCTCGGCCGGGGTCACGTGGGTGACGGCCACATCGACTTCCGCCGGATCGCGGCACCGGTGGCGGCGGCCGGGTACACCGGCTGGGTCGAGGTGGAAATCTTCAACGAAAAGATCTGGGCGACCCCGGGCGACGAGACGCTGCGCATCATGAAGGAGAGCTTCGCCCGCGAACTCGGCTGACCCGATCCCCAGTGCCCGTCCCTAACGCTGGCACGCGGCGACGGCCACGTCGGCCTGCCATTGCCGGCCCGGGAACCGCGACGCCAGCTCGACCTGCCACTCGACCGGACCCCCCGCCGTCCTGACGATGGCCCGCAGCGTGCGCATATCCCCCTGGGAAAGGACGTCCGGACAGTCCCAGACCTGGAAGGTGAGCGTCACGATCTGGGTGCGCCCGGCCGAGATGGCGGCACGTTCGGGATCGACGCGCAGCAGCACCATCCCGGGTACGAGCACGTACAGGCGGTCGATCTCGATCGCGTCGACTCCGGCATTGACCAGGGCGTACCGGTATGACGCCTGGTGGATGAACGAGTCGGCGGTGATCTGGGCGGCACCCGAGCCGCGCAGCGGGATCACCTCAATGGTCGGCGCGGGCGGCGCGAACCCGCGGGAACCGTGTCCGTGCAACGGAATCCAGGCCCCGGCGAAGATGGCCAGCCCGGTGATGCCGGCCACCCACAGGTACCGCTGGCGCCGGGTCGATGGGCGCGCGTCCAACCGGCCGCCCGGCCCACGCTCGGACAGGTCAATGATGGTCGGCTCGTCGCTCACGATCGCCTCCCACGTGCGCACACGTTGTCTTCCATGCTCGCACCGCCTGGTCGCCCCGGCCTCCCCCGAGCGGCGGAGTCGCCTCTCGATCAGCGGGGCCGAGCGAGCGCTTCACATGGCCCGTCTCCCGGCGATGGCGCCGCTGGAGCAATCAACTGCCACTTGCCGTGGAATGTCCCTGCGGGCGCCAGCAGCCGATCGCCCTGGGATCGGCGGCGGCCGGCCGCCCTCGCGGTCGTCACGGCCCGTTGCCTGGTCGTTCTTCCGGTGAGAAGCCGCGTGAGAATCTCAGGATGTCCCGCCGGGTGACCGACCCTCGCCGAGGACGGCCGAAGTTCGGGGCGGAGTCCCGAGATGGTCATGCCGGGTAGCCTGCGGTCATGAGCGAGCCGGGCGAGTATGACCGCTATCGCCAGGACGTCGAGGTCCTGGCGGAGATCGGTGCTGTTCTGGCTTTGGCGGTCCCGACGGTCAGGGTCACGATCCCGAGGCATCTCGCGTCCGCGGCTGCCGCTGCCTGGGATCGCGATGAGGAGGGGCCAGCCGGTGCCGAGACCTGCGAGCAGGCCCGTTCTCGTCGCCAGGCCGGAGACCTTGCGCTGCTCGGGCTGGCGATCTCCAAGGGGTCGCAGCTCGTCGGCGAGGGTGTCGTCGTGGAGCTTCCTGCCGCCCAGTTCGCTGCCGCCGTCACCGCCTGGGTCGAGTCGCAGTAGGGAGGCGGCGCGCCGTGGCGCGCGGTGCCGGGGCCTAGCGCCGCCAGCAGCGCGCCGGCGAGTGCGCCGCTGCGCCGCGCTTGCGCGGCGCCTTGATCGTGCCGGGCATCGGCAAGCAGAGCCTGATCCGGTTGTCTGCTCCGGAGCTGCGGACGTTTCTCAACAAGGTCAAGCGGTCGTGCCAGTGCTGCGCGCTCCGCAAGGACGAGCGGCGGCCGGAGTCGAAGCGGCGTTGCTGCGCACGCAAGCCGCGCGAGTGCTGCGAGTCGTACCTGAGTGACGGGACGATCCGCTACATCCATCGGGTGCTGCGGGTGGCGCTGCAAGACGCCATCCTCGACGGGCTGCTCACCCACAACGTCGCGAAGAACCTGCGGCTGACGTTCCGGTACCGGCCCCGGTTCAAGCCGCTGACCGCCGACGAGGCGCGGGCGGTCCTCAAGGCCGCTAAGCCGGACGGGCTCTACGCGCTGTACGCCGTCGGCTGGCGGTGGGATTGCGCCGCGGTTGGGCACTGGGGCGTTGGGCGGACATCGACTTCGACAGTGCCACGCTCTACGTCCGCCAGGCCGTCCATCGGGTGAACGGGTCGCTGACCATCGGCCCGGTCAAGACGGCCGACTCGGAGCGGTCGTTGCCCTGCCGGCGCCGCTGGTCCAGGCGCTACGGCAACACAAGGAAGCTCAGGCCACCGAGCGGGAGCGGGCCGGCAAGAGCTGGAAAGATCATGATCTGGTCTTCCCGACCGCGATCGGCACGCCGATGGACCCACGCAACCTGAACCGGCACTTCGCGGACCTGTGCGACCGGGCCGGCGTGCGACGGGTCCGGTTCCACGATCTTCGGCACTCCTGCGCGACGCTGCTCGACGAGCAGGGCGTCAAGATCGAAAACATCCAGGACGTTCTCGGGCACAGCTCGCCGACGATCACAAAGACGCTGTACGTCGACCCCACCGACAAGGTACGGCGCGGTGCCGTCGACAAGCTCGCGTTCCTGTTCGATGAGTGAGGCGTTGGGGTCAATCGCTGGGGTCACGGGGGCGGTCAAGATCAGCCGCCCCCGGGCCTGAGCTGGGGAGCCGACGGCGGGACTTGAACCCGCAACCTTCCGATTACAAGTCGGGTGCGCTACCAATTGCGCCACGTCGGCACGGCCCGACCCGCGAGCCTCCAGCATGGTACGCCCGTGGCGTAGCCGCCCGTCGCGCGGCGCACCACAACCAGGCAGGTACCGGGCAAATGACCCCGCGCAGGTCCGATAGCTCTTGGCATTTGCCAACGTGTACGTCTACCTTGACAGAACGGCACACCCGGCATCCGCTGGGTGCCGCACCTTTTACTCGGATCGTCCGGCACGTTCCTGCCGGTGGAAGGATGCACACGCCATGGCTACAGTCACGTACCGCGATGCCACGCGGATCTATCCCGGCAGCACCAAGCCTGCGGTGGACGCCCTCAACCTCGAGATCGGCGACGGCGAGTTCCTCGTCCTGGTCGGCCCCTCCGGCTGCGGCAAGTCCACCAGCCTGCGCATGCTCGCCGGGTTGGAAGACGTCGATGCCGGTGGGATCTTCATCGACAACCGGGACGTCACCAACCTGCCGCCGAAGTCCCGCGACATCGCGATGGTGTTCCAGAACTACGCCCTGTACCCGCACATGACCGTGTACGACAACATGGCCTTCGCGCTGAAGCTGCGCAAGACCCCGAAGGCGGAGATCGACGCGGCGGTCAAGAACGCGGCCAAGCTGCTGCAGTTGGAGGAGTACCTCAACCGCAAGCCCAAGGCGCTGTCCGGTGGCCAGCGCCAGCGGGTCGCGATGGGCCGCGCGATCGTGCGTAAGCCGCAGGTCTTCCTCATGGATGAGCCGCTGTCCAACCTGGACGCCAAGCTGCGCGTGCAGACCCGTTCGCAGATCGCCACCCTGCAGGCGCAGTTGGGCACCACCACCGTGTACGTCACGCACGACCAGGTCGAGGCCATGACCATGGGTCACCGGGTCGCGGTGCTGCTCGACGGCGTGCTCCAGCAGGTCGACACACCGCGTTCGCTGTACGACCGCCCGTCCAACGTGTTCGTCGCCGGGTTCATCGGCTCGCCGGCGATGAACATCAAGACCGTGCCGTTGACCGACGACGGCGCCAACTTCGCCGGCATGGTTCTGCCGCTGACCCGCGAGCAGATCACCACTGCCAAGAGCGACGGCAACAGCGGCACCGTGACCGTCGGCTTCCGGCCGGAGGACACCGACCTTGTCGCCGAGAGCGAGGGCGGCATGCCGATCCTGGTCGACCTGGTCGAGGAGCTGGGCTCCGACGCGTACGTGTACGGCCACGTCAACCTGAGCGGTGCGGACGAGCGGTTCGTCGTGCGTACCGACGGGCGGAGCACCCCGCGCATGGGCGACACGGTTTACGTCAAGCCGCGCGTCGGCCACCACCACGCCTTCCACGCCACCAGCGGCGTGCGCATCTGACGCAGCCAACCCCGGCGGGGCGGTCTTCCGGCAACGGAAGGCCGCCCCGCCACCGTTTGCGTGCTGACACCTTCGCAGGAAAGCACGGCCTCCCAGGCGAGCACGGCAGGCGCCGCCACACCGCCCGGGGCCCAACGCTATTGGTACCAACGGCCAAGCCTCCACCACGGACGGTAGGAGTGCGTTCGGCCGGTCGACCAGAATCCGGGCCTTCGCTTCGCTGTTCGGTCAACCGAACATGCGTCCGGCTGACCGGATTCGGTGCCAAGATGATATTTCCGTCGCATGTCGGCCGGACTATGCTCTCGTTCAACACCAACATGGGTCGTTTTGCATCTGTAAAACACGCCGGAGTGCCACATGCGTGCATACCGCTCTCCGGCGTGGCACGTCGCCGTTTACGCCATCCGGTCGCGGTGAGCACGCGCCGGCAGCTTAGTCGCCGGGCACAGCCTCCCGATGGCGATCGATTCGACTATGGCGGCCGGCATCTCTCGGTGATGCCGGCCTTGGCGATCGAAGGGACGAAACAAAGGTGTCATACAACGAGGATTCGACGCTCGTTCCCCCGAATCCGTCGCGCCGCACCATGTTGCGCGGTGCGGGCCTGGCAACGGCCGCCGCCAGCCTGGCGGCGCTGGCCGCCTGCAGCAGCGACAAGAACAGCTCCGGCAGCGGAGGCCACGGCAGCTTCCCTAACACCCCCAAGTGGAAGTTCGTGTTCGTCAACCACGTCACGACGAACCCCTTCTTCCAGGCCACCCAGTACGGCATCCAGGACGCCTGCGACCTGCTCGGCTGCACCTACCAGTGGACCGGCTCCGAAACCTCGAACGTGGCACAGATGGTCGAGGCGATGAACACCGCCGTCACGTCGGGGGCCGACGGCATCGCGGTGGCGCTGGTCGACCAGAGCGCGTTCAACGATCCCACCCAGCAGGCGCTGGCCAAGAACATCCCGGTGGTGTCGTACAACGCCGACGTGACCACCAACGCCCGGCTGGCCTACGTCGGGCAGGACCTGTTCGCGGCCGGGCAGGCGATGGGCAACCGGATCGCCACCCTGTTCCCCAACGGTGGTGACATCGCCCTCTTCATCGCGACCCCGGGTTCGCTGAACATCCAGCCGCGGGCCGACGGCGCGCAGGCCGCACTCAAGGCGACCGGCAAGCCGTTCAACGTCAAGCAGGTCACCACGGGTGCCGACGTCAACCCGGAGCAGTCCGCCATCGACGCGTTCACCCAGGGCAGCAAGAGCTACAAGGGCCTGTTCGCGGTGGACGCCGGCAGTACGCAGGGCATCGCCAACGTGATGCGCAAGTACAACCTGCACACCCAGGGGTACCACGGCGGCGGCTTCGACCTGCTGGTCCCCACGGAGCAGGCGATCTCGGACGGCATCCTCGACTTCACCATCGACCAGTCCGCCTACATGCAGGGCTTCCTGCCGGTGCTCTATTTGTACCTGTACAAGCTGTCGGGCACCCTGGTCAGCCCGCCGGCCACCGACACCGGTCTGAAGTTCGTCACCAAGGACCTCGTCGCGCCGTACCTGAAGTCGCAGAACCGGTTCGAGGGCAGCTCGCCCAAGCAGCAGTACATCAACCAGTAACGAATGGGCAAATCATCGTGACCGAAAAGTCCGTGCCGGCGAAGGATGACGCCAGCGACGGCAAGACGGTCCCGACCCAGCGGCGCTCCGCCGGTACCGCCACCGATTCATCGGTAGCGGTACCGGCGCCCGCCGCGGGCCGAGGCTGGCTTTCGTCGTGGGGCTCCTCGGTGCTCCGGCTACGTGAGCTCAGCGTGGTCATCGTAGTGATCGTGCTGATTGTCTACTTCCAGTTCTCCAACTCGGCGTTCTCGTCGTCCTCGAACCTCAGCAACATCGCCAACTTCGCCTCCGCCGCCGCGATCGTCGCCGCCGGCGAGGTCTTCCTGCTGATCTGCGGCGAGATCGACCTGTCCGCGGGCATGACCTTCGGCCTGGTTCCGTTCGTGATGATGGCCGCGAACGACGACGGCGTCCCGATGATTCTGTCGGTCATCATCGCGCTGCTGGTCGCCGCGGCCATCGGCGCGTTCAACGGACTGGTCAGCCAGCTGCTGAGGCTGCCGTCGTTCATCACCACCCTGGGCACGCTCTACCTGCTGCACGGCGTCACCCTGAAGGTTTCCCACAACTTCCCCCGGCCGGCGCCTCAGGACGGCTGGCTGATGCACATCCTCGGCGCCTCGAAGTGGTCCGAGTTCATCTGGGCCGTGGGTCTGGCCGTGGTCATGCAGGTGGTGCTGACCATGACCCCATGGGGGTCTCAGACCATCGCGACCGGGGCGAACATGCTCGGGGCTTCCGAGGCCGGGATCAAGGTCCGGCTCGTGAAGATCCGGGCGTTCGTGATCGCGTCGACCTTCGCCGGACTCGCCGGCATCCTGGACGGCGTACACATCTCGCACTCCTTCGACCCGAACGCCGGCGGCAACGACCTGATGTTCGAGGCGGTCGCCGCGTGCGTCATCGGCGGCACCGCGCTGCTGGGCGGCTCCGGCACGGTGATCGGTGGGTTCTTCGGTGCGATGCTGCTCGCCGTACTCCAGGACGGCTTCAACATCCAGGGCATCGACGCGACCACGTTCATCGTGATCGAGGGTGTGGCGATCCTGATCGCCATGGTGCTCAACACCCAGCTCGCCCGGCTGCGGCGCGGCGCGAAAGAAGGTTGACCCGATGACCGACGAAGCCACGACCACGGCGGCACCGCTGGCCATCCGGGCCGAGAACATCGGCAAGCGGTTCGGACAGGTCCAGGCCCTGCGCAGCATCAACCTCTCGGTGGCGCGGGGCGAGGTGCTGGGCCTGATCGGCGACAACGGGGCCGGCAAGTCCACCCTCATCAAAATCCTGACCGGCTTCCACCAGCCCACCAGCGGTCAGCTCTACATCGACGGCCAGCCGGTCACCCTGAACTCGGTCCAGCACGCACGCTCGCTGGGTATCGAGACGGTGTTCCAGGATCTGGCCCTCATCAACACCCTGCCGGTCTACCTGAACCTGCATCTGAACAAGGAGCCCCGGTTCGGGCCGTTCCTGCGCAAGGGGCTGATGCGCCGCAACGCCCGCAGGTACCTCGACGACATCGGCATCAACATCCCGTCGATCAACGCCGAGGTGGCCAACCTGTCGGGCGGGCAGCGGCAGGCCATCGCGGTGGCCCGGTCGGTCTACTCCGACGCACGGATCCTGTTGTTGGATGAGCCGCTGGCCGCCATGGGGGCCAAGGAGGGCGGCATCATCCTCGACCTGATCTCGATGCTCCGGTCCCGCGGCGACCTGTCGATCATCCTGATCGCGCACAACTACACCCAGGTGCTCGACGTCTGCGACCGGGTCAACCTTTTGCAGCACGGCGAGATCACGTTCGACAAGAAGACCAGCGAGACCTCGGCCGAGGAGCTGCTCGACATGGTGGCCAACGAGTACCGCGTCGGCGGCAGCAAGGCCGGCGACCGCGGCCGGTACCTCACCGAGATTCGCGACGCCAAGGGCTGAACGGGCGGCGCCGGCGGTGCTTCGAGCCCGCCGGCGCCGGCCAGCCCGGCGGGTCCACGGCCGGCCGGCTGTCCACAACGAGCCCGGCTAGTCTCCGGCCAGCCGGCGCCGGGCCACCTCGGCCAGCGCCACCGCGGCCGCCACCGAGGCGTTCAGCGACTCCACCGCGGACGCCATCGGGATGCTCACCGACAGGTCGCAGGTCTCCCCGACCAGTCGCGACAGGCCCCGGCCCTCCGAACCGACCACCACCACGAGCGGTCCGGTCGCGGCCTCCAGCTCGTGCAGCGGAGTTTCTCCGTCGGCGTCCAGCCCGGCGACCATGAAGCCCTCTTCCTGGCACCGCTTGAGCGTCCGGGTCAGGTTGGTCACCTGCGAGATCGGGACTCGGGCCGCCGCGCCGGCGCTGGTGCGCCACGCCGTGGCCGTCATGCCGGCCGCGCGTCGCTCCGGGATGACGACGCCCTGCGCGCCGAAGGCAGCCGCCGAGCGCACCACCGCACCCAGGTTGCGCGGGTCGGTCATCCCGTCCAGCGCGACCAGCAGGGGCGGTGTCGCCTCAAGGGCCGCGGCCAGCAGGTCCTCGAAGGGCTCGTACGCGTACGCCGGCACCGACAGCCCGATGCCCTGGTGCAGCACGCCACCGGTCATCCGGTCCAGCTCGGCCCGGGTGATCTCCAGTACCGGGATGCCCCGGTCGGCCGCGGTGCGCACGGACTCCCTGATCCGGTCGTCCGAGTCCAGCCCCTGCGCCAGGTACAGCGTGGTGCCCGGCACGTTCGTGCGCAGCGCCTCGACCACCGGGTTGCGGCCGACGAGCAGCTCGGGCGCGTCCTTGGCCGGTGCCGACCGGCGGCCCGGTGCGACCCGGGGACCTGGCTTGCGCGCGGGCGTCTGCGCCTTCTTACCGGTGGTGGTGGGCTTGGTGCCCGGCTGGCCAATCTTGGGTGCGCGGCCCTTCGCCGCGGCGGCCCGGCGCTCCTTGTCCTGCTTCCAGGCGGTGCGCTCGGGCAGCGGCTCGTCGCCCGAGTATCCCTTGTGCCAGGGGCGTTCGTCCGCCGGCAGGGTGCGACCCCTGCCCTTCAGGCCGGCACGGCGCTTGCCGCCCGATCCGACGGTCGCGCCCTTCTTGGGCGTGACGCGCCGTCCGCGACGCTGTGAATTACCGGCCATTTGCGATGCTCCAACGTGGTCCGTGGGGTGTGTCTTCGACAATTACTCCGGCCTGCCTCAACTGGTCGCGTACCGCGTCGGCGGCCGTCCAGTCGCGCCGGGTACGGGCGAGTTCTCGTTGCTGCAGGGCGAGCTGCACCAAGGCGTCCACTGTGGACGTGAGGTCGTCGGCGGCACCACCGGCGGCGGCGCCGGACCAGTGAGCCTCCAGCGGATCCAGGCCGAACGTGTCCAGCATGGCCCGCACCCGGGCCAGCGGCTCCTTGACATCCTCGTCCGCGGCCAGCGCGGCGTTGCCCAGCCGGACCGCGTCGTGCAGCACGGCCAGGGCGCGCGAGGTGTTCAGGTCGTCGTCCATCGCCTCGACGAACTCGGCCGGCAGCTCACCCGGCTCGACGGCGCCGACCCGCTCCACGGCGTGGACGACGAAGCTCTCGACCCGCCGGTACGCGGTGGCCGCCTCCTGCAGGGCTGCCTCGGAGAAGTCGATGACCGATCGGTAGTGCGGCTGGGCCAGGTAATAGCGCACCTCGGCCGGGCGCACGCCCAGGCTCATCAGCGCGTCCAGGTCGATCACGTTGCCCAGCGACTTGCTCATCTTGGTCGCGCCCAGATTGAGCAGGCCGTTGTGCACCCAGTACCGGGCGAACGGAAGGCCGGCCGCGCGGGACTGGGCGACCTCGTTCTCGTGGTGCGGGAACAGCAGGTCGAGCCCGCCGCCGTGGATGTCGAACTCGGCGCCGAGGTACCGCCAGCACATCGCCGAGCACTCGATGTGCCAGCCGGGCCGGCCCCGCCCCCACGGGCTCGGCCAGTAGGCCTCCGCCGGCTCGTCGGAGCGCTCGCCCTTCCACAGCGCGAAGTCCACCGGGTCCCGCTTGGCCCGGGCCGGCGCGTCGGCGGCCGGCTCCATGGCATCGGGCCGTTGCCCGGACAGCTCGCCGTAGTCGGGGTATGAACGGACGTCGAAATACACGTCGCCGGAGCCGTCGGTGGCCGGGTAGGCGTGGCCGCCCTCGATGAGCTGCCCGATCAGCTGGTGCATTTCCGGGATGTGCCCGGTCGCCCGGGGCTCATAGGTCGGCGACAGCACGTTCAGCGCCCGGTAGGCGGCGCCGAGCACGAGCTCGTTGCGGTATGCGATGGCCCAGAACGGCTCACTCTGCTCGATCGACTTGGCCAGCACCTTGTCGTCGATGTCCGTGATGTTGCGGACCATGGTGACCTTGAAGCCGGAGCGCATCAGCCAGCGACGCAGCACGTCGTTGTTCACACCGGAGCGGAGGTGACCGATGTGAGGGCCGGACTGCACGGTGAGGCCACACAGGTACATGCCGACCTGACCGGGAGTCCGCGGGACAAAATCCCGCACCGTCCGGGTGGCGCTGTCGTACAGCCGTAGGGTCACCCCCAAAGGGTAGCGGCCATCCAGGTTCGCGGTCGTCCGGATACCTGGCCGGTGCCGGCGGGGCACCGGCGGCGACCGGAGAGGCCGTGGCGCTGGCCGTGGTGGAGCCGAGCTGGACCCACTGCACGTCGCCTACCGGACGGGCTCCCGGCACCGGCTCGATCAGGGCGCGGGCGGGCCTGGCGATCCTCGCCGGTCGGCGGGGAGAGTCCGGTTGGGTCGAGACCACCGGTCAGCTGCAGGCCGGCGCGTACGGCATCGCCGCCCCGGTGATCGGCGTGCCGGGCCTGGAGGCGAGCGTCGGCGTGGTCGCGCTGGCCGCGCTCGACGCGCCAGTCGTCGGGCCAGCGGTCATCGCGGCCGCGGCCGCCACCAGCCGGGCCCTGGCGCCCGGCCAGGCGTAGCGGCTCAGGGCGAGTTCGTCTCCTCTTCCAGGATCGTCTCGTACAGCGCCGGCGGTGGGGCCTCCGGCCGGGAGGCCATCCGGCGCGCCGTGGCCCGGCGCGGACCGGGCAGGGCGGCGCGGACCGCCACCGCCACGACCGCGGTGCCGTACGCGCAGATCTCGACCCAGTTCGGGGAGACGACCCGGTGGTCGAAGCGCATACCGATCACGGCGTTCGCGCCCGCGCTACGGGCGTGGTACGCCATCCGCTCCACCGCCTCACGGCGCCCCGCTATCAGGTACTGCTCCCCGGCCTCGGAGAGGCTGCCGGACAGCGAGCGGACGCCCTCGGTGAACTTGTTCTGCGGGCGGGCGGTCACTCCGACCACCTCGCCGATCAGGCCCCTGATCTGGTACCCGGGAAGATTCTCAACGGTCACAATCAGCACGGGTCAATGGGTACCCCGATCATCGACCAGTCATCCGCAGCACGTCGAGGATTTCTTCTAGATCGAGGTCGTCGTGTCCCCGGGCGAGTGCCGCCTCCCGGATCGTGGTACGGGACGCCAGCGCCTGTTTGGCGATCGCCGCCGCCTCGTCGTAGCCCACGTACCGGTTCATCGGCGTCACGATCGCCGGGGAGCTCTCCGCGTACTCGCGGGTCCGCCGCTCGTCGGCGGTCAGGCCCGCCACGCACTTGTCGGCGAACAGCCGGCTCACCGCCGCCAGCAGCCGCACCGACTCCAGCGTGTTGCGGGCCATCACCGGCAGCATCACGTTGAGTTCGAACTCGCCCTGCGAGCCGGCGAACGCGACCGCCGCGTCGTTGCCGATCACCTGGGCGGCGACCTGCCGCACCGCCTCGCACACCACCGGGTTCACCTTGCCGGGCATGATCGACGAACCCGGCTGCAGGTCCGGGATGCGCAGTTCGGCCAGGCCGGCCGTCGGACCGGAGCCCATCCACCGGATGTCCCCGGCGATCTTGTGTAGGCCCACGGCGATGGTGCGCAGTTGCCCGGACAGCTCCACCAGCGCGTCCTGCGCCCCCTGCGCCTCGAAGTGGTTGCGTGCCTCGGTGACCGGAAGTCCGGTGCGCTGCGCCAGTCGCTCGATGGCCAGCCGGGCGAAGTCCCGGGGCGTGTTGATGCCGGTGCCCACGGCGGTGCCGCCGAGCGGCAGTTCGGCGAGCCGGGGCAGCGCCGCGCGCAGCCGCTCGAGGCCGTACCGGACCTGGGCCGCGTACCCGGAGAACTCCTGGCCCAGCGTGATCGGGGTGGCGTCCATCAGGTGGGTACGGCCCGACTTCACCACGTCCGCCCACTCGCCGACCTTCACGTCCAGCGTGGCGGCCAGGTGCTCCAGCGCCGGCACCAGGTCCCGGGTCGCCGAGGCCGTGGCGGCCAGCCGGATCGACGACGGGAAGACGTCGTTGGACGACTGCGAGGCGTTCACGGTGTCGTTTGGGTGGACGGGCTCACCGAGCCGGCGGGCGGCGAGCGTGGCCAGCACCTCGTTCATGTTCATGTTCGAGGAGGTACCGGAGCCGGTCTGGAACACGTCCACCGGGAACTGGTCGTGGTGCGCCCCGTCGATGATCTCCTGGGCGGACGCCTGGATCGCCTCGGACACGGCCTCCGGGATCACCCCGAGCGCGGCGTTGGCGTGCGCGGCGGACGCCTTGATCTCGGCCAGCGCGACGATGTGGGCCCGTTCGAGGCCACCGCCGGAGATCGGGAAATTCTCCACTGCCCGCTGGGTCTGCGCCCGCCACAGCGCATCCGCCGGTACCTTGACCTCGCCCATGGTGTCGCGCTCGACGCGGTATTCGACCATGGCTTCATCCTGCACCGGCCCGCCCGCGCGCGGCCAGCGGTGGAGACCGGCGCCACCCCTGACCAGCGCATTTCGACCTCCCGGCGGCCGCGTCGGCCAGGAGGAGCGGCCGGCGCGGAGTGGCTGGGGCAGCGTGGCGGGCCAGGCGAACGGGCCAGGGCGGGCGGCCCCGAGGACGGCCGCCCGTCGCCCCGTTACAGCTTCTGGTACTCCTGCTTGAGCAGGTCGTTCGCCGAATCGAGAGACAGCGGCGCGTGCTGGTTGGTCACAACCACCATCACGACGTCACCGTTGAGCCCGATCTCGAGCGCCTGGACGAACCCTTGGTCGTCCTTGTCCGGGGTGGCGAACGACTTCGCGTCCGGAACTCCCGCCACGTCGGCCTTGTTGGCGGCGTCGTACGCGCTGCTCGTCCCGTCGATGTCCTCGTCGAAGAAGCCCTTGGCGTCGGTGGACGAACCGAACTGGTAGAGCCGGATGTCGACGGAGGAGTCGTCGGAGTTCACCCAGCAACGGGCCGCCCCGGTCTTGAACCCGAACTTCTGCAGCTCGGACTTGCGGGCGTCGGCGTTGTCGCTGAGCTGCGCGGCCTGGTCGAGGCTCAGGACCTCGTTGGTGCCCTCTTCGTCCTCGCATTTCTGCGCGGCCGACGGCATCGTGACCAGGTAGTCGCGCAGGTCGCCGGAGTGCGTCGCACCACCGGCCTTCGAGGTGCCGCCGTGGCCGTGGCTGAACGCGAAGGCGGCGCCGATGCCACCGCCCACTACCACCACCACCAGCGCGGCGACGATCCCGACGATGAGACCGGTCCGGTTGCTCTTGGGTGGCTGCGCCGGGTAGCCCGGGTATCCGGGGTAGCCCTGCGGGGCACCCGGGTAGCCCGGCTGCTGGCCCGGGTACGACGGCTGCGCCCCCGGGTACCCCTGCGGCGCGCCGGGGTAGCCCGGCTGCTGACCCAGGTAACCGCCCTGCGCCGGATCCGCATAGCCAGGCTGCTGACCCGGATAGCCGCCCTGCGCCGGATCCGCATAGCCAGGCTGCTGACCCGGGTAACCGCCCTGCGCCGGATCCGCATAGCCAGGCTGCTGACCCGGATAGCCGCCCTGCGCCGGATCCGCATAGCCAGGCTGCTGACCCGGATAGCCGCCCTGCGCCGGATCCGCATAGCCAGGCTGCTGACCCGGGTAACCGGCCTGCGCCGGATCCGCGTAGCCCGGCTGCTGCCCGGCGTAGCTCGGTCCGGGCGAGTAGGGCTGCGCCGAGTAGGGCTGCGACTGGACCGGCGCCCCGGAGAACGGCTGCGACGGATACGGCTGACCGGCCGGGACACCGGCGGCCGGTGGGTATCCGCCGGCGGGCTGCTGGTTCGGGTCCTGGTAGGTCGGGTCTGGATACGTCGGGGCCGCGCTGGGCTGATAGGGATCTACGGGCTGCTGTTGCCCAGGATCATTCGTCGGGCCATAGGAGTACGGGGGCTGCGACACGGGCGCTATTGTCAATCGATTCGACGCTGAGGTACAACCGGTGAACTGGTCACATGTTAGACACGTCGACCGACGGTGAGTACCGGCTTACTCGTCTCCGCGAAGAAATCGTTGCCCTTGTCGTCGACGACGATAAATGCGGGGAAGTCGACGACGTCAATCTTCCAGATCGCTTCCATGCCGAGTTCCGGATACTCCAGCACCTCGACGTGGGTGATGCAGTCCTGGGCGAGCCGGGCCGCCGGGCCGCCGATCGAGCCGAGATAAAAGCCGCCGTGTTCCTGACAGGCGCGAGTGACCTGCGCGGACCTGTTGCCCTTGGCCAGCATGACCAGGGAGCCACCGGCCGCCTGGAACTTCTCCACGTAGGAGTCCATCCGGCCGGCGGTGGTCGGGCCGAAGCTGCCGCTGGCGTACCCGTCGGGGGTCTTCGCCGGCCCGGCGTAGTACACCGCGTGGTCGCGCAGGTAGTCCGGCATGGGCTCGCCCGCGTCCAGCCGCTCGGCGATTTTCGCGTGAGCGATGTCACGCGCCACGACCAGCGAACCGGTCAGTGAAAGCCGGGTCTTGACCGGATACCGGGACAGCTCTTCGCGGATCTCGCTCATCGGCCGATTCAGATCCACCTTGACGACCGGCCCCTGGTCGAGCTCGACGTCCGGCAGGAACCGGGCCGGGTCGGTCTCCAACTGCTCGAGGAAGACTCCCTCGGGCGTGATGCGGGCCAGCGCCTGCCGGTCCGCCGAGCAGGACACCGCTATCGCGACCGGGCAGGACGCCCCGTGCCGGGGCAGCCGGACGACCCGCACGTCGTGGCAGAAGTACCGGCCGCCGAACTGGGCGCCGATGCCGAACTGCCGGGTCAGCTCCAGCACCTGCGCCTCCAGCTCCAGGTCCCGGAAGCCGTGCGCGCTCATCGAGCCCTCGGTGGGCAGGTTGTCCAGGTACTTGGCCGAGGCGTACTTGGCCGTCTTGAGCGCGAACTCGGCGCTGGTGCCGCCGATCACGATGGCCAGGTGGTACGGCGGGCAGGCCGCGGTACCGATCAGGCGCAACTTCTCCTCCAGGAACTGCATCATCCGCGTGGGGTTCAGCAGCGCCCTGGTCTCCTGGTAGAGGTACGACTTGTTGGCCGAGCCGCCGCCCTTGGCCATGAACAGGAACTCGTAGCTGTCCGGATGCGCGTCGCCTGCGTAGATCTCGACCTGTGCGGGCAGGTTCGATCCGGTGTTCTTCTCGTCCCACATGGTCAGCGGGGCCAGCTGCGAGTACCGGAGGTTCAGCCGGGTGTACGCGTCGAACACGCCCCGGGCGATGGCCTCCTCGTCGGTGCCGTCGGTCAGCACGTACCGGCCACGCTTGCCCATCACGATCGCCGTGCCGGTGTCCTGGCACATCGGCAGCACCCCGCCGGCCGCGATGTTCGCGTTGCGTAGCAGGTCCAGCGCCACGTACCGGTCGTTCGGCGACGCGGCCGGATCGTCGAGGATCGACCGGAGCTGGGTCAGGTGAGCCGGGCGCAGGAAGTGCGCGATGTCGTGCATGGCCGTGTCGGTCAACAGGGTCAGCGCCTCGGGCGCCACGGTGAGGAATCGCCTCCCGCCCGGCCCGTCGACCACCTCGACGCCCTCGGTGGTCAGCAGGCGGTACTCGGTCTTGTCTTCACCCAGCGGCAGCAGCGGCGCATACACGAATTCCGGCACGGTGGCCAATCTACTCGCGGGTCACTCGGGCGGATCGGGCGATCCCGCGGCCGGCGCTCAGCGGGTGGAGCTGCCGTAGGTGACCAGTCCGACCCGCAGCCCGATGTGGATGACCAGCCCGTTCTGGGCGTACCCGAGGAGCGTCGCCCCGCTCTTCACATCGATCAGCGTGCCGCCCGAACTCGACAGCGCGACGAGGGTGCCCTGTCCCGCGTCGGTGAACAACGCCACACCGGAGGCGAAGTCGACCTTGATCGACTTGTCGCAATCCCGGGTCCACAGGCTCGCCCCGCCACTCAGGGACACCGCCCGGACTGCCTTGCCGTCGGCCGTGCGCACCAGCGCCACCCGTCCGTCGGTGGCCACCGTGGTGTCACCGGCGGCGAGCTTGTACACCGGGGCGCCGGTGGTCGAACTCAGCAGCACCTCGCGGTTGTCCGGGCCGACGGCCTCCAGCAGGCCGCCCCCGCCCAACGGGTCCTCGCGCTGCTCGCAGGCCACCCCCGAGGAGGTCTTCAGGTCGTACCCGCTGCGCTGCCAGACCTGCCGGTCGCCGTCCGGGTCCCGCCCCTGGACGGTGTACCGGCAACTGCCGTCGCGCAGCACGGCGGTGCTCTCCACCACCCGGTTGCCGGCCACCACCATCCGGGTGTCCTTGGTCGGCTCGTAGGTGTGCAGGCGCCGGCCGCTGGCGGACGCCACCACCTGGATCTGGCTGTCGATCGGGAAGCCGAGCAGGGGCGGGGCCGGCTGCGGCGGCTGGATCGTGCCGTCGAACGGCCGGGGGCTGGACAGCGCGGTGTTCGCCCCGGCCAGCCGCTGGGCCCTGCCCGCGAGCCGGGTCTTCCAGCGCGCCGCGCCGGTGGCCGGCGACCGCGCGGTCAGGTCACAGGAGTTGTCGGCCGGACAGGTCAGGTCGAGGATCAGATCGGTGTAGGTCCACACCGCGATGGCCGATGAGTTGGTCCATTCGACGGCGCCGGTGTCGGCGGCGACCGCGTCGTACCCGTGCTTGCGGCCGGTGTGGCCGAGGATCACGATGTTGTCGCCGGAGCCACCGACGCCCGCCCAGGCCGCGTTCCGATGCCAGATCTTTTCGCCGTTGGACATCCGGTGCGCCTCGACGCCGCCGTCCGAGATCACCACTACGGCGCCGTCGCCGGCCACGGCCACCTCGGGCTGGTCACCGACGCTGGTCTGCCAGGTCGGCTTCGGCTTGCTCAGCGCGGTCAGAGAGGACGACAGCTTGGTGAACCAGTTGCCGGTGTCGGGCAGCACCTTCCAGCCGGTGACCAGCGAGTAGACGACGACCAGCCCGACGATCCCGAGCAGGGCGAGGAAACCCACGAAACCCCTGACGCCCCGGCCCTTCGCCACCCGCACACCGTAGCCGCGCACCGGGAGGCCCCGGCGTACCCGATCAAGGCCGTGTCGCCCCGGTATGCGGCTTTAGCCGGGGCTCAACCGACCCCCGGCGGCGGCGTGTACCAGCGGGAGCGTGCGGTACGGGATCTGCTCGGCCAACGCGATGATCGTCGCGGCCCGGACGATGCCGTGGTACGACACCACCTGGTCGATCACCCGCTGCAGGTCCGCGTTGGACCTGGCCACTATCCGGCACAGCAGGTCGCCCGAGCCGGTGATGGTGTGCACCTCCAGCACCTCGGGGATGGTGCCCAGGTGCGTGGAGACCGGATCGTGGCCCCGGCTCTGGGAGATCTCCAGGGTGACGAACGCGGTCACCCCGTACCCGAGGGCGGCCGGCACGACGTCCGGGCCGAAGCCGCGGATCACGCCGCGGCCGGTCAGCTTGTCGAGCCTGGCCTGTACCGTCCCCCGGGCCACCCGCAGCCGGCGGGCGCACTCCAGCACCCCGATGCGGGGCTCCTCGGCGAGCAGCGCGATCAGTTGGGCGTCCAGCCGGTCGATCGGCGAGGGTGGGCCACCGGTCACCGCCGCACCCCGCGTGCCCGGGTCGGGCCCGACGCGCCCCCCGCCGGCCCGACCGCCCGCCCGGCGGTGTCGCCGGGCGGGCCGCCGGAACGGGTCAGTCGACCTTCTGCGCGGCGAACATCCAGTGCTGCTGCTCCAGCGTGCGCAGCACGCCGATGAGGAGGTCCTGACTCGCCGGGTCCAGCTCGTCGGTGTGCTCGACCCGCTTGCGCACCGAGCCGCACACGTCGGCCAGCGCCTCGGTGATCAGCGCTACCACCTCGTCGTCGACCACCTGGCCGGCCGGGAACTCCGGCAG